>JAEKLZ010000171.1 GCA_019508225.1 Inquilinus limosus | reverse complement strand
CGGACAGCACCGTCTTCCGATCCTCGGTCAGCTCGTAGGCGCCCCAGACACGCCAGCGCTTCTCCGCCGGATAGGCCGGCTGATGCGGCTTGCGGGCGATGACCTGGTCGCAGACCTGCGCGGCAAACTTGAAGCTTTCCAGGTCGATGCGGTCCATCCCGAAACCGAACCCGACGGGCACCCCATTCTCGGTGCGGGTCAGGTAGTCGAGGATCACCAGGGCCGCATTATCCGACCAGATGTACTTCGACGGATCGTTCGGATCGTTCGAGACCCGCGGATCGTAGATCTTCGCTCCAAGCAGCGTTGCCCGGTATGCTGGCGGCCCATTGGGGAAGACCTCCTGCTGCTTCTCCGCCCCGAGATCGGCATATTTCACATAGGTGCAGGCCAGCCCTCGCGCTCGATGATAGGTTTTCCATTCGCTGACCGAGAACAGGACGGTCTGATCGGGCGATCCGCGGTAATTGACGATGTAGACTGAGGATTCCGGATCCTTCCGATACTTGTTGTACGGCTCCGTCGTCACAGCGCCGCCGTGCTTCGGTTCAGGATCGACGTCGACGACCTCGTCGTTCAGCCAGTGCTTCACGAAGCCCTGGATCTCATGGGCGCAATGGCACAGCAGGACCTTCAGGTCGCCGCCGTCGCCGACATATTCGATATAGGCGCCGCCCAGCCGATAGCGGCCGTAGCAGCGCACCCGCGCGGGCACCGCCTGCTTGACGACCTGGCTGCCGTCCTGAAATTTCGGCCGTGGCGACTGAGGCGCCAAGAGGGCCTGCGCCAATGTGCCGACGATGGACAGGCCGACACCGATCGCAGTCCAGGCGGTGGCCCCTAGCCCCAGGAAGAGACCGGTGGCGCCGGCTGCGATCGCGCCTCCAGACGCAGCGGTGGCGCCGATGCCGATAGCGATGGCGAGTGCGGGTCCCATTATGGAAGCCTCCAGGCGGCCATGGCCGAGGGCGCGCGCCAAAGACCGTCGCCGAGCTTGGCCAGCCAGCCCAGCTGGCCGCGGATGGCGGCGGACGGTTCGACGTCGCCGGATGGGCTGATGGCCAGGATCATTCCGATGTCGCCGGCAACGGCTTCGGCAGGGTCGATCTGCAGCGCGCCGATGGACCGCATGCCCGCCGCCAGCATCTCTTGCATCCCACCGCTTCGACGCAGCACCCGCTTGAGGCCCAGTGCCGTGCGATAGCGGCCGCGCCAGGCGGCCATGGGGTCTTGATCGGTCCGCGACATCACCCAATCCGCCGCCCATGTGCAGCAATCCATCCGGCCGGGCACGAACGCGCCGGACGCACCGACGCGGCAATGCACGGCGAGCTCGGCTAGAATTCCGGCCATGTCACTGTCCGATCGACCATCCGTGGGATGAACTCCAACGCCCTGTCGCCTGGGAAGCGGCGCTGTTGATCGCGATCCGTCAGCATTCCGAACGGAGCGCGGCTGCGCTGAGACCACAGGGTCTCGCAGGGCAACGAGATGGTGCGCAGCACGGGGCCCGTGGCGGTGAAGCTCGGCTTCTGCATGATCCAGGTGCCCAGCGGGACGAGGTTGTCGAGCGGCACCAAAGCGGACTGGGTGGCATCGAAGAAGCCGATCGCGATCGTCAGGTCCCGGCCCTCGATCGCGTCCGCGGCGGCGTCCTTCCCTGCAGCCGCGACGATCGTGGAGTCGACCCCGGACAGCGTCAGGTTGAGCTGCGGCGCCGTACCGTTGATGGCCTGCTCGAGGCCTTCGATGGACTGCAGCGGGTTGCCCTCCCCGTCCTGCCGGTGGCCCATTCCGCGCCAGCAGAAACCGCCGCGATCGATCCTGCCGTCGCCCTCCCACACCCGCATCGGTTTGTTGCCATTGAACCAGAAGGTGACGAACAGCGAGCACACGACATGCCGCCCCGCCGCCTGCTCGCGGATGGTTTGCGTGAACAGCGGCATCACCACACCTCCACGAGGTCGAGCGTCGCCGTGCCGACGCGCGCGAGCTGCAACTCGAATTCACCGCTGTCGTCCGCTGCCAGGCGCATGGGGGCGCGGGCACGGCACCACTCGACCAGGGCTCCCTCGGGCGCTACGACACGCAGCCTCGGCCGGATCTCCAGGCGCGTCGTCTCGTCCGGCAGCGGCGTGACGCCGACGACGACATACAGGTAGCCGGCGATGCCGATGAACGAGCCCTCCAGGACCGGCAGCGCCGTCGATCCGTTGGCGATCTCGATCAAGACCGCCCCGGCGTCGGCCTTCTCTGCAATGCGCGGCATCGTTCCACCCTGCACGAAACCGGCACCGTCGCCGTGCCGGGCCCTATCGCTGTAGGGGATGTCATGGATGGCCGGGGTCAGGCGATTGCCGTTCCGGCAGTCGCACGGTCCGACGCGGACGCCATTGGCTCTGCCGTTGAGGCGCGCCATCAGCGACCGCATGGCCCGGATCTTGGCCGGCGTGTGCAGCGGCACCGTCAGGCGCGCCACCCAGCGGCCGAGGCCGGACGACACGGCCTGCTCCCGCCCGTTGATCGTCTCGCCGCCGGAGCGGGTGCGGGCGTCGATGCGGAACATCTCTGCGTTGGCGACCAGGATCGGCGGCCAGTCGTAGATGATCATCGGGTCGTTCATGCGAAGCGGATCCGGTGCTGGCGGTTGATCTCGGGAACCTGGGCCAGGCCCTTCTTGACGGCAGCTGCGGCGATCTCGGCGATGGTCCGGTCGCCATTCGCGCCGGCCAGGCTGATGTTGAAGTTGATCGGCGGCCCGCCGGCCCCGCCACCGCCCCCGGCCGCGGCCTTGATGACGTGATTGGGGATGACCTGGCCGGGCACGGAGGGGGCGAACCATTCCCGCCCGGTCTCGCCGATCTCGTACAGTTGGCCCGGAAGCGCCTGGCCGCCGCCGGCGAGCTTCCCTCCAAGGAGGCCGACGGCGGCGTTCGCCGCATTGGTCGCCCCGGTGACGGCTGAACTGCCGCCTCCGAGCAACCCGAACAGGCCGCCGGCGCCGACACCGAGGATGCTGTTGAAAATCTTTCCCAGCGGCCCCTGGCCGAAGGCTCCTTGGGAAAGCAGGTTGAGGAGGTTGATGCCGATCTTCTGCAGCGCTTCGGCAAAGCTGGCCGCGCCCTGGATGCCGCTGTTGATGGCGTTGCCGATGGCGCCGATGGCCTCCGAGGTGCCATAGGCGCTCTCGCGCGCCTTCTCCATGGCGTAGCCGATGGCCCTTGTCGCATCGGCTGCGCTCAGCCCCTGGGCCTCCAGGGCCTTGGCGATGGCCGGATCGGCGATCAGCTTCCGCATTTCGGTGAGATGCTGGATCTGATTGGTCGCCGCGAATTCCGGCAGGTTCTCCTGCGCCAGCTTCAGGATGTCCGGTACCCCGACGACCAGCCGGGCCTGCGCCTTGATTTGCTCGGTCTGTTCGCCGGTCAGCTTGACGGCGCGCACCATCTCTTCGGTGGCGTTCTTGTTCTTGGCTCGGAAATCCTCCTTGGCCTTGGCCAGCGCCGTGGTGAGAAGCTGATTCTCTTTCAGTGCGATGCCGACGAGACCGAGGACCGCCGCCTCGCTGCGGAGCTGCTCCAGGTATTTGTCCAGCTGTGATTCCGGCCGGACGCGTTCACCGCCGCCGCCGCGCTTCGAGGTGACCGGACCTCCCTTTCCATAGGGCCAATCCGAGAACGGGCTGTTTTCGAGGTCGGCCGGATTCTGTCCTCCGAATGTCTGGCCGAGCACCCCGAATCCAGGCGCGCTCGGTGACCCGCTAAGGCTGATGTCTCCCTGGGCCATGGCAAAGGTCGGTTTGGCTTTCGACAGGGCATCCATGGCGCCGGCGGCACCCTCGACAGCCTCCCCGAACTTCAGCGCCTCGGTGGTGGCGCCGATGAAGCCGAAGCCCAGAACCTGCAGCACTTCAGCGGCGCGACCGGCCGACTGGCTGAAGGCCGCCTGATACTGCACAAGGGCGCGCTGGCTGTCGGCCTGTTCCTTGAGCTTGGGGAGCATGTTTACGATCGCCTTCAGCAGGCCATCCACGGCGTCCGTGGAATCCGGCATCCGCGTCCGGATCTCCATCAACTGCTGGACGAACCGATTCATCTGCTCGAGCGTCGGCTCGGTTGTCGTGGCTAGTTCGGCCATGGCGGACTGGAGATCGACGAAGGGTTGATCGACCTTATTGCCGTTCGTCTGCGCAAAGGCCGCCATCAGACCAAGGGCGTCTTCGATCGTCTGCCAGTCGCCTGCCTCCTTGATCTGGACGAACGAGTCCGCGATGGCCGCGTTGTTCTTCTCGATCGCGTCGTTCAAGGAAAGCTGGGCGAGCGCGCCATAGCCCTGCTGCAGCAGGCTCAGTTCAGCTTGGGCGTCGATATAGGCTTGGGATGTCTCGTTGAGCACCCCCTTCAGCGCATCCTGCGCCGCCGAGAAGGCCTCGGTGGCCGCCTTCGCTCGATCGGCTTCTGGCTCGAAAGCCCCCATGCTCTCGGCGAGCGCATCGATTGCCCCGAGCGCACCCCCCAGCACCATGCCCCAAGGCCCAAAGATCGGCAGGATCTGTGCCCCTTCCTGCAGGAACAGGTGCAGCGCGTTCTGGCCTTGGCCCAGATTCCGGATCAGGTCGGGCACCCGCCCGGCAATCGTCTCCAGGGCCTTGCCGATCGTGCCGGACCCCTTCTCAGCGGCGTCCTCGGCCTTCTTCATGTTGTTGATGGTGACGTCGGCAACCTGCACCATCGTCTGGCTGTACGACCCGGCGAGGGCCGTGACTTCAACGACGATCTGATCGGCGGTTTGGGGCATGGCGGCTTCTCCGCGAGAACCGGGCTCGACACAGGAATGAATTCGTGAGAGGCTGAATTTCTATTTTAGGGGGATCTAATTGAAGATGCACAACTTTTTTACAAGACTCGCTGCCGGCAGAGTCTTCCGATCGGTCGTCCTGTCGGCGGCGATCGCCTTTCCGGTCTCCGCCACGGCCGCCACGCAGCAGCAGTGCGACGTGCTCAAGACGTTGTTCAGGAACTCAGTGGACATTGAGATGACGGCCTCGAAACAGATCACTGCCATCGTGCAACAACGTGTGACCCTTTCCGCCGCGGCTCTTGCTCTGCAGCTCAAGTACAAGATCGACAAGGCCGATTTGCAGGGCATCCTTGACGTGGCCGAGCAGATGGGGACTTCCGCCGATGCGCTGGGCAATGGCTTTGATGCCCGGAAGAAAGGGTTCGACGACAGCATCATCGTGATCCGCGCCCTCTGTCCCTGAGAGACGCACGGCCGCCTCTACCCGGCGAAAAGGCCGACCTCTCGCGCCCGGACCAGCATTCCGTCGAAGGCTTCGTCGGAGGGCGCCGCCGCGATCGGGGCACCGGCGGGGTCCATCAGCCTGGCATAGGCCCGGCCGGCCAGCAGGAACTCGGCCAGGCTCATGCCGCCGACTTCGCGCGGCGGGATGCCGACTGCGAGGGCTTGGCCGTAGAAGGCCACGACGTCGACCCATCCATCCCGTCGTCCGCCGCGGCCTCGGCTTTTCCCTCCGGCTCCTCCGCCGCTTCGGCGACGCCGAAATAGGCGGCCATGATGATGGCTTGCGCCGTCGCCAGCGAATTGGCCGGATCACGCGGGTCGGCCAGCGGCCGGCCGTCGACATAGGTGTCGACCAGTTCCCGTGCCCGCACCGCGGGCAGGCCGCCGCCGACGAGGCCGAGCCGGATGGTCTCGACCACGTCGCTGACGCGCCACCGCCGCTCGACCAGCAGGCGCTGGGCGATCTCGCCCAGCCCCGCGCCGCACAGCCGCTGCAGCTCCTCGATCTGCTTCAGCTTGAGGGCGAACAGATAGGTCCCGTCCGCCCAGGCCAGCTCGACCTCGGCGGCGATGTTCGGCTGGCCCGTCATCAGACGGCCGCCGTCCAGGCCGGCTTGCCGTTGAGGGTGATCGCGATCTGCACCGTCGCCCGCTGGCCGCGCTGCGCGGTGACCTGGTAGCTGGTCAGGATCGCCGGCGCCTGATAGTAGCCCCCGAAATCCGCGGCGGTGACGTCATAGACCCAGCGGACGGTCTTCTCGCTGCCGCCGAAAGCCCAGTCCTCCCAGGTCTTGCGGGCGGAGCGGTCCAGTACCCCCTGCCCGCTCAGCGTCATCTGCAGCGCGGTGATGTCGGTGATCTTCCAGGCCGGATCGTCCGGATTGTCGCAGTCCGGGATGATGCTCTCATTGGTGTCACTGGCGATGGTCATGCCCAGCTCGGTCAGGCCGCAGGGCGCGGCGAAGACCTCGGCCGGGGTCGCCCCGTTGCCGAGCAGGATCATGACATCGGAAAAGCGGAAGGTCTTGGCCTGGGCCATCGGGATCTCCTCGAACGAAAAGACCCCGCAGGGTGGCGGGGCCGGGCATGCCGGGGACCGGCATGGATGGGAAGGCGCTAAAGCGCCGCGATGCTGTCGAACTCGATCACGGCATGGACGACGCCCTGCTCCGTAGGGTCGTCGAGCATCCGCGTCTGCTGCCATTGCAGCGACAGCAGCGAGCCGTCAGGGATGGCGAGATCGGCTTCATCCAGCGCCGCGACCACGGCTGCCGCCAACGGTTCGGCAGAAGCCCGGCCGTAGCCCTTGGCAAAGGCATCGACCTGCAGCCGGACCAGGCTGCCCTGCACACCGCCGGTCGCCTCCCATGGCGCCGCGATCATGGTGGTGCAGCGCAGGAACGGATAAGACACCGTCGCCGGGACATAGTCATAGATCCGGGTGTCGGCCAGGACCGTTACGCCGGGGTCGTCCCGCAGCGCGGCGACCACCGCGCGGCGCAGCGGGCCGGAGAGATCACGGCCGCTCATGCTCGTCCTTCGGCTTGGGCACTCGCCGGCCGGCGCCGGCGCTTTCCGCCGCCACCGCTGTGGCAATCGGGACCAGCAGCGTGTGTCCCGCCCTGTAGGCCAGGGCAAGACGCCGCGATGGCCGAAAGTCGAAATCGGCCGTGAAGTGAATCCAAGGCATCTCCGATCTCCTCATGCCGCCCGTTCGACGACGCGACGGGGGCTCACTTGTCCGCCTGGCCGCGGCGAACGGCCTTGACGATCAGAGCGACCGCATCCTTCCGCTTCTTCGCGGTAGCCGGCCGAAGATAGGGGCGCGCCGCCACGCGCGCGGTGCCGAATTCGAGATCCGCAGCGTAGGGGGCGGCCGAGACCACCTCGGCTGTCAGTTCACCCCTGCGCTCGACGTCGATGGCGCCGTGCAGCCGGCCCGTATCGGCATTCGGTGGCTCGCCCGGCTCGGATGGAACGTGGTCCGGTCCGCTGATCCAGTTCGCGGTGATGCTGGCCACGGCCTCCGCAGCAACCAGTTCTGCCGCCGCGACCACGGCCTTGCCGACCTCCCGCCGAACCATCCCGCTGGCCCGCTGGAGACGTGAGATCTGACGATCGACACCCGTGACGCGGGCCATCAGGCCGGCATCCCGGTCAGGATCCAGGCGGCACCGGCCGGATCGCACGCGATCGTGCTGATCCGCCAGCGGCCGCCGGTCAGGGTGATCTCGTCATCGAGCGTCGGGGCGGCGGCGACGCCAGCCTGCAGCACGATCAGGCGAACCGCCCGATCCGGGATGCCCCAATCGGCCCGCTGCCGGTCGCCGATCTCGTCGCGATGGCCCTTGACCGGAACATCGGCAAAGACAGGCGGCAGGATCATCCCACCGTCCGCATCCTTGACCGCGACATGCAGCGTGCCGTCGAGCAGCAGCGGCGCGAAGGCGGCACCGAACACCGCCCGGAGTGATCCGTCGAGCAGGGACATGACGCCTCCAGATTTGGATGATCCATCAGCACTTGTCATAACCGACAAGCGTTATATATAATGTTTATTATATAGGCGGAGGCCGCTATGCTGAGTTTTAAGGTTACGACGGTCGGTGCCTCGGCCGGGTTTATCCTGACGAAGGAGGCGATGGCCCGTCTGAAGGTGAAGAAGGGCGACACTGTCTACTTGACCGAGGCTCCGGGCGGCGGCTATCGCCTGACGCCTTACAATCCCGAATTCGAGCGCCAGATGGCCCTGGCCGAAGAGATCATGCATGAGGATCGCGACGTCCTGCGGGCCTTGGCGAAATGACGGCTTGGCGCTGGGTCGGCGCCGACCTGGTGTATGCGCTTCATGACCGGCAACTCGCCGAGCATGGCGGACCGGACGGCGTGCGCGATCCTGGTGCCGTGGAATCGGCGCTGGCTCGCCCTATGAACCTCGCCGCCTACGGCACTCCGGACGCGGCCGATCTCGCTGCAGCTTACGCTTTCGGTCTGGCCCGCAATCATGGCTTTGTCGACGGGAACAAGCGGACCGCCTGGGTGGTGGCTCGCTTGTTTCTGGCGGATAACGGCTACCGACTGCGTTTCGATCCGGTCGAGGCAGTTAAGACGGTCGAAACTCTGGCCGCTGGTTCTCTCGGCGAGAGTCAGCTTGCCGCATGGTTCCGGGATCGCCTGCAGGCGAGGTGAACGGCCACAATTACACCACCGCAACGGCCGGGACATTGCGCTGCATCAGCTCGAGGAAACGCCGGCCGTAGCCGGTCGAGCCCAGCACGCCCGGCGCCGCGTCGGCAGCGTCGGACCGCTCCAGCTCGAGCACGCCGCTGCGCATCCGGCGGAACCCGCCGGATGCGACCGCCGCGGCCTCGGCACCGCTGCCCTGCCCGTCCAGGGTCAGGATATGGGCGGCCAGGAGCAGCCGGCCCAGCCGGGCATCCGGCGCGCTGGTCCAGTCGGCGCCGACCAGAAGCGCCGTCTCGTCCAGCGCCGTCTGGACCACGGGGTCGGCGACCGCGGCGAAGTCCGGGAACCGGGCCTTCAGATCGGCGGGGGTGAGCCCGTCCATCATCGCCCTCCCCGCCCCGGCCGGCGGGCCCGCGCCACCTTCTCCCCGCCGGTCGCCGGGTCGGCCACCGCCAGCAGCCCGGCCTCGACCTGCTGCCGGACGCTCTCCGTCTCGGCCGCGCTGAGGTCGAGCTCGACGGTTTCGCCGGGCTCGATCAGCCGCGCCCGGCCCCGCGCATAGAGAAAGCGCGGGCCGGGCGAGATGTTGGCGATGCGCATGGCCTTTTCTCCCTGAAGAGACATTGAAGCCTGTTCGAGCATGCGTTCGGGGTGAGTCGGCTGGCGGTGGCGTCGAGAACCGGCGCGCAGCGGACGTTCAAGTCCGTGAGCACCGGAAGCGCAGATGCCGCCGTCAGACGGCCGCCCGCCCCGGGCGCATGATCGGACGGGCGGCTCAGATCCCGTCGCCGTAGCGGAAAGCCTTCGGCCGCCGGATCTCGACCCCGCCGGTGCGGAAGATGCCGGGGACATCGAACACCAGCGGGCCGGACTGCCACGGCGCCATGAAGCGGTGCGGCATCGGCAGGTGCAGCTTCACCACCTGCGGGTCGCGGCGATAGGCGACCATGCGGCCGGTGTTGCCGGCTCCCACGCTCTCCAGGCCGCGCACGGCACGGATGGTCAGCGGCGCGCCGGTGATCGCGGTGTAGGTGTTGTTCCGGCGCAGATGCTCGAGGATGGTGACGTCGCTGGTCGCGGTGCGCGCAGTGGTGGCGATGACGTCGAACCGCGCCACCGGCAGCAGCAGCGTGTCCGCCATCTCGACGGTCAGCGACCCGGTGTAGACGCCGGTCAGCAGCGCGTTGATGTCGCGCAGGATCTGGTCCGGGGTCTTGTTGGCCCAGGTGGTGGACGCCCCGGTCCCGTCATTGGCGACCAGGCCGGCGGTGACGTTCGGGTCGTTGATCAGCCCGGTCCAACCCCTGGCGGTGCCGCTGGGCGGCACGCCGCGCAGGGCGACGCCGTCCATGAACTCCTCATAGGCGCGCACGGCCGCGGCGGCGCGGTCGGCCGACAGGTTCAGGCCGGGGACCAGCATCGCCTGGCCCAGCTCCTCGCTGGTGTAGCGATAACCAATGGCCGCCATCTCCACCGGATGCTCGTACCGGCTGCGCTCGACATCGGCCATCGGCAGGTCCTTGGCCTGATGATGGAACCACTCCGCCTGGCCGAGCGTGTCGGTGGAAAAGAAGGTGACGCTCTTGGCCCAGGGGTTGGCCGAGGTGTCGACCGGCACCAGGGCCGGGTACTGGATGTCGGGATACTGGATCTCGTAGGCCTGGGCCTCGATGCCGGAGGTCTGGGAGATCAGGAAGCCCAGCGCCTGCTGAGCGTCGAATGCGAACATGGAAGACTCCTTCGAGAGAGGCTGGGCCGTCGGGCGATCAGGCGGAGGGCAGCGCGCCGCCCAGCCGCAGCACGGCCAGTCCGCCGACGGCGGCGCCGGTCATCCAGCGGGCGCCGGCGATGGCGAAATGGGTGGCGTCGGCCGGCAGGCTGGACAGGATGCCGGTCGCGGCTTCGAACACGACATTGTCGCCCGGGGCCACGGCGCCGCCGGTGCCGACCCAGATGTCGCCCTCGGTCAGCACGACGATGGTCGAGCCCTTCTGGTAGGTGTCGCCGTCGGATGGATCGAGCACGACGTCACGGATCGAGATGCCGACGAAGCCGGCGGCCGCGGCGGCGCCCAGCACCGCGCCGCGGGCGCCCACGCCCTGGCCGACGGCGAGGCCGAAGCCGATGCCGGCCACGGTCTCGACGATGCGGGTGTCGGCATCGGCATTGGTCAGGTTGGCGACCATCCCGGCGACCGCCGGACGGATGGTCTCGCTGTAGCTGTTCTGCACGACGGCCATGACCGTCTCTCCTTTCGATGTCAGGCGGCGGATCAGGCCGCGGGGAAAGTCGTCGATCTCCACGCCCCGGTCAGGCGGGCGTCGCGCCGGCGCAGCGCCTCGCTCCGGGCATCGCCGGAGAGCGGCCGGTCGGCCAGGACCTGACGCAGCGGGTCGGGTCGCGACGGTCCGGACGACGCGGGCGCGGCCAGCACCCGGAAGGCGCCTTCGACCGCGGCGTCGCTCATCTCCCGGGCGACGGCATCGCCGATCCGGGCGGCCACGGCGGCGCGGCGGATCTCGGCATCGCCGCGGCCGTCGACCGCCAGCGCCTCGCCGCCGATCCGCCGGGCCTCGGCCGTCAGCCGGCCCCGGGCCGCCACCGCCTCGTCCAGCCGGGCCGGGGTCAGCTCGGCATCGCGCAGCCGGGCGATCAGGGCGGCGATCTCGCCGTCCCTGGCCTCGAGCGCGACCCGCAGCGCCGCGGCCTCGTCCGCCGGGGTGACGGGCGCCGAGGCGGCGGGCATGATGGGATTCCAGGCATCGCCGATGCGGCAGGCCGGGCCGGCACGGGCGGCGTCGACCACGGCCAGGTGGTTGGCACGGATCCGGCGCTGCACGGCGTCATAGGGCTCGCCCGCCGGCGTCGTGCCGGGGGTCCAGTCGATCTCGGCGACATAGCCGACGCTGAGCTGCCGCTTGCCGGCGGTGACGGCGTCGATGGCCGCGTGGTCCATCAGCACCAGCGGCACGCGGATGTAGTCGCCGTCGCGCGCCACCTCGCCGCCGACCTGGCCGACGCTGTGCGCCTTCCAGTTGGCCGAGGTCACCGGCTCGGCCGGATGATCGAGCGTGACCGGGCGGTGCGCCATCGATGCCAGGGCATCGGCGGCGAACACCTCCTCCTCCGGTCGCCAGACCCGCACGGCGGCGAGGTCGGTGCGCCCCATCTCGGCGCCGCGATAGGTTTGGACGCCGGTGCGGGCGATGCGGGCGGCCGCGACCAGATAGCCGTCCTGCGTGGTGCGCCGGTCGCCGACCAGCGCCACGGTGTCTGTGATGAGCATGGAATCTCCGTTGCGATGCGGTTGAACCGCGGTATCAGGCGGCGGTCGCCGGCTCCGCGTCCTCGCCTACCTCGCCATAGGCGGCCTCGATGCCGGGATAGGTGCCGTCCTCGACGACCTGGTTGCGGACGGCGCGGGCCAGCACCTCGGACGGGATCAGTCCCGACGCGGCGTAGAGCGAGCTGGTCTCGGCCTTGGTCTTGGCCATCGCCGCCGCTTCCCCCGCCCCGAGCTGCCACAGCGGTGCCCATTCGCACCGGATCTCCGGCGGGCGGGTGCCGAGCGCGCTCAGGATCAGCGCCTCGTCCAGCCGGCGTAGGGCCGGGCCCAGCATCACCCTCTGCTCCGCCGCGATCCGGTCGTAATAGTTGCGGATGTCGCCCTCGCCGGTAGCGTTCAGACCGGCCGGAGCCTGGCCCAGCAGCCGGGTGGCCGGGATATCGGCGGCGCCGGCGGCGATCTGCAGGTATTGCTGCATGATCTCGGGCAGTTGGGCGAAGCTCAGCTGCTTGCGGTCCCACTCCTCCTCCTTGTCGATCACCAGGGCATTCACGAGGCCCTTCATCGTGTTGGCGAGGGTGAAGCGGTCGACCAGGCGCTTGGCATAATCGTCCTGCGCCAGATTCTGGGTCAGCTGGGGAATGCGGATGACGTCGAGCTTCGCCTCATGGATCAGTGTCGCCACGCCCTGGGTGGCGAGCCCGGCCTGGCGGATCGCGTCCATCACCGCCTGCAGCACGCTGTCGCCCCAGCCATCGGCGCCGGGGCCGTCCGGAAGCTCGGCGCCGGAGAGGCGCACCACCCGGCTGGGATGCAGCCGAATGCCCCCCACCCCCGCACCGCCCGCCGAGGCGACCTGATACCAGCCGGGCTCGCCGAAGCCGGGCGACAGCACATCGCGGTCGATCTCGCCCGGCACGATCTCCCAGCGATGCATGACATGCAGGTAGCGCAAGGCCCCCCGGCCGAGCGGCGGCAGCGGCTGTGCCGGGTCGCCGTCGCCGGCGCCTAGCACCAGCGCGGCGCCGCCATAGAGACGGGCGAGGCGCAGCGCCTGCGCCACCTTGCGCTGGACGCCGAGCCGCGCTTCCTCGGCCTCGATCGCCGTAATCTGCGCCGGATCGGCGTGCCAGCGCCGCCATTCCCGGGTCATGTCGAAGGGCGGCACGTCGATCACCTTGCGGGCGATCCAATCGCCCCGATATGCGGCGTCGAGCTGCCCGCGATCCTGCGGCACGAGGCCGAAGCGGTCATGCGCCAGCTTGTCCTTGCCGGAGAACAACCCGGCGACAAGGTTTGTCAGCGTGTCCAGGAACAAGTCCGGCCTCCGAGAGCCCCGCAGGCTCGGTTGTCGTGTTGCGTTCAGCGCTGCGTTCCGACGCGGCGCATCAAGGCGTCGTGGGTGCCGTGCCGCAGGCCTTCGACGGCGTAGCGCAGCGCCTCGATGATGTGGCTCTCGCGATCTTCGAGCCGCTGCTGCAGTTCGCCGGAATGCGGATCGGTGCGGTCGGTACAGCGCCAGTTCGTCGGTCAGGTGTCGGCGGCGCGGATGCACCGGGATGTCGTGATTCTGCGGAGATGATCCGGCGCCGCCAGGCTCTCCGCCTGCGGGAACTCGAAATCTCCGTCGGCACCCAGCGCCTGGATTTGTCCTCGCTCAACCGTTTGACCAACGGGTCCAGCAACCGCTGCACCTCACGGATGAATCAGCCCGAGTCGTCCATGCCCCGTCCGGATCCCGGAACGAAAGCGCCCGCCGCGGCGGTGCCGGGCGGGCGCAACTCTCTGACGATGCCTGAACTATGCCACGCGACGCGGCATCGCGTCAAGAACAAAAAGCGAACACGATGCGTGATGGCGCGCGTCTTGTTCGCGTGAGCTCCTAGGCGTGAAATAGCTCGCTGACGGATTCTCCCGCGTGGATCCGGCGCATCGCCTCGGCCAGGGCGGGAGCGATGGAGAGAACCGCGAGCTTGGGATGGCGCTCGGCCCCGTCCACCGGAATGGTGTTGGTGCAGACGATCTCCAGCACGTCGTCCTGGCCGCCCAGCCGCTCCAGCGCGCCGCCGCAGAAGAGGCCGTGCGTGCAGGCCAGGCGGATCGACCGTGCGCCCTGGCGGCGGAGATGGCCCAGCAGCTCCAGCACCGTGCTGCCCTTGGCGATCTCGTCGTCGATGACGATCACGTCCTTGCCACGGACCTCGCCGATGACGGTGCTGATCTCGACGCGGTCGTTTTCGTAGCGCTGCTTCGCGCCCATGGCGACCCCGGCGCCCAGCAGCCGCGCGAAGGCGGAGGCTTCCTTCGCATAGCCGAGGTCGGGCGAGACCACGACGGCGTTGGAGAGGTCGTACCGGCGGAAATGGCCGGCGAGTTCACCGAGGGCGTGGAGATGGTCCACCGGCACGCTGAAGAAGCCATGGACCTGGGGTGAGTGCAGGGTGACCGTCAGGACCCGATCGGCCCCCGCCGCGGTCAGCAGATCCGCCACCAGCCGGCCGCCGATCGAGATCCGCGGCGCGTCCTTCTTATCCGATCGGGCATAGGCGTAGTGCGGCATGACCACGGTGATCCGCGAGGCCGAAGCGCCCCGGGCCGCGTTGATCATCAGGAGCAGCTCGACCAGATGCTCCTGGACCGGAGGATTGAGGGGTTGGACCAGGAAGACGTCGCGCTCGCGGCAATTCGCCTGCAACTGGACCTGCAGGCAGTCATTGGCGAAGCGCTGCACCCTGGACGGCAGGAGCGGCACGCCCAGCGCGGCGCAGATCTCCGCCGCCAGGCCCGGATGAGCGGTTCCGGAGAAGACAGTCAGATCCGCCATTGGTCCCCCTGGGCGCCCCGGGTCTTCGGAACGGCGCCACGCTAGGGGCGGCGAGTGGCCTTGTCCACGGCGGGACAGTGCCTTCGTCCGGGTATCGGCAATGCTGGAAAAGCGCAGGCGCCGAGCGGCTCACGACGTTACTGATCGAATTTTGTGGGCGGCCCGACCTCGATGCGGGCTCCCGCTGCCGCGGCTCAGACCGCCCGGACCTGGGCAAGCTGCTCGATCGCGTGCTCGTCGTCCCAGCAGACGGCGGCTTCCCATGCAGCCGACGCTTGCGCGGCGATGTCATGCGCGCCGGCGTCGAGACCGGCGGCGTTGTGGGGCAGCACCAGGTCGAGGTCGGGGACATCGACATGCGACTCGTCCCAGTCGATCAGCGCGACCCGGTCCGCGGTCATGCGGATGTTGCGCGGGTTGGGGTCGCCATGGACGACGCATGTCTCACGTCCGACGAGCCGCGCCCACGCTGCCCGGCATCGGGCAACGCCCTCGGGCGGCATCGCGGCGAGGTCGATCTTCGTCCCGGTCTCGGCGTGCAGGAGGTCGGTCGACGATCGCCAGCCCGGACGCTGCGGCCAGCCTTGCGTCAATCGATGCAGCCGGCGGAGCGTATCGGCCACGCGACGCCAGTCGACTTCCGTCTCGGGCGGTCCGCCCTCCACATAGGTCATCACCACCAGACCGTCCGCGAACAGCCGGCCATCCGTCGTCGGAATCGGCACCGGCACGGTCAGACCTTCACGGTCGAGGTGCTGGAGGAGCTCGGTCTCCCACGCCAGATCGGCGTCGCTCCTGGCGCCGAGACGGCCGACCGCGAGCTGCCCACGGACGCGCACGCTCCACACGTCGTTGGCAACCCCGCCGGCGAGCGGTTCGATGCGGGCTGCGTCTTCACCCCACTGCCCGAGCGCGTCCCATCCCACTGGCGACATCTCCGACCATCCGATTGATTCCTGACCTTTAACTTGAGCGCGAGCCCGGAACAACGCGGATCAGGGCGCCGTCACTTCACCGCGCCCTGGGTGAGGCCGGCGATGAACTGGCGCGACAGGGCGATATAGACCAGCGTGACCGGCAGCGCCGCCAGCGACAGGCCGGTGAACAGCACGCCCCAGTTGGTGGTGAACTCGCCCATGAACACGGTCAGGCCCTGCGGCAGCGTCTTCAGGCTGTCGGAGGTGATCAGGATCAGCGGGAAGAAGAAGTCGTTCCAGATCGGCACCGCGTTCTGGATCGCCACGATCACCATGGCCGGCCGGGCCAGCGGCAGCATGATCGAGACCATCACCCGCAGCTCCCCGGCGCCGTCGATGCGGGCCGATTCCTCCAGCTCGCGCGGCAGGCTGCGCAGGAACCCCGTCATGATGAACACCGCCGACGGAATGCCCATGGCGACATAGACCAGCACCAGCCCGGCCTGGCTGTCGACCAGCCCCAGCGCGTCGAGCTGGATGAACAGCGGGATCACCGCCAGCTTCAGCGGCACGGTCATGCCGCTGAGGAAGAACATCAGCACCACCCCGTTGCCCCGGAAGCGGTAGCGGGCGATGGCGTAGGCCGCCATGGTGCCGGTCACCAGGATCGCCAACGTCGCGGCGCCGGTGACGATGACGGAGTTGGCCAGGTAGCGCACGAAGTTCGTGCCGGTCCACACCGCCTCGAGATTGGTGAGGGAGAAGCTCTGCGGCGGGGCGAAGGGCGAGGTGAAGATCTCGGCGTTGGTCTTGAAAGACGACAGCAGCATCACGACCAGCGGATAGATCATGATGAAGGCGTTCAGCAGCAGCACGGCCTGGAGGAAGCCCGCCTTCGCCGACCGGCGCCGGCCCAGCCTGGCGCCGCCTGGCGCGTCGACCGCCGCCGCCGTCACAGCTCCACCTCCCGCCGCCGCAGCAGCCGCAGCGCCACGGCGGTGACCCCGGCGATGACCAGGAACATCAGCACCGCCAGCGCGCTGCCCTGGCCGAAATCCTGGATCCCGCTGGTCGTGCTGCCGAAGGCGGTGCGATAGAAATACAGCCCCAGCACGTCGGTGGCGCCGCCGGGGGATCCGGTCAGGCCGGCCATGATGTAGGGCAGCTCGAACCAGTTGAAGCTGCCGATGAAGGTCAGGATGCAGACGATGGTGACGCTGGGCGCCAGCAGCGGCCAGATGATCCGCAGCAGCAGCGTGCGGTCGCCTGCCCCGTCCAGCCGCGCGGCCTCGATCACCTCGCGGCTGATGCGCTGCATGCCGGCCAGCAGCACCAGGGTGGGGAAGCCCAGCCAGTGCCAGATATTGGCCAGGATGATGCTGCCCAACGCGGTGCTCTCATTGCCCAGCCAGGCCGGCCCTTGGATGCCGGCCTGGGCCAGGGCCTGGTTGACCAGGCCGAACAGGGGATGCAGGAACAGCTTCCACAGGAAGCCGACGATCACCGAGGACAGCACCACCGGCAGGAACACGATCACCTGGTGCACCCGGTGGCCCGGCAGCGCCTTCAGCAGCACGAAGGCCAGCAGCAGCGCGGTGCCGTTCTCGAACACCATCAGCGCCGCAAACACCACCACGTTGTGCCGCAGCGCGTTCCAGGTCCAGTCGCTGAACGGCGGCTCGGCCAGCACCTGGCGGAAATTCTCCAGCCCGACGAAGCCGGACGGCTTCAGCCCGTCGAAGCTGTAGAAAGCCAGGCTGAAGGCCGACAGCAGCGGCCAAGCCAGGAACACCGTCATGATCGCGGCGGCCGGCAGCAGCAGGAAGGCGATCCAGAGCGACCGGCGCCGCGGCAGCCATCCCGGATGGCGCCGGCCGTGGTTCATCTCACTGGCCCTGGAACGGCGGGTACCATTTGGCGATGCCCATGGTCAGGTCCGCGCCCAGTTGTTCGGGCGTGATGCTGTCGGCCATCATCTTGGTGATGTCGCCCTGCAGCAGCTCCGACCCGGTCGGCTTCTGAAAGCGGAAATAGACGACGTTGATGTGCGGCATCGCCGTCTGGTTCAGGGCCGCGACCTCGGCCAGCAGCGGGTCGTCGATGACCACGCCCTTGATCGGCGAGATGTTGCCGAGCAGCGCCGAGAACTTGTCGCCGAACGGCTTGGTGCCCATCCAGTTGACCAGCTTCAGCGCCGCCTCGCGGTTCAGCGACGCCGCGTTCACGGCGTAGCCGCCGTCAAAGAACTTGGTGACCGGGCCGGGGGCGCCGGCCTTGGGCGCCGGCGGGGCTGTGAAGTCCATCGCCAGCTGTGGATCCTGCGCCCGGAAGGTGGCGATGTCGAAGCTGCCGCCCGCCAGCATCGCCGCCCGGCCGGTGACGAACAGCTGGCCGGCGGTGGCGTAGTCGACACCCTCATAGCCCGGCGGCATCAGGTCGCGCAGCTCCAGCAGCTTGCCCAGGGCCGCGACGTAGCGCGGGTCCTTGAAGGTCGCCTTGCCCGTGGTCAGGTCGGAGACGAAGTCCGGCCCCAGGAACGGGTTGGTGAAGATGGCGACGAACATCTCGTTGAACCAGCTGGTGCCCAGACCGTTGGCCAGCGGGATGATGCCCTTGGCCTTCAGCGCCTTGCCGACCGTCAGGAACTCGTCCCAGGTCTTCGGCGGGGTCAGGCCGGTCTTGGCGAAGACGTCCTTGTTGATGAACAGGCCCAGCGTCTGCGACGCGAACGGCAGGGAATAGACCTTGCCATCGGCGCGGTAGGTGCCGGCGATCAGCGCGTCCGGCGGCATGTTGGCCAGCGACGGCACCGTCGCCTCGTCCTGCGGCACGAAATAGCCGGCCTTCACGAACTGCTCCAGCCAGCCATAGGCGTGGGTGTGGATCACGTCGCCGCCATGGCCGGCGGCCAGCGCCGCCGAGACGATGGTCGGGTAGCTCTCGTCCGGGAAGGATTCGAACTTCACCGTGATGTCCGGATAGGCCTTGGTGAAGTCCGCGAACAGCTCGTTGTAGGCGGCCTTGTCCTCCTGCCGCCAAGTCCAGAACGACAGCTCGACCGCGCCGGCACCGGCCGATGCGGCACCCCACAGGACAGCCGCGGCCAGGGCCGCGCGCCCGATGCGCAAGATGTTCATGGTTGCCTCCCTGCACCCTTGCGGTGCTTCTGCGGAGACAGGAAATCATAGTTGTTGCCCGCTGGCTAGATAGTTTGTAAATCTGCCTAACTAACTAGATGACAGCGGCGGCCGGCTGGTTCGCGGCGCAGACGGCGGGGACAGATTGGGCCATCCACTCATCGCGGGCGTCGACATCGGCGGCACCAAGACCCACCTCGTCGCGGCCCGCGGCGGAACGACGGTGGCCGACCGCATCCTGCCGACCGATGACTGGCGCGTGCGCGAGGTCGAAGCCGACGCGGCGGCGCTGGCCGGGCTGGTGCGGTCGCTGTGCAGTGGCGAGGCGCCGGCGTCGACCGCGGTCGGCGCCCATGGCTGCGACACCGACGCGCAATGCACGGCGCTGCGATCGGCGCTGGGCCGATGCCTCGGCGGGGCCGTGCAGGTGGTCAACGACGCCGAACTGATGGCCCCGGCCGTGGGCCGCTTCGGCGGCATCGGCGTGGTCGTCGGCACCGGGTCGATCGCGGTGGCCCGGTCGCCGGACGGCCGCATGCTTGCGGCCGGCGGCTGGGGCTGGATCCTGGGCGACGAGGGCAGCGCCCCCGCTTTGGTGCGCGACGCAGCGCGGGCCGTGCGCGGCGCGATCGACCGCGGCGCCCCCGACGACGCGCTGACTACCGCGCTGATGCGCGCGGTCGGCACCGACGACCCGACCGCGCTCGGCCGGCTGCTGGACGCGACGCGCAGCGCCGTGGTCTGGGGCCGCCACGCCAGCGCCGTGTTCGCGGCGGCGGATGCCGGGTCGCCCCTGGCGGCCGGCGTGATCGCCGACGGCGCCCGGGCCTTGGCCGAGCTGGTCGGGGTGCTGATCGGGCGCGGCGCCGACGCCGCCAGCGTGGTCGCGGGCGGCGGCGTGATCGCCGAGCAGCTGCGGCTGGAGCACGCCTTCCGGGCGGCGATGGCCGAGCTGTCTCCGGTCAGCGACGTGGTCGTCCTGCGCGATCCGCCCGTGCTGGGCGCGCTGGCGCTGGCCGGCCGCGCCCTCGGCCCCGCCGCCTGAGACTGACGCAGCGATCGGAGAGATGTGATGCAGCGAATCGGATATCGCGACGCCGTGGCGCGGCAGCCGGAAAGCCTGGAGGACGGGCGGGTTGCGGTCGGCCGGGCGCTCGAGGTGCTGGACCTCGGCGGCTTCGCGGGGAAGGCCATCGGCTTCGCCGGCATCGGCGCCAGCTACCAAGCCGCCATCGCCGGCGCCAGCCTGATGCGCGGCCGCGGCGCCCGCGCCTTCGCCTATTGCGCCACCGACCTCTATGACGGCGTCGATGCTGCGGCGGACGCCTTCGTCGCCCTTTCGGCCTCGGGCCAGAGCCGCGAGACCGCCGACGTCATGCGCCTGCGGCCGCACCTGCCGCGCTTGGCCATCTGCCGCGGCACCGACAACCCGCTGGCGGAGATGACCGGGCTGGCCATCGGCATGGCCTCCCGCGCGGACAATGGCTGCAGCTCGACCGGCTACACCGGCACGCTGCTGGCGGTCGGCCTGCTGGCGGACCGGCTGCTCGGCGGCGCGCCGTCGGCCGACTGGGCCGCCCTGCCCGGCGCCGTCGCCGCGGTGCTGGCCTCGGCCGCGGGCCCGGCACAGGACGCCGCGCGCCGGCTGTTCCGGCGCGCCTCGATCGACCTGGTCGGCGCCGGCGCCGCCTTCGCCACGGCGGGCGAGGCCGCGCTGCTAATCCGCGAGGCGGTGCGGGTGCCGGCCTCGGCCTGGGACACGCTGAACTACCTGCACGGGCCGATGGAATCGCAGGACGGCCGCACCGGGCTGATCGTGTTCGGCGACGGCCGTGAGGTGCAAATCGCCCGGGACATGGCCGGGTTCGGCTGCCCAGCGGTGCTGATCACCGGGCGCACCGATATCGCCCCGGCGGAGGGGCTGACCGTGATCCCCGTGCCGGGCTTCGGCAACCCCGTGGCCGACGCAATCCTGCAGATCGTCGCCGCCCAGCTGGTCGTCGGCGCGATGCAGGACGCCGCCGGGCTGACCGACATCACCTTCCGTTACCGGCAGACCGACACCAAGCTGAGGCCGTGGTCGCCGACTGAGGTCTGAATGCCCCCTACTCCGCCGCCGCGCTCTCCCCGGGCGCGGCCAGCGGAGGCAGCACCACGGCCGGGTGCGTGGCCTCGCCCAGGATCAGCCCCAGGCCGTAACCCGCGGCGAGGCGCATCGCGCCCAGCGACGTGCCATTGGCGCCCAGGCTGCTGACCGCGATCTCGGTCCGCCAGGTCAGCTCGCCGGCGACGCGCCGGACCTCGCGCAGCATCAGAGGGTTTTGGCCGACGCCGCCGCCCAGCACGATCAGCCCGGGATCGAGCACGCCGACGCAGGCGGCCACCAGCCGGCCGATGTCGGCGGCATGCCGCGCCACCCACCGCCCGGCCGGCTCCGACCCGGCCTCGGCGCGGACGAACAGCTCCTTGGCCGAGGCCGGCGGCGGCCCGTCCCCGGCCGGCCAATCCCCGGCGCAACGCTGGATCAGCGCGGCCGAGCCCAGATAGTGCTCCAGCCCCTCCCGGGTCGGGGTCTCGGCCGGCGACCACGGGAAGGGCAGCCGGCCGATCTCCCCCGCCGCACCATTGACGCCGCGCAGGAGGCGACCGTTGACGATGATGCCCAGGCCGATGCGCACGCCGACCTGGACATACGCGAAGACGTCGTGATTCCGCGCCGCGCCGTAATGGTGCTCGGCGATCGCGGCACAGTTGACATTGTTCTCCAGCAGGATCGGGGCGGCGATCCGGGCTCGCAGCCGGGCCAGGACCGCCTCCGGCCCCTTGCGCCGATTCTGGCCCAGCCGGTGCGTCGACACGATGCGCGGCACGGCGACGGCGACGCCGCGCAGCGTCCGGTGGCGGTCGCCGACCGCCAGGACCGTCGCCGCGGCGACGGATTCGATCACGGCGCCGATATCGTCGATGGTGGCGCCGCTCGGCCGTGGGATCGGCTGCTCGACCGTCGCCAGCGGCCGGTCGTCGAGCGAATGGGCGACCGCGCGCACCTGGGCCGCGCCGACATCGATGCCCATGACGTAGCCGGCGGCCGGACCCAGGCCGTAGATCGTGGCGGTGCGGCCGGTCGCCCCCTTGTGCGACCCGTGCTCGCTGACCAGTCCGGCGGCGCTCAGCTCCGACACCGCGGCCGACATCGTCGGCTTGGACAGCTCCAGGATCGCGCCCAGCCGGGGCCGGGTGATCGGGCCGGAGGCGGCGAGCACACGCAGCACCGCGCGGGAGCTCTCCATCAGCGACGGGATGGTCGGGGGCAGGAAGGGCGGGGGCGGCGCGGTCGGGTCAGCCATGGGCCGGTCTCGGGATCATGGCGACCAGTCTAAAGCCCGCGCTCCACGCTTGCCTATGCCTGCCCTTCCATAAGCGGCGATCCTCACCCTCAGACGAAGGAGGACTGGTCCAGCGTGCTGGCGGAGTAGAAGCTGAGGCCCCCCGGCAGGTTACTGAAGCCCTGCAGCGCCTTGCGCATGGCGAAGCCCTGGGCGCGATAGGCCAGCGTCACCATCGGCGCCTGGTCCAGCACCAGCTGTCCGGCCCTGGCGTAGATCTCGCGGCGCTTCGCCGTGTCGAACTCGCCCCGGCCCGCCGCCAGCAGCTCGTTCAGCCCGGGCACGGTGATGCCGGTGCTGCGGATGTAGGACGGCGACAGCGAGGAATCGACGAAGGAGGACAGGCTTTCCGGATCCGGGCTCTCCATTGCCGTGCCCATCACCGCGAACTCGTACTGGCCGCGATTGCCCAGGCTGACCCGGGTCGGCCAGTCCGGCATGTTCAGCTCCACCTGGATGCCGAGCTCGGCCAGGTTCTGCTGGATCACCTCGGCCGTGTTCTTGTGCATGCCGTACTGGGCGGTGGACAGGAGCTTGCAGGAGAAGCCGTCGGCCGCGCCGGCCTCGGCCAGCAGCGCCTTCGCCTTGTCCAGGTCATAGCGCCAACCATGCGCCGCAGCCTCGTCGTAGAAGGGCGTCTGCGGCGGGAAGGGCAGGCCCTCCAGCGGCGCGCCGCGGCCGAAGAAGGCGGCCTGCACGATCTCGTCGCGCTTGATGCCCAGCGCCACCGCCTTGCGGATGCGCGGATCGGCGAAGGGGCCGGTCTTGCCGTTGAAGGTGAGGTACATGAAGGGGCCGAGCTGGTTGTCCAGCTTCAGGGTCTGGTCGGCCTCGATCGACGGCATCGATTGCCAGGGGACATAGTCGATCAGGTCGACATCGCCGGCCTGCAGCGCCGCCACCCGCAGGTTCTCGTCGGGATAGGCGACAATCCTGACCGCCTTCAGCTTCGGCAGGCCCGGCTTGTAGTATTTGTCGAAGGCGACGAGGTCGAGCGAGACGCCGCGCTCCTGCCCCTGCAGCACGAAGGGCCCGGCGCCGATGCCGAGCGGGTCGTCGGCGGTCGACCCCTTGGCCACCATCGGCATGTAGTAGTTGGCAAACCAGTGCGGCACGCAGACGGTCGGCTGCTTCATCACCAGGCGGACGGTGCGGTCGTCCGGCGTCTCGACCCGCTTCACGCCCTGCAGTTGGGTGCGCAGATAGGCGGTCGATTTCTCGCCGGCGACCTGCTCGATATTCCACTGGATGTCGGCGGCGGTGACCGGCGCGCCGTCGTGGAAGAAGGCCTGGCGCAGCCGGAACACCCAGGCCCTGTCGCCCTCCGGCTGCCAGCTTTCGGCCAGCTCGCCCTGCAAGCTGCCGTCGGCGGCGTAGGACAACAGGCCGCGATGGAGCAGCGCCGCGACCGATCCCGCCGCTCCGCCGGAATTCACCCAGGGCTGCAGGTTCGGCGGATAGCTGGAGAGGCCGAAGCGCAGCGTGTCCGACGACGCCTGGCCCCAGGCTGTCCGGCGCAGCGCCGGCAGCACGGTGCCGGCGGCGAGCCCGGTGGCGAGCAATGTGCGACGGGACAACAGCATGATGACCTCTCCCTGTTTGTTGTCGTGGTCTCAGAGGGCGGCGCCGTAGACCCTCCGCGCCGTTTCCCGGTCGATCCGTCCTTCGGCCAGATCGCGCTGCACGGCTTCGGCCGCGCGCCCGGAGGGCGGGCCATAGCCGCCAGCTCCCGGCGTCACGATCTCGATCACGTCGCCGCGCTTCAGGTCGCCATTGCCATGGTCGAACGGGGCGACGCCGGGGCCGAAAACGAAGCTGCCGCGGCCGCCCTCCAGCCCGCCCTCCAACCCCCAGGGGGATGAGCGCAGGCGCGACCCGTCGATATGCACCCGGCAGTCGGCCTCGGCCCGGTAGACCCGGCGCAGCCCCATGCCGCCGCGCTGCGTTCCCGGTCCGCCGGAGCCGTCGACCAACTCGTAACGCAGCAGGGTCAGCGGGTATTCCAGCTCCAGCGCCTCGGCCGGCAGGTTCGAGGTGTTGGTCATGTGGACATGGACGCCGTCGAGCCCGTCCTTGCCCGCCCGGGCGCCGCTGCCGCCGCCGATGGTCTCGAGATAGACCCACAGGCCGCCGGTCTTCGGGTCGCGCCCCATGAAGGTGGCGGAGGCGCAGGAGCCATTGCTGGCCGCGGTCAGCCGCTCCGGCACCGCCCGGGCCAGGGCGCCGTGGATCAGGTCGGCGATGCGCTGGCAGGTCGCCACCCGGCCGTTGACCGCCGCCGGATGGACGCAGTTCAGCACCGTGCCCTCCGGCGCCGTCACCGTCAGCGGCCGCGCCAGCCCGGCATTGGGCAGGATGGTCGGGTCGACCACGGTCTTGACCGCGTAATAGACCGTCGACAGCAGCGCCGTGTAGACGACGTTGAGGCCGCCGCGGACCTGCGGCGGGCTGTCGAAATGCAGCCGCATCTCGTCGCCGGCCACGGTGATCTCGACCGCGAAGTCGAGCTCGCCGTCCAGCTCCGGATTGTCGAAACGATCGTTGAAACGGTAGGTGCCGTCCGGGATCGCGGCGATGCCGGCGCGCATCTTGCGCTCGGCATAATCCTGCAGCGCGGCGCCGGCCGCGAGCACGACGTCGACGCCATATTTGGCGCACAGCGCCGTCATCCGCTGCACGCCCAGCC
>JAEKLZ010000098.1 GCA_019508225.1 Inquilinus limosus | reverse complement strand
TCGGTGATGGCATTGAGCGGGCCGGTCGGCAGCGTGCCGCAGACCAGGCCGAAATCGCGCGCGAGACGAGCCGTCACCGATGCCTCCCTCTAGGTCTTCAGCTTCGGGTCCAGCGCGTCGCGCAGGCCGTCGCCGAGCAGGTTGAAGGCCAGCACCGTGACGAAGATGGCGATGCCGGGGAAGAGGGTGATGTGGTCGGCGACGCCGAGATAGCTGCGGCCATCGGCCAGCATCGCCCCCCATTCCGGGCTGGGCGGCTGGGCGCCGAGGCCGATGAAGCTGAGGCTGGCGGCCGTCAGGATCGAGGTGCCGATGCGCATCGAGAAGTAGACGATCACGCTGGGCAGCGTGCCGGGCAGGATGTGGCGCAGCATCAGCAGGCGGTGGCGCACGCCGATCGCTCGGGCCGCGTCGACATAGACGGTCTGCTTGATCGCCAGCGTGCTGCCGCGCACCAGCCGGGCGAAGACCGGCACGCTGAACACCGCGACGGCGTAGATCACGTTGTCGATGCCGGGGCCGAGCACGGCGATGACGCCGATCGCCAGGATGATGCCCGGGAAGGCCAGCAGCACGTCGCAGAACCGCATCACCAGCCCGTCGACCCAGCCGCCATAGAAGCCGCTGACCAGGCCGAGCAGGATGCCGGCGACGCCGCCCAGCGTCACCGACAGGAAGCCGACGGCGAGCGAGATGCGGGCGCCGAAGACGATGCGGCTGAGGATGTCACGGCCATAGGCGTCGGTGCCGGCGAGATGGGCCCAGGACGGCCCCTCCAGCACCCGCTCGTAATCCGGCGCAGCGAGGTCGTAGGGCGCGATCCAGGGTGCCAAGATCGCCATCAGCACCAGCGCCGCCAGGAACAGGCCGGCGATGACGCCGACCTTCTGCCGGCGGAAGCGGCGCCAGAATTCGCGCCAGGGCGAGCGGACCTTCTCGGCGCCGGCCGATGCGACGGGGGCGGTGACGGCGCTCATCGGTAGCGGATCTCCGGATTGGCGAAGGCGTACAGCACGTCGACGGCCAGGTTGATCAGGATGAACTGGATCGAGAACAGCAGGATCTCGGCCTGGATCACCGGGTAGTCGCGGAAAGAGACGCTGTCGACCAGCAGGCGGCCGAGGCCGGGCCAGGTGAACACGGTCTCGACCACGATCGACCCGCCGAGCAGGAAGCCGAACTGCAGCCCGACCATGGTGATGACCGGGATCATGGCGTTGCGCAGCGTGTGCTTCCAGATCACCGAGCGCTCGAAGACGCCCTTGGCCCGGGCGGTGCGGACATAGTCCTCGCGGAAGATCTCGATGAAGGCGGAGCGGGTGAAGCGCGCCATCACCGCGGCCACGGTCAGCCCCAGCGCGATCGACGGCATGACGAAATGCTGCCAGGTGCCGTAGCCGCCGGTCGGCAGCCAGCCGAGGTCGACCGAGAACACGCCGATCATCAGCAGGCCCAGCCAGAACGGCGGGAAGGAGATGCCGGAGACCGCCAGGATCATGCCGCCATAGTCCTGCCAGCGGCCGCGCTTGACCGCGGAGAGCACGCCGATCAGCAGCCCGGCGATCACCGCCCAGACCATGCTGACGACGCTGAGCCAGACCGTCGGCATCAGCCGCTCGCCGATCTCCTCGGCCACAGGCCGGCGGGTCTTCAGCGAGGTGCCGAAATCGCCCTGCACGACATTGCCGACGAAGGTCAGGAACTGCTCGTGCAGCGGCTTGTCGAGGCCGAGGTCGGACCGCACCAGGGCGACGTCGTTCGCAGTCGCGTCCGGCCCGGCCACCAGGCGCGCGGGGTCGCCCGGCAGCATGTGGACGAAGCTGAAGACCAGGACGGCGATCACCGCCATGACCGGGACGATGCCGAGCAGGCGCCGGATCAGATATTGCAGCATGGAGGCTCCGGAAGGCGCCCACCCTCCGGCACGGCGCCGGAGGGCGAGCGTCTGAGGCTTACTGGAACGCCGGGTCTTCGACCACGAAGCCGCGGTCGGGCAGGACGAAGACGCCGGACAGGTCCTTGGCCTGGGCGCTCAGCACATGCTCGACCGCCAGGTCGATCCACGGCGCGTCCTGCCAGACCTGGACCTGCACCTTGGCATAGGCCTCGGCGCGCTTTGCCTCATCGGCCGTGGCCACCGCCGCCTCAAGCGCCGAATCCACCTCGGGGTTCGAATAGTAGGCGACGTTGAACAGCTTCGGCGGGAAGCCCTTGCCCCACAGCAGCGGCCGCAGCGCCCAGTCGGCGTCGCCGGTCGAGGACGACCAGCCGCCATAGTACATCTGCACGGTCGCGTCCTCGGGCGTCTGCACGCTCCAGATCTTCTGCGACAGCACGCCGGATTCGAGCGGCGTCACCTGCACCTTGACCCCGATCTCGGCCAGCTGCTGCTGCAGGAACTGGATGGCGCGGACCGAGGTGGTGCTGTTGGCGGACCACAGCACGGTCTCGAAACCATCGGCGTAGCCGGCCTCGGCCAGCAGCGCCTTCGCTTTGGCCGGGTCATACGGCCAGACGCCCTGCTTGGCGTAGAATTTCAGCGGCGGCGGCATCGGCGAGTCCGCCGGCTCGCAAAAGCCGCTCAGCACCACCTTGCAGAAGGCATTGCGGTCGACCGCATAGTTCAGCGCCTGGCGCACGCGGACGTCGTCGAACGGCTTCTTGCGGGTGTTCAGCGCGACGTAGAAGTTGACGATCGACGGCCGTTCGACCACCGAGAGGTTCGCGTTGGCCTTGATCACCTTCACCATCTCCGGCGGCACCGGGGTGATGAACTGGGCCTCGCCGGTCTGCAGCATGGCCATGCGGCTGCCATTCTCCGGCACGCTGCGGATGGTGACGCCGTCGACCTTCGGCGCGCCCTTCCAGTAGCTGTCGTTGCGCACCGCATCGAGCGTGTCGGCCGACCAGGACTTAAAGCTGAACGGGCCGGTGCCGACCGGGTTGCGGCCGATGTCCTTGCCGTATTTCTCCAGCGCCGCCGGGCTGATGATCATGGTGCCGGGATGGGCCAGGGTGTTGACCAGGGCGCCGAACGGCTCCTTCAGCAGCACCTTGACGGTGTGGTCGTCGACCACCTCGACATGGTCGAGCATCGACAGCAGCGATTGCCGCTTCAGCTTGTTCTCGGGGTTGGCCAGCCGCTCCAGGCTGACCTTCACCGCCTGGGCGTTGAAGTCCGTGCCATCCTGGAACTTGACGCCCTGGCGCAACACGAAAGTGTACTGCTTGGTGTCGTCGCTGACCGTGTAGCTCTCGGCCAGCAGCGGCACCAGCTTCATGTCCTGATCGAAGCCGTAGAGCCCCTGGTAGAACAGGCGCGCCGCCGACTGGGCCGAGGTCTCGTTGGCATTCGACGGGTCCAGCCCCGTCAGGTTCTCCTGGATGCCGATGACCAGGGACTTCGCCATGGCCGCGCCCGGCAATGCCAGCAGCGCCGCCGCGGCACAGCCGATCAGGGCTCGTCTCCACTGTCTCATTGCTCTCCCCTTTTGCTCTGGTTGGTTCACGGTTCAGCCGAAATCGCCGACCCGATGGCGGGCGACGAAATGGCCCGGCCCAACGGGTTCGAGCGGCCGCACCAGCGGGTCGTCGCCCAGGGACCGGATCGGGCTCGGGATCTCGCCCTCGATCAGGCTCATGTCGCGGTTGCGCCGGGTGGGGTCGGCCACCGGCACCGCCGCCATCAGCCGGCGGGTGTAGGGGTGCTGCGGGTTCTCGAACACCGCCTGGCGCGGCCCGATCTCGACGATCTGGCCGAGATACATCACCGCAACGCGGTGGCTGACCCGCTCCACCACCGCCATGTCGTGCGAGATGAACAGATAGGACAGGCCGTGCCGCGCCTGCAGCTCCATCAGCAGATTCACCACCTGGGCCTGGATCGAGACGTCGAGCGCCGCCACCGCCTCGTCGGCGATGATCAGCTTCGGCTCCGACGCCAGGGCGCGGGCGATGCAGATGCGCTGGCGCTGGCCGCCCGAGAACTCGTGCGGGTAGCGCCGCGCATGCTCCGGCCGCAGCCCGACTTGGACCAGCAGGTCGCGCACCCGCTGCTCTACCGCACGGCCCTTGGCCAGGCCGTGGGTCAGCAGCGGCTCGGCGATCGAGAAGCCGA
Source organism: Inquilinus limosus (assembly GCA_019508225.1). Lineage (GTDB taxonomy): Bacteria > Pseudomonadota > Alphaproteobacteria > DSM-16000 > Inquilinaceae > Inquilinus > Inquilinus limosus_D. The sequence goes on along the minus strand of JAEKLZ010000098.1, from coordinate 5,105 downwards.
CCGTCAGCCGCGGGTTGAGCGAGGCGAAGGGGTCCTGGAAGACGTACTGGATCTTCTGCCGCAGCCGGCGCCGCTCCTCCGCCTTCATCTCGGCCAGCGACCGGCCCTCGAAGCGGATGCTGCCGGCCGAGGGCTCCAGCAGTTGCATGATGGTGCGGCCGGTGGTGGACTTGCCGCAGCCGCTCTCGCCGACCAGGGCCAGGGTCTCCCCCGGCTGGAGGCCGAAGCTGACCTGCTCCACCGCATGCACCCGGGCGACCAGCCGGCCGAACACGCCGCGGCGGACATCGAAGCGGGTCGAGAGATGGTCGACCTCCAGCAGCGGGCTGCCGGCGTGCACCGTGTCCTGCGGCGCCGGCGGCGGCTCCTTCGACCCGTCGACCCGGACCAGCGGGAAGCGGGCGGGCAGCGGCTGGCCCCTCAGGCTGCCCAGCTTCGGCACTGCCGACAGCAGCGCCTGAGTGTAGGGGTGCTGCGGCGCCGCGAAGATCTGCTCGGTCGCCCCCTCCTCCACCTTGCGGCCCTGATACATGACCACGACCCGGTCGGCGACCTCGGCCACCACGCCCATGTCGTGGGTGATGAACATCACCGCCATGCCCATCTCGCCCTGCAGCTGGCGGATCAGCCGCAGGATCTGGGCCTGGATGGTGACGTCCAGCGCCGTGGTCGGCTCGTCGGCGATCAAGAGGCTGGGCCGGCAGGACAGCGCCATGGCGATCATCACCCGCTGGCGCATGCCGCCCGACAGCTGGTGCGGGTGGCGGTCCAGCATCCGCTTCGCCTCCGGGATCCGCACCCGCTCCAGCATGCGCAGCGCCTCGGCCCGCGCCGCCTTGGCGTCCTTGCCCTGGTGCAGCATCACCGCCTCGGCGATCTGGTCGCCGATGGTGAAGACCGGGTTCAGCGACGTCATCGGCTCCTGGAAGATCATCGCGATCTCGTTGCCGCGCAGCGCGCGCAGCGCCTCGGCCGGCGCCTTGGCCAGGTCGCGCAGCTTGCCGTCGCGGCCGCGGAAGCGCACCGCGCCGCGGGCGATCCTGCCGCCGCCATAGTCGACCAGCCGGATCAGGCTGAGCGAGGTCACCGATTTGCCGGAGCCGCTTTCGCCGACCACCGCCACCGTCTCGCCCGGCGCGATGGCGAAGCTCAGATCCTCGACCGCGGTGACGATGCCGTCATCGGTCGGAAACTGGACCGTCAGCCCGTCGACCTCGATCAGCGGCGCCGCTCCGTCGGTCATGCCGGCTGCCCGACCAGGCGGTCGAAGGCGTCGCGCACCCGACGCCACACCGGGCCGGGCCGGCCGGAGCCGATCGCGGCGCCGTCCAGCCGCACGATCGGCGCCAGCTCCTTGGTCGTGCTGGTGATCCAGATCTCGTCGGCGGCGCGCAGCTCGGCCTCCGTCACGTCGCGCTGCTCGATTGCGATGCCGAGCTCCTCGGCCAGCCGGATGGCGATGCGACGATTGATGCCGTCGAGGATGCGGTGATCCGCGGCCGGGGTCGCCACCCGCCCGTCCTTGACCACGAAGACGTTGCTGGCGGCGCATTCGCTGACCAGGCCGCCGCGCAGCATCACCGTCTCCAGCACCCCGGCCTCGGCGGCCTGCTGCGCGGCGAGGACGGAGGGCAGGAGCGCGATCGACTTGATGTCGCAGCGCAGCCAGCGGATGTCGGGGGCGGAGACCAGGGCGAAGCCGTCCTCCTGCTGCGCCCGGCTTAGGCGCTTCAGCGCGACGGCGAAGGCCAGGATGCTGGCCTGGGCGGAGGCCGGGAAGGCGTGGCTGCGCTGGGCCGGGGCGCCGCGGGTGACCTGGATGTAGATGGTCGCGGCCGGGCGCGGCGCGTCGGCGGCCAGCCGCTGGAACACCGCGGCCAGGCCGGCGCGGTCGAGGCCGGGGTCGATCCGCACGGCTGCGAGGCTGCGGGCCAGGCGGTCGAGATGGGCGTCGAGCTCGAAGATCCGGCCGTCATAGACCGCCACCACCTCGTAGACGCCGTCGGCGAACAGGTAGCCGCGATCGAGCGGCGAGACTGTGACCTCGGCCAGCGGCTGCCAGGTTCCGTTCCAATAGGCGAGGGTCATCGTCGGCGTTCCGGAGCAGGTGGGCGGGGACGGCGCGCGGGGGCGTCGTCGACCAGGAGGAAGGGCATGATCTGCTCGGCCAGCTCGGCCTCGCCGGCGATGGTGCCGCGGCGGCGGGCGACGGCGCCGGCCAGGGCTTCGGCCAGCGCCATGACCGCGACCGAGGAGCCGTGCAGGACGCCGTGCTCGGCCGGGCCGAACAGGGCGGCGTCGCTTTCCGCCGCCAGGGGCGAGGCCGGACCGTCGGTCAGGGCCAGCGCGCGCAGGCCGCGGGCCTTGGCCCGGCGCAGCAGGTCGATGGTGGTGCGGGAATAGCGCGGCACGGAGATCGGGATCAGCAGGTCGCCGGGGCCGAGGCGGAGGAGCTGGCGGACCATGCGCTCGGTGCCGCCGCTGCCGTCCATCAGCTCGACCGCCGGGCAGTAGGGCTGCAGCAGCTCGGCCAGGAAGCGGGCGGTGAGGGCGCTGATGCCGAGGCCGAGCGGCACCACCCTTCGCGCGGCCAGCACCAGGTCGACCGCGTCGGCGCAGGCCTGCTCGGTCAACAGCGCGGCGGCCTGGCCGAGATTGGCGGCGGCGCCGTCGAGCGCACGGTGCAGCAGGTCGCGGGCGGAGTCGCCGGCCTGCTGCGCCGTGCGCAGCTTCTCGACCGGGGCCAGGGCGCGCTGGAACTGCTGCAGCAGCTCGGCGCGAAATTCGGGGAAGCCGCCGAAGCCGAGGCGGTGGGCGAAGCGGTTGGCGGTGGCGACCGAGACCTGCGCCGCGCCGGCCAGCTCCTCGATCCCCATGGTGGCGGCGCGGAACGGGTGCTGCAGGACGAACTCCGCCAGCCGGCGATGCGCCGGCGACAGCGCGTCGAGGCCCTGCGCCAGGCGGTTGGTCAGGGTCTGGGGCGGGTCCTGGTCCATGCGGCGGGAACCGGGAATCGGGAGGCCGCGGCGCGGCGGGATGAAAATTCTTCTGTCATCCGCCCGGCCGGCTGTAAAGATTTTTTCACCACGCGTTTTTCCGCGCCGCTTTGCCCCGGCGTCTTGGTCGCAAGGACGACGGACAGCGGGGGCCCGGTCGGGATAGCATCCGGCAGAACCCTTGCCCGCGACCCGGATGACCAGGCCCCCTTCGCCGCAGCCCTTCACCGACCTGACCCCCGCCTTGGGCGGGGCCGAGGCGAACCCGATCCGCATCGGTTTCGCCGACAAGAACCCGCTGGTGCTGCGCGGGCTGCAGTCGCTGTTCGGCGAGGACCGGCGGTTCGAGCTGGTGGTCTCGGCCAGCGACGGCGAGCGCTTCCTCGACGCCGTGGCGCGGTTCGAGCTGGATGTCGGCATCATCGGCTGGGTGATGGCCAATGGCGACGGCCGCGCCGTGCTGCAGGCGCTGCGGGACAGGCCGGCCGCCCCCCGCATCGTGGTCTACACCGGCGCCGACCTGGGCGTGGCGCGCGCGGCGATGCAGCTGGGCGCCGCCGGCTTCCTGTCCAAGTCGGAGCCGCCGGAGCGGCTGCTGGACGTGGTGGCGGAGGTGGCGCGCGGCCGGATGATGTTCCCCTTCCTCGATCTCGGCCGGGCCGCGGCGGACGACCCGCTGGCCTGCCTGACCGGGCGCGAGCGCGAGCTGCTGGAGCGCCTGGCCGAGGGCCTGAGCAACGAGGGGCTGGCCCGCCGCTTCGGCCTGTCGCCGAACACGGTCAAGTTCCACCTGCGCAACCTGTACGAGAAGCTGGGCGCCGCCAACCGGGCCCAGGCCGTCGCCGTGCTGCTGCAGCGCGACCGCAGCTAGCCCCGCATCTTTTTTCGCCGGCCTCCTACGAACGTGGGACGACGCCGGCGGGCGGCGCGTGGTTCGCTGGGTCTCGGAAGGGCTTCACGGTTCGCGAGACGCACCATGCAGATGCTCGACGCCAGAGATCCGATCCTCCGCGGCCCGGCCGCCATGCCGGCCGGCCTCGACGACCTTGTGCTGGAGGCCGAGCTGCAGCCGGTGGTCCGGGTCTCGGTCGTCCAGGGCCCGTTCAACGCCCTGGTGCTGGTGCGCGGGACCCTCGCCGCCGGCGCGGTCGAGTCCGACGCCATCCACGCGGTGCGCACCAATTTCGCGCCGGCCGGCTTCGACCCGGACGCGCCGTTCAAGCATTCCTCGACCGCGGCGCTGCGCCAGGCCGGCGGGGCCGAGATCGACGCCATCGACCACGGCTATTTCGACGAGACCGGCCGCTGGGTGCTGCTGATCCGCGGCGACATCCTGCGGCGGCGCGGCGCGTTCGAGCTGACCAGCTGGGTGATGTGCCGCGAGGAGACCGCCGGCAAGCCGGATGACCGCCTGGCGTTCCGCAGCTACCCGTTCTTCGTGCCGCCGAAGCCGCCCGAGCCGGTCGACCCCTGGGCCCGGGCGATGACCCGGCTGTTCCCGCGCCGCCCGGACGCCCGTTCGGCCGCCTGAGCCGGGCCGCTGGCATAGGCCGGGCGCTAGAGCTGGGCCGCGATCGCCGCCCGGTCGATCACCGACCAGACCTCGACGATGCGGCCGCCGCGGAACCGGTAGAACACGTTCTCGCTGAACGAGACCGTGCGGCCGTCGACGTCGAGCCCGAGGAACCGGCCGCGCGGCGTGCAGGTGAAGTCCAGCCGCGCGGCGACCAGCGGCGGGTCGCAGGCCAGCAGCCCGATGACGAAGCGCAGGTCGGGGATCTCGCGGACATCCTGCTCCAGCATGGCGCGGTAGCCGGCCAGGCCGAACGCCCGGCCGTTGTGGCGCGCCCGGTCGTCGACGAAATCGCCCAGCCGCGCCCAGTCCCGCCGGTTCAGGCAGTCGATATAGGCGCGGTAGAGCGGGGCGAGGTCGGTCATGGCACGGGCTCCCGGTTCGGACCAGCGCGTTGCCTCTCCCGCTTGCGGGAGAGGTCGGAGACGCGAAGCGGCTCCGGGTGAGGGCCCTTTGTCGAGGCCCGGGCCAGCCCTCACCCGGTCGTCCTGCGGACGCCCGACCTCTCCCGCCAGGCGGGAGAGGCAACGCAAGTA
>JAEKLZ010000097.1 GCA_019508225.1 Inquilinus limosus | reverse complement strand
CTCCCGCCGTTCAGGTGGAGGCCGGGGCCTCGTGTCGGATCATCCCCAGCAGCTCGGCCTCGCGCGGCAGCGCCCGGCCGCCGTAATCGGTGGTGGCCAGCGCGCCGCAGCAGGCGGCCAGGGCCAGGCTGTCGCGGAGGTCGAAGCCGCGCAGCCGGCCGTACAGAAAGCCGGCGTTGAAGCTGTCGCCGGCGCCGGTTGTGTCGACCACGGCCACCGCCGGGGCCGGCACGGCGCAGCGTTCGCCCCGGCTGACGCCGATGGCGCCGGCGGCGCCGCGCTTGACCAGGACGGTCGGCACCATCCCAGACAGCCGTTGCAGGGCCGTGCTGACATCCGCGGCACCGGTGAAGGCCAGCGCCTCGGATTCGTTCGGGGCGAAGACATCGATCTCGCGGAACAGCTCGGCCACGCCGGGCGAGTCGATCCGGTGCGGCACGTGCTGGCAGTCGAGATAGACCAGGATGCCCTGCCGCTTCGCCGCCCGGGCCAGGGCCAGCAGCTCGGGCTGCAGCCGGAAGCTCTGCAGCAGCAGCGCCTTGGGCGCGGCCGCGGCCAGCGCCTCGGGCGTCGGCGGCAAGTCGTCGCGCACGGCGTAGCTGACGAAGCCGCGGTCATGGGCGAAGGAGAAGGCGGCGCTGACCCGCTCCAGCGGATGGTCCAGCCGGCGGAACAGCCGGTCGTCCAGCCCCTCCTTGCGGGCCGCGTCCAGGGCCAGCTGGCTGAACAGATCGGTGCCGAAATCGGCGGCCCAGGCGGTGCGCAGCCCCAGCCGGTGCAGCGCCGTGGCGGTGGTGAAGCTGGCGCCAGGCAGGGTGGCGAAGTCGCGGGCGAACAGGTCGACGCCCAGCCGCGGCACCTCCGGCAGGCCGGTGAAGATCAGGTCCCAGTAGTATTCGCCGACCACGACGACGTCGCAGCCATCCTTCGCCGGGCCGGTCATGGCCAGTTGCCGACATAGGGGGCGTGGGCGGCGAGGTATTCGTCGACCAGCGCCTCGGCCCGGGAATAGGACAGCACCAGCGGATGCGCCACCAGCGCCTCGACCGCCAGGTCGCGGTCGCGCTCGCGGATCGCCTGGACCGCCAGCCGCTCATAGCGCTTGATATCGTGCACCAGCTGGGCCTGCGCCTCCGGCATCGGGCCGATCGGCAGGGGCCGTACCCCGTCGCGGTCGACGACGCAGCTGACCTCGACCACGTCGTCGTCGCGCAGGCCCTCGATGGCGCCCTGGTTCGGCACGTTCAGCCCGCTGTACAGCGGCTTGCCGGTTTCCAGCGCATCCACCAGGTCCAGGGCGACGCCGGCATAGCCCTCGCCCTCGTCGCCCAGCGGCGCATGGGCGCCGGCGGCCAGGGCCCGGTCGGCCTCTTCCATGCTCGGCGCGCCCTCCTGGGCATAGTGCATATAGGTGGCGTTGCGGCGATGGGCATAGGCGTAATAGGCCTCCAGCGCGCGCTCCGGGTTGCGGCGCCAGTCCAGCGCCGTCAGCTGCTCGATCAGCCCGTGATTCAGGTCGCGCACCTCCTCGCCCCGCGTGCGGACGTCCGACCGGATCGCCTCCACCGCCTTCTCGGCATAGTAGAAGTAGTAGAGGTACTCGTTGATCCACATGCCGTGGCGGCGGACCACGCGCGGGCTGAACACCTTCTGGGCCGAGGCGGCCAGGAAGGCATCGTCGGCCAGCAGCCGCGGCAGCACGTCCTCGCCGCCGATCTCGGCGCGGCGGGTGAAGGACAGGTGGTTCAGGCCGAACACTTCGGTGCGCACCGCCTTCTCCGGCACGTCGAACCAACGTGCCACCGCCGATTGGGCGGCGTTGGCGCCGTCGCAGATGCCGATGGTGCGGTCGTGGCCGGCGTCGCGCAGCGCCTGGGTCACCAGCCCGGCCGGATTAGTGAAGTTGAACAGCCAGGCGCCGGGGCTGACCCGCTGCAGCAGCTCGGCATAGCCCAGGATGGTCGGGATGCTGCGCAGCGCCATGGCGAAGCCGCCCGGCCCGGTCGTCTCCTGGCCCAGCACGCCATGGGCAAGCGCGATCCGCTCATCCTTGATCCGGCCCTCCTCCAGCCCCGGCCGGACCGTGGTCACGACATAGGCGGCGCCGTCGAGGGCGCGCTCCGGATCCAGGCTGGTGGTGATCTTGACGGGGGATCTTTCGCGCCGGGCGATCTCCGCTCCCAGCCCGCCGAACAGCTCCAGCCGCGGCCCGTCGATGTCGAGCAGGCACAGCTCGGTCAGGTTGCTCCACTCCGCCCGGCGCAGCGCCGATTCGATGAACAGAGGGGCGCGGACTCCGCCGCCGCCGACCAGGGTCAGTTTCATGGTGCCTCCCGCGAACCGGCAAAGTTATGACTGGTTATAACCAGTCATGTCAATTGTGGCCGGAGCCCCGTTTTGCGTGTATGCAGCAGGTGATGTCCGCCCTCTCCGAGAGGCCCTTCCGCGCACCATGACCGACGGCCCCCCCAGAGACGGTTCGGCCAGCGACGGACCCGCCGGCGACGGACTGCGGCGCGACGACCCGCAGCCGCTCTACCGCCAGATCAAGCAGCGGCTGCGTGAGCAGATCGAGCGCGGCGAGCTCGGCACCGATGCCAAGCTGGCGTCGGAGCGCGAACTGGAAAAGCAGTACGGCGTCAGCCGCATCACCGTGCGCCAGGCCGTGCGCGAGCTGGTGCAGGAAGGCTGGCTGCACAGCCATCCCGGCCGCGGCTTCTTCGTGGCGCGGCGCGAGGAGACCTACGAGCTGCACCTGCTGCGCAGCTTCACCGCCATCGCCGAGGCGCATGGCCGTAGTCCGACCAGCCGGCTGATCGAGGGCTATGTCTGTCGCGCGCCGGCGGAGATCGCCCGGCCGCTGTTCCTGCCGCCCGGTGCCGATGTGGTGATGCTGAAGCGGCTGCGCTGCCTGGACGGCCAGCCGGTGGTGCTGACCCAGGACTGGTTCGCGGCCCGGCTGGTGCCGGGGATTCTCGAGCTCGACTGGTCGACCGGCAACCGCTCGCTCTACGCCGAGGTGCGTGACCGCTACCGGCTGCGCCCCGACCGCGGCCGCACTACGATGAGCGCCCGGCTGGCCAATGCGGAGGAGGCGGAGCTGCTGGAGCTGGCGCCCCCGGCCGCGGTGCTGACGATCGAGCAGATCGCCTATGACCCGCAGGGGCAGACGGTGAACATGACCTTTTCCAGCCACCATCCGCTGCGTTATCCGCTCAGTCTCGACCAGCGGGGCTGACCTGCACGGCGGCCGGCCGCGGAAAAGCCGTAAGTGAATCACGATCCGATCACGATCCGGCTTCTAAATGCTCCGGCGACAACGGATCGCGATGTACCGACCAGGGAGGGCACGAACGTGCATGGCTCAGGTTTCGCAGGGGCCGGCCAGCGCAACGCCGCGCTGACGCAGGGGCTCGAGCAGCCCGAGACCTATTTCGAGGGCAGCCCGCCGCCGGCCAACGGCATCTTCGGCTGGCGGCTGGCGCAGGAAGCCGGGCGGCTTGGCCTGCATCCGCAGGCCCTGGTCATGGACGTGCTGCAGCGTCTGGCCCGCAAGATGTATCTGGACGGGCTCGTCGCCGGGTCGGAGACGTTCAATCCTGAGGTCCCGTCCGGCTACACCTATCTCGGCCAGCTGATCGCGCACGACCTGACCTTCTCGGATCTCGGCACGCTGTCGCGCTCGGCCAATGCGGGGCCGCTCTGGGCCAGCCCGGCGCTCGATCTCGACTGCCTCTATCGCGGCGGGCCGTTCCGGTCGCCGATGCTGTACCAGCAGCGCACCGGCGGGCCCGACGCGCTGCGGATGAAGCTGCGGGTCGGCTACACCGGCGGCCGGACCTGGGACAAGAACGCGCCCGAGGTGCCGGGCGACCCGGTCACGGCAAAGGCGCCGCAGCCCTGCGACCTGGCGATGATCGCCTGCCTCGACGCGGCCTCGAACGCGACCGACCTCCGGCCGCTGCCGCCGACGGCGCCGGATGTGCCGCGGCAATGCCCGGTCGAGCCGCTGATCGGCGACATCCGCAACGACAACAACCTGATCCTGTCGCAGATCACGGTCCTGCTGCATCGCTTCCACAACCGCATCGTCGACGCCATCCTGGCCTCGCCGCACCGGCCGTCGGATTACGAGGTGTTCGAGATCGCCCGTGCGCTGGTGATCGCGACCTATCGGTCGGTGGTGCGCCAGGACTATCTCGGCCATGTCCTCGACCCCGAGGTCTGGCGGACCTATGCCCAGCGCGAGAGCCTGCCGGATCTGGGCGGCTTCGGCCGGCGCCTGGCTGCGGATGCGGACACGCCGCTGCCGGCCGAGTTCATCATGGCCGCCTTCCGCTTCGGCCACGCCATGGTGCGGCCGTCCTACACGCTGAACCGGGCCTTGGCGCTGACCGAGACCAGCCTCAAGGGGCTGATGACCTTCCGGCGCGGCATGCTGGTCGGGGACGGCGGCATCCCGGGCAGCCCGATCCCGAACGACTGGATCCTGGAATGGGACCTGTTCTTCCCGGAGAAGACCGGCGCCGACGAGAACCAGTCGCACCTGATCGGCCCCTGGGTCACCGCCCAGTTCTACACGATGTCGGCGATGGCGCATGACGACATGCGCCGCATGGTCGGCGGCGATCCGATCTATGAGGGCTGCTATGGCGGGCTGCCGTTCCGGGACCTGGCGCGGGCCTATCTGTCCAGCCTGCCGAACGCCCAGCATCTGGCGGACCGGCTGGGGATCCCGAAGCTGACGCGGGAGGAGCTGCTGGGCGACGGCCATGGCGGCCTCGCCAGCATGAATGCGCGGACCCAGCGCAACCCGCTCGCCGACGCCCCGGCCGGGACGATCGAGGCCCTGGCTGAGGATACGCCGCTATTCTACTACATCCTGCGCGAGGCCGAGGTCCGCCACCAGGGCCGGCGCCTCGGGCCGCTGGGATCGGCGATCGTCGCCCAGGTGGTCCTGGCCGCGTCCATGGCGGAATCGACAACGGTCGAGCCCGGGGTGATCCGGCGCTGGAGCCGGGTCCTGTTCAAGGGCGGCGCCGTTCCGGACAGCATGCGCGACATCATCGGGTTCGTCGAATCGCCGCCGCCGCCGGCCGCGCCGTCGCGGCCCATGACACAGGCCAGCGTCTGACGACGCCGGTCTCACTCTGGTGGGGGAGCCTCCGCCTCCGTCGCCCTCCGGGGCGCGGGGGCGGAGGATTTAGGCGGCGGCCGGTCGGCCGGCGCCGCACAGGAAGGGCAACATCGTTTGCCGAACAAGGAGGACCAAGCCATGACGGACCACAACAAGCCCGATTCGAAGCCGAAGCACGCGCCGGTCGAGATGACCATGTACGACCGTGAGGCCGCCGGGCGGCTGATCGTCGGCATGGCGGTCGGCGACATTCCGAAGCCGACGACGACGGCGGAGGCGCTGCAGCTGCTGAAGGATCACGGCATCACGCTGGAGAACTTCGCCGCATCGGGGAAGGAGATCCGGGTCGTCAGCCGCGACGACGCGCTGTATGTCGTGCTGCCGCCGGCCGACCTGATGCGGCAGCGGATCGAGGAGTACTCGAAGTACCCCGGCCCCTATCCGCTGCCGGACGAGTACGCCCTGCAGGTGCGGCGCGACGCGAACGCGCTCGACGCCCTCGACATGTTCTACTTCCGCGTCGGCGACTACAGCTTCGGTCAGTGCCGGTGAGGCCAGTAGAGCTGCTCCTCGCCGACATCGGATGCGGGAAGGCCGGCCTGGATCAGGCCTTCCCGCAGCTCGCGCCAGCGGGCGACGTTGCGGATCGGGAAGCTGCTCAGGAACCACTCGACGATGGCGGCGTCGGTGCACTCGATCTTGGCGTGCCAGGCGTCGCGGGCGTTGCGCAGGAAGAGGCGTGCCTCCTCCTGCGCCCGCCGGCTGTCGCCGAGGAGGCTGAGGGCGGCCGCCTTCCAGGCCGGGATGTTGAAGATCGACTGCCCGGCCCTGTCGGCGGCCTCGACGCAGCCTTCGATGTCGCCGTGCAGGAAGCGGATGCCCGCCAGATAGGCCCAGTGATGGGGCGGGACCATCGGGTTCAGCTCGAAGGCGTTGGCCACGAGGTCGAGCGCGACGTCCGTCCGGTCGACGAAGGCGAAGCCCTGCGCCGCCGACATCAGCACCGACGGATTGCTCGGGTTCAGGTCGCGCGCCAGCTCCAGATGCAGGTCGGCCTGCGGATAGCGGGTCGTCATCATGTAGGACCAGGCGAGGGTCAGGTGCCCGCGCGCGTCCAGCGGGTCCAGCTCGGCCGCCCGCCGCGCCAGGGACAGCGCTTCGTCGGCCATGGCGCGGTCGCGGCGCACCCCCGGCAGGATGATGTGGCGCGAATTGTAGATATTGGCCAGGCCGCTATAGGCCGGGGCGAAGCTGGGCCAGTCCCGGATCACTTCCTTGAACTGCGCCTCGGCCTCGAACTCCGCCTGGGGTTCCCAGAAGTTCAGCAGATACTGGCCGCGCAGCCAGCGGACATAGGGTCCGTGCGCGAAGTCGCGGTCGCCGATCTGCCGCGACAGGGCGTTCGCCGAGATATGGATGTCGAGCGTCGCCGAGACGCGCCGGGCGATCTGGCGCTGCTGGTCCATCCAGGACGGCAGGGCCAGCGAGAAGGTCTCCGACCACAGTGACCTCTTGCGGGTCAGCTCGATCAGCGAGACGACGATCAGCAGATCGTCGTCCTTCTGCCGGAACGCGGTGGACAGGCGGTAGTCGACCTGCTGTTCCGGCGCTTCACTCCCCGGGGCCTGGTCGTGCGGCTCGACCACGATCCATTCCCGGAATCGCACCAGATTGGCGATCAGCTCGCTGCGGAAGCCGTGCACCACATAGTCGTCGACGCCCTCGGGGATGCCGGGGCTCAGCCGGTCCACCTCGATGATCGGAAGCCGCGATGCCGCGACCGGTGGTGCCGCGGCCGGCGGGGCCGCGCTGTCGACCGAGCCCTGCTTGATCTCGACGATCAGCCGCTGCGTCTCCTCCGACGGCTCCATGTCGTAGTCGTTCTGCAGCAGGTCCCACAGCGTGCTGTACAGCTTCAGCGCCGCGGCGATGTTGCCGCGCAGCGCCTGCTGCAGGATCAGGACGCGGTAGGCTTCCTCATGCGTCGGATCGATGTCGAGCAGCGCATGGGCGGCCTCGGCGGCGATCTTCTCGCCCGAGGCGGGATCGTGCAGCAGGCGCTCCAGGCTGCCGATGAAGGCCTTGCGCCACTGCTGCCGGCAGACCGTGAGCCAGGAGGCGAATTCGCGGTCGAGATCCTCGAAGCCGGACATGATGCGGTCCGGATTGGCCATGCCCAGCGCCAGGACCGATGGCAGGACTCCCTTGGCCAGATCGTTCGCGACCTGCTCGAGATCGACGTCCACGACCTCGCGCCGGATGCGGATGTCCTGGCGCCCGATATCGATGATCCCCGGACGGACAGCCTCGAGATTGTCGCGCAGCTGCTTCAGGCATTGCCGCAGCGAGCCGCGGGCATGGTCGCCGTCGCTCTCGCTCCAGAACACCCCGGCGACGCGCTCGCGGCTTTCGATTGCCGTGCCGCTCAGGGCGATGAAAGCGAAGATCGCCTGTGCCTTGCGGCTGCCCAGCTCGATCCGCTCCCCGGTCCCGAGGCGGAGATCGAATCCGTTGCCCAATGACAACCGCAGGCGCTCGACACCGCCCGCCTCCGGCGCAGGAACATCCAACCGTTCCGGAGACTTCGCGCTCCGTGTTGCCGGAACCGCCATCCGCGGTCTCCCTTCCCCCGAAACAATTGAAACCGCAGCGGACTGGGCTGACAAATTATTAAATTATCGCAGGTCGATCCTCCAAACACTTCAGCGGGCGGCCGAATTCGCTGGCCGTCCGGCGCAGCCCCTCCGTCATCGCGGCGGGGGAGGAGGGCTGCAGGTCCGGCGATAACAGCTTCACGACCGGAATCCCAGCCCCCCGGGTCAGATCGACCCGGAAAATCGTCGTTCCCCGCCCGGCAAGGACGGCCAGGAGCCCAGATAGGGGGGTGGAGCCGGCGGCGCCGGGAGCGGCGTCGCCTTGCACCGCAGTCGCCAGCAGGGCTTCGGGCGCCAGCCGCTGCTTCGCCGCCAGCCGGGCCCGATCCGCCGGATCCGCGTCCGGTCCGGCCCGGCGCAGCCGGAGGAACAGGAGATCATTGGCGATCTCGGACTGGATCATCTCCAGCACGGCCGCCTCCAGCGCGGCGGCGCGGCCGGGCCGGGCCGCGAAGCCGCAGGCGACCAGGCCGTGGATCGGGCTGACCGAGGCCGCGGCGACGACGGCGAGCGGCAGGCCGGCGGCATCCAGCTCCAGGGCGAAGCCCTGCCGCGGCCAGGGGGTGGCGGCCCCGGGGCGCAGCCGGTCGATCGCGGCGGCCATCAGCGCCGGGGGCAACCGACGGGCCGGCCGGCCGCCATGCCACCACTGCGCCACGACGTCACGCTCGACCAGCTCGAACAGGGCGGCGCGGGTGGCGTCGTCCGGCGTCGGACCCGCGGCGCATCCCTCGCTGACCGGCACGGCCGCCCGCAGCCCGCTCGACCGCCCGAAGACCAGCGGCCGCGGCACCCGCACCGGGCGGCCGGTCGCCAGCTCCACCCCGGCCAGGACCGGCGCCGCGCCGAGAGCGGCGGCCGAGTCCAGGCCGGTCCGCGCCGCGATCTGGCCATCGAAGCGGGCGGCGACATCCTCGGCCGAGCCATCCGGGGCGGCGTCGCCGATCCCCGGCACCGCCAGGGCCAGGGTCTCCGCCGCCTCGCCGATGCATTTCTGGAAAGCCCGCCACGGGCTCAAGTCGCAGCCGATCACGCCCTCGACGGCGATGGCCGCGCCGTCTCCGGCGGAGCGATCCCGCGGCAGCCGGGCGCCGAGGACCGACAGGCCGGGATAGTCCATCGCCGGCACCGCGAAGCTGGCCTCGAGCGTCGCGGCCAGCCGGAACAGCCGCGCGGTCCGGCCATCCTCGTCGCTGCCGTCCGGCGCGACGCCGAAGGCGGCCATAAGCCGCCGGGCCTCTTCCACCGGCTGGCCGGCTGCGCCAGGATCGGCGGCGCCGGAACCTGGCTCGAACAACCGGGCGCAGGCTTCATAGACGGAAGGCGATGCGAGCATGATGCTCCGGAGGACGGGCGGGACCTTCGCCCATTTCACCATGGGAGCCGCGAAACGCGTGGTGTTATTTCCCGATCCGGAATGCCGTCTCTGAACGCCCTGGACCCCG
>JAEKLZ010000096.1 GCA_019508225.1 Inquilinus limosus | reverse complement strand
GCGGTCTGCCGGATCAAGGTGCCGAGCGACAGCGGCGCCTGGTACGGCACCGGCTTCCTGGTCGGGCCGCGCCTGCTGCTGACCAACAACCACGTTCTGGGCAGCGCCGACGAGGCCAGCCAGTGCGAGGTCGAATTCGGCTATGAGCACGATGTCGACGGCGTGCTGCACGACCCGGTGCGGTTCAACCTGCGGCCGCACGAGATCTTCTACACCAACCCCGACCTGGACATCACCTTCGTCGCCGTCACGCCGCTGTCCGACGAGGGCGTGCCGATCGAGCGCTACGGCCGGCTGCCGCTGCTGCCGGTCGCCGGCAAGGTGGTCGGCGGGGAATGGGTGACCATCGTCCAGCACCCGGACAGCGAGCCCAAGCAGATCGCCATCCGGGCCAGCCAGATCATCGTCCTCGACCAGGCCACCGTGCCGGATGTCGACCTCACCCGGTTCCTGCACTACACCACCGACACCGAGCCAGGATCGTCCGGCGCGCCCGTGTTCAACGACCAGTGGCAGGTGCTGGCGGTGCACCACAAGGCGGTGCCGGCGCCGCAGAAGCCGGGCGCCATCGCCAACGACCCGGTCTGGGTGGCCAATGAGGGCATCCGGATCAGCGCCATCTTCCGGCTGCTCGAGGAGCAGCGGTTCACGAAGCCGCAGGCCGGGCTGGTGCTCGACCGGCTGGAGGCGTCGCTCGGCCTGGCGCCGCTGTCGCAGGGGCTGTCGGCCGATACCGGGCCGCTCGAGGCGGATCGCGCGCCGCTCAAGCCGGTCCGCTGGACCGAGGTCAAGGGCTATGACGGCGATTTCCTGACCACCCGGATCGAGCTGAACCGGATCTATGCCCCGCTGGTCGCCAAGGGCCACGTCGCGCCGCTGCTCGACGGCAAGGGCCATGAGCTGGCCTATCACCACTTCTCCTCGGTGATCCACGCCCAGCGGAAGTTCCCGCTGGTCACGGCCGTCAACATCAGCGGCGGAGCCCTGGTCCATCCCGGCCCGCGCCAGAACACCTGGCGGCGGGACGTCCGGATCGCCGACGAGTACCAGCCGGACGGCGATTTCTACGAGAAGGGCAAAGGGTCGGATCCGGTCCAGTTCAGCCGCGGCCACCAGGTACGGCTGCTGGACCCGTGCTGGAGCACCGCGACCGACCCGGCGCAGGCCCATGACGAAGCCAGGCTGGGGGCCGAGGACACGTTCCACTACACCAACGCGGCGCCGCAGGTTCAGACCTACAACGACGTCGACTGGGGCAATCTCGAGGATTATGTGCTGGAGAAGGCCCAGACCAGCGCCAAGCGGCTGACGGTCTTCACCGGTCCGATCTACCGCGCCAGCGACCCGTTCTACGGCAAGAGCCGCAAGGGCGGGCCGTGGCAGATTCCGCTGTCCTTCTGGAAGATCGCGGTGCTGCAGAAACACGACACCAAGGTCGCGGCGGCGGCCTTCGTCATCGGCCAGACCCAGTATGTCCAGGCGCTGTACGAGGCCAAGGTGTTCTCCGGCCTCAAGGCCTATACCGTCGACCAGATGCGCAAGCGCCGGATCCAGACCACCATCGCGGCGGTCGAGGCCGAGACCGGCCTGGACTTTTCGGCGATCCGGCCGTTCGACGCGCATGGCTCGCTGGAATCGACGCGCCGGACCCGCCTGATCAGCGACCTGGACGACATCGTGATCTGACCGGGGATGGCGACAGCGGCGGGCGAAATCCGGCGCCGCTGTCGATTCCGGCTCCGCCCGGACGACCAGGTGCGTCAACCCGTGGAGGACCTCCCCGATGGACGCGAAGACCCTGACCCCGGCGGCCGAGCTGGCCCGCGCCAACCCCGTCCGCATTCCGAATGAGAGCGCCGAGTACCGCGCCGCCCGCACCGCGCTGCTGGCCGAGGAGATCGAGCTGCGGCGTCGGATCGAGCACGTCGCCGCCCAGCGCCGCGCCTTGCCACCCGGTGGTCCGGTGACCGGCGAGTACCGCTTCGAGGGCGCGGACGGCCCGACCGGCCTGGCCGGGCTGTTCGGCGACAGGCAGACGCTGGTGGTCTACAGCTACATGTTCGGGCCGCAGCGCGAACGCCCCTGCCCGATGTGCACCAACCTGCTGGACGCCTGGGACAGCAACGCCGCGGATATCGGCCAGCGCGCGGCGCTGGCCGTGGTCGCGCGCTCGCCCTACGCCCGCCTGGCCGGCTGGAAGCGGGAGCGCGGCTGGCGCGACCTGCGCCTGTTCAGCGATGTCGACGGCGCCTATTCGCGCGACTATTTCGCCGTCGGGCCCGACGGGTCGGACCTGCCGGCGCTGCACGTCTTCACCCGGCGCGACGGCACCATCCGGCACTTCTGGGCCGAGGAGATGACCGGCGACACCGCCGATCCCGGCCAGGACCCGCGCGGCGCCCCCGACCCGTCGCCGCTGTGGACGGTGCTGGACTGCACCCCGGAGGGCCGGGGCACGGACTGGTACCCGAAGCTGCGCTACGACTGAGCGGAACGGCCGGGAGCGCGATGACTCCCGGCCGCACCAGCCTCACCAGTGGCCGCGATGACCGCCCCAGCCTCCGCGATGGCCGCCCCAGCCGCCGCGGCGGTGGTAGTAGCGGCCGCCATCGTCGTCATCGGCCAAGGCGGCGCCCAGGGCGATGCCGCCGACCGCCAGCAGGCCGGCCGCCACGGCGGTGTTGGTGTCCTGCTGCTGCCGCTCGGCCTGGGCCTGGTAGGATAGCGGGCCGACCTGATCGCAGGCATAGGGATCGCCGTAGGAGCAGCGCTGCGAGGCGTAGTTCAGCTGCGACTCCGACGGCGTCGGCCCGCAGGCCGCTAGGGTGACCAGGATTCCGACGAGACCAACCCGTGAGATTCGAGACCCCAACGAACCGGCAACCATATTCATCTCCATCCGCCCGGCCTTTGGCCAGTCGGCACGCCGTTTTCCAATCAAGGCAATTCCATGGCAACTTTACGGCGAACCCTGGAACTACCCACAGGGCGGCGGCATGACTGTTCGAACCCGGCGCCCCTTCCGCATCAATACACGAATCACGCCGATCACTCCGTCGGTCGACTTGGCAAGGCGGCAAAAGAATCTGGCGACGATTGAACGCAGCCGCCGCCTGCCAGCAGCCGCTCGACGAAATCGGCGAAGGCCCGGGCCTTGGCGCCGGCCTGCCGGCCGGTCGGGAACACAGCCCACAGCCCGACCGGCGGCAGCTGCCAGTCGTCCAGCGCGGAGACGACCGCGCCGGATGCCAGCTCCCCGGCGAACATCCATTCCGACGCGATCGCCAGGCCCAGCCCGGCCAGCACGCTCTCCCGCACCCCCTCGGCGGCGCTGATGCGCAGGCGGCCGCCGACCACGATCGGCGCCTGCTCCTCGCCCCGGCGAAAGGTCCAGGCCGACCGGCCGCTGCCGCGCAGCTCATGGATCACGACCTGGTGCGACAGCAGGTCGACCGGCGCCCGCGGCAGGCCTTGCGCCGCGAAATAGCCGGGCGTGCCGATCACCAGCCGGCGACACTCCCCGATCTTGCGCGCGGCCAGGCCTGAATCCGGCAGCTGGCCCATGCGCAGCGCGACGTCGATGCCCTCCTCGATCAGGTCGATCGGGCGATCGTCCAGCACGATGTCGATGTCCAGCGCCGGATGCGCCGCCAGGAAGGCGCCGAGGCGCGGGATCACCATCAGCCGGGTGAAGGTCACGGGCGCGCCGACGCGAAGCCGGCCCGACAGCGCCGTGGCGGCGCCGCGGGCGGCATGCTCGGCCTCCTCCACCTCCTCCAGCGACCGCTTGGCGCGCTCGTAGAAGGCACGCCCGGCCTCGGTCGGGGTCAGGCCGCGGGTCGAGCGCAGCAGCAGCCGGACGCCGAGCCGCTCCTCCAGCTGGGCGATGGTCTTGGAGATCGCCGGCTGGCCGACCCGCATCTGCTTGGCGGCGGCGGAGAAGGAGCCGGCGTCGACGACGCGGATGAAGGCCTCCATCGCGGCCAGACGATCCATGCAGGGCTCCGGCATCTATTCCATCGAGGAATGGATCATATCGTTTGGACCCGGCTACCTCCAGGGGTCGGGAATAGATGATCTATGGGGCGCCCCATCATCCGATGCCCCGTCATTCCCCGACGCGGGCCCTGCCCCAGGAGGAAGCGATGTCCCTGCAAGCCAGGCTCGACGCGTTCAAGGCCGATTTCGAGGCCGGCAAGCCGCCCTACAATGTCCGGCAGTCGGTGATCGAGACCATGCACCGGGCGACGGCGGAGCTGATCGCCTCCGGCGCCGCCGGCCGCGCCCTGAACGTCGGCGACAAGGCGCCGTCCTTCGCCCTGAAGGACCCCGAGGGCGCCGTCGTCAACTCGGCCGCGCTGCTGGCCGGAGGGCCGCTGATCGTCAGCTTCTACCGCGGCGTCTGGTGCCCGTACTGCAACATGGAGCTGCAGGCGCTGGAGGCGGCCAAACCGGAATTCGACCGGCTGGGCGCCACGCTGGTCGCGATCTCGCCGCAGACGGCGCCGAACAGCCGCAAATCGGTGCGCCAGAACGGGCTGACCTTCCCGATCCTGTCCGACCCCAAGGGCGAGGTCGCCGCGGCCTTCGGCCTGCGCTTCCGCCTGCCGGACTATCTGGTCGACCTGTACAAGAGCCTGAAGAACGACCTGCCGACCTTCAACGACGACCCGAGCTGGACCCTGCCGATGCCGGGCCGCTACCTGATCGGCCAGGACGGCACGATCCTCTATGCCGACGTCAATCCCGACTACACGATCCGGCCCGAGCCGGAGGCGCTGCTGCCGGCCCTGCGGCAAGCCGCCGCCCGCAGCGCGGCCTGAGACGGAGGCGATCATGTCTCAACCCGAGCATTTCGACGTCCTGATCCTCGGCAGCGGCCAGGGCGGCAAGCTGCTGGCCTGGCACCTGGCGCGGTCGGGCCGGCGCGTCGCCGTGGTGGAGCGCCGCTGGGTCGGCGGTTCCTGCCCCGCCGTCGCCTGCCTGCCGAGCAAGAACGAGCTGTGGAGCGCCAAGGTGGCGCATCTGGCCGGCGAGGCCGGCCGCTTCGGCACGGTGACCGGCCCGATCTCGGTCGACATGGCCCAGGTGCGCCGGCGCAAGCGCGACATGGTCGACCGCGAGATCGCCTTCCACCTGAACGCCTATCGCGAGAGCGGCGCCGAGCTGATCATGGGCAGCGGCCGCTTCACCGCGCCGAAGACGGTGGAGGTGGCCCTGAACGACGGCGGCACCCGGCTGCTGGCCGGCGACAAGGTCTTCGTCAATGTCGGGTCGCATGCGGCGATCCCCGACGTCCCCGGTGTCGCCGCCGCCCGCCCGATGACCCATATCGAGGTGCTGGAGCTGGATACCCTGCCGGCGCATCTGATCGTGCTGGGCGGCGGCTATGTCGGGATCGAGATGGCCCAGGCCTATCGCCGCTTCGGCAGCCAGGTCACGGTGATCGAGCCCGGGCCGCAGCTGCTGGGGCGCGAGGACCCGGACGTCGCGGCCGAGATGCGGCGCATCCTGGAGGGCGAAGGCATCCGGGTCCTGCTCGGGGCCCAGCCGACCGAGGTGCATGGCTGGTCCGGCCAGGAGGTCGGCGTCACCCTGCGCACCGCGTCGGGCGAGCAGCGGGTCGACGGCAGCGACCTGCTGGTCGCGGTCGGTCGCATCCCGAACACCGCCGGCATCGGGCTGGAGCAGGCGGGGGTCGAGTTGGACGGGCGCGGCTTCATCCGCGTCAACGACCGGCTGGAGACCACGGCGCCGGGGGTCTGGGCTATCGGCGAATGCGCCGGCAGCCCGCAATTCACCCATGTGTCGGTCGATGATTTCCGGATCATTCGCGACAATCTGGCCGGTGGCACGCGCAGCACCGGGGACCGGCTGATCCCCTATGTCGCCTTCACCGACCCGCCGCTGGCCCGGGTGGGGCTGAGTGAAGGCGAGGCCAAGCGCCAAGGCGTCGCGGCGCGGGTGGCGCGGCTGCCGATGAGCGCGGTGCTGCGGACCGAGGCGACCGACGAGACCCAGGGCTTCCTCAAGGCCCTGGTCGGCGACGACGACCGGATCCTGGGCTTCACCATGATCGGCGCCGAGGCCGGCGAGGTGATGGCCGCGGTGCAGACGGCGATGCTGGCCGGCCTGCCCTTCCCGAAGCTGCGCGACGCGGTGATTACCCACCTGACCTTCGCCGAGGGGCTGGGTCCGCTGTTCGGAAACGTCCCCCAGCGTTAGGCGCCGGAAACACGAACGGCCGGTGCGCCTGCGGGCACACCGGCCGTCTTCGTGCGAGGCCGGCGGCTACAGCGCCCGGCGCGGGGCCAGGCGCAGCCGGGCCATGGCCGGGGCCGGCATCGGCGCGGTCCGGGCCGGACGGATGCGGAAGGCGGGCACCGGCGCGGCCGCACGGCCGCGGCCGGACTTCCAGGGCTGGCCGTTGAACCAGGCGGCGCCGCGGGCCCAGGCCCACAGCAGGCCGATGCCGCCGAGATTGACCGCGAGATGCGGCAGCAGCCCGGTGCCCGCCTGGTCGAAGACGATGCCGCCGACGAAGGACAGGGCCATGCCGAGCAGGAACACCGACAGCGAATGCCGGCCCATGATCGCCACCGGCTCCGCCCCCCGCGGGGTGATCAGCTCCGGCGCGGCGCGCAGCAGCGCCACCACGACATAGGCCAGGGCGAAGAAGTGCAGCAGGCGCAGCGGGCCGACATCGGTCTTGCGCGCCATCGGCTCCAGGATGTCGCGCATCCCGGCGAACAGGCCGCCATCCAGCCGCACCAGCGACAGCGCCAGGGCCGCGCAGAAGACGAGGTATAGCCCCGCCACGGCGATGCGGCCGCGCGTCGCCTGCGGCACCTCGAACCAGCCGGCGCCATAGCCGTAGCCGACGACGAACAGCACCTGCCAGGCGAAGGGGTTGAAGAACCAGCCGCGGCCGTCGGTGGTGTCGGCCGTCAGGTTCCAGCCGCCGGCCACCGCGCCGACATACAGCACGGCCGAGACCGCCACCACCAGCGCCGGCGAGACCCGCGCCAGCAGCACCATCGCCGGGATCGCCGCCAGCAGCAGCATGTACAGCGGCAGGATGTCGAAGTAGTGCGGCACATAGTGCAGCGACAGCAGCTCGATCAGCGACCCGCCCGGGTCCTGGAAGAACCGGTCGATGCCGAGCTGCGAGATGTAGTTCGGCCCGGCGAACATCCGGTTCGCCACGATGATGATGGCGCAGATGACGATGAACAGGCCGATATGGGCGCGGTAGAGCTGCCAGACGCGCTGCGCCACCCGGCCCAGACCGGCCAGGAATCCGGCCCGGCCGAAGCTGCGGCCGAACGCCATGGCCGAGGACAGCCCGGCCAGGAAGATGAAGATCTCCGCCGCATCGCTCAGCCCATACATCCGCGGCGTGAACATTCCTGCAATGTTCCCGGGCGTATGGTTTATGAAGATGATGATCAGCGCGAGACCGCGGAAGAAATCGATCCGAACGTCCCGCGCCGGCTTCTGTGCGGTCATTTCATCACTCCGGCTGCACCAGCCCGACGAGGCGATGCAATTGGGGAACGCTTCATTGCTAGCGAGGTTCCCTCGAAAACCAAGTCGTGGAACACTGCGCGCGGAGAAGCGGATTGACCATGTTTCGCCTGTGCATCGTGCTCCTGCTGCTGGCCGCCGCGCCGGCCCTGCACCGGCCTGCCCGGGCCCAGGGGATGGCGCCGGCCGAGACCGTGATGTTCAAGAGCCTGTCCGGCGAGGTGATCACCGGACGCCTGTTCCTGCCGCCGGGCGCGGGGCCCTTCCCGGCCGTGGTCGGGCTGCACGGTTCCGGCGGCTACGCCCCGGCGCATGACCGCTGGGCCACCCGGCTGACCGCCAGCGGCTACGCCATGCTCCTGGTCGACAGCTACACCCCGCGCGGCTATCGCGAGATCATCTCGGTCGGCCTGTCGACGATCCCGGTCGAGCTGCGCGTCAAGGACGCGGTGGGTGCCCTAGAGTATCTGCAAACTCGCAAGGAAATCAATCCCAAGCAGATCGCCGTCCTCGGCTGGTCCCAGGGCGCCACCACCGCCGTCGCGACGACGGCGACGATGCGGCAGACGCTGATCGCCAAGACCGCCCCGCATTTCGCCGCGGCGATCGCGCTGTACCCCCGCTGCGACCAATACATGACCAACACCCAGCCGGTCGGCGACACGCCGCTGCTGGTGCTGATGGGGGCAGCCGACACGGTCACCCCGGCCGCCGCTTGCGACACGCTGTTCGACGCCTGGCTGTCCAAGGGCGCCGCGGTCCGACTGGTCGTCTATCCCGGCATGCAGCACAATTTCGACTTCACCGCCCCGACCACGGCGATGCTGGACCGGGCCCAGCCGATCGCCGACCCGCCGGCGCTGAGCCCGAGCTGGACCCCGGTCGACGACGCCGAGCTGCGGGCCTTGAGCTTCCTCGACAAGCGGCTGGGGCTTGATTTGGGCGCCGGTTCGGTGAAATCTCCCCTTTACGTAAAGGGAAACCCCGCGCCGCTTTCGGGGAACCAGGGAGTCGTCCGATGACCGCCTATGCCGCGCCGCTCGCCGACATGCGCTTCGTGCTGCGGCATCTGGTCGGGCTCGACCGCATCGCCGCCCTGCCCGGCAAAAGCGAGACGACGCCGGAGCTGGTCGAGGCGGTGCTGGAGGAGGCGGGCCGGCTGGCGGCCGAGGTGATCGCGCCTTTGAACGCCATCGGCGACCGCGAGGGCGCGACGCTGGAGAACGGCGTGGTGCGCACCGCCCCCGGCTTCCGCGAGGCCTATGCCCAATACCGCGACGGCGGCTGGAACGCCCTGCCCTTCGAGGCGGAATGGGGCGGCCAGGACCTGCCCTGGGCAGTAGCGATGGCGGTGTCGGAGATGTGGCAGTCGGCCAGCCTGGCCTTCGGCCTGTGCCCGGTCCTGAACCAGGGCGCGGTCGAGGCGCTGCAGGCGCATGGCTCGGACGAGCAGAAGCGGACCTATTTGCCGAAGCTGGTCTCCGGCGTCTGGACCGGCACCATGAACCTGACCGAGCCGCAGGCCGGATCCGATGTCGGCGCGGTGCGGACCAGGGCCGAGCGGCAGGCGGACGGCAGCTACCGCATCACCGGCCAGAAGATCTTCATCACCTATGGCGACCACGACATGGCCGAGAACATCGTCCATCTCGTGCTGGCCCGCACGCCGGACGCGCCGGCCGGGATCAAGGGCATCAGCCTGTTCCTGGTGCCGAAGCT
>JAEKLZ010000095.1 GCA_019508225.1 Inquilinus limosus | reverse complement strand
ATTGGAGCAGGTGCTGCAGCCGTTCCTGCCGCGGACGCCCGGCCTGTTGCTGTACTTCCCGCGGCGGGCCCAGGACCAGCCGAAGCTGCGCGCCTTCATCGACGTGGCGCGGACGGTGCTGAAGCCGGGGCGCTGACGCGACGCAGCTGCACCGCCTCGCTTCGCTGCCGTTTCGCCTTCGGCTCGACTGATCGTGAATAGTTTAAATTGTTCTTTGTCCTGCGATGGATGCGACCTTATCGCAGTTGAGATTCACGAATAAATCTTCTATCGCGATCAGACTATGCTTGTTGTCTCTGCTGGGTCTTTGTCGAGTATTTTAACGAAAATCACGTCGATCGCGAGTGTTCGCGGTCGACAGGGAGGATGCGTTCCGGTTTCCACTGTCAAAGGACCCTTGGATCCGCGATGAACGAATCCAGCCCCTTGCGTTCCGACCACGTGCTGGTGGTCGAGGACGATCCCGGCACCCGATCCCTGATCGTGCGCATCCTGCGCGAGAACGGGCTGCGCGCCACCGGCGTCGGCGACGGCCGCGAGATGTGGGATTCGATCGAGACGGCGCCGGTCGACCTGCTGATCCTCGACGTCATGCTGCCGGGGGCCGACGGCCTCGATCTCTGCCGGGCTTTCCGGGCCCGAAGCCCGGTGCCGATCATCATGGTCAGCGCCCGCGGCGAGGAGATGGACCGGGTGGTCGGGCTCGAGGTCGGGGCCGACGACTACATCAGCAAGCCCTTCGGCCGGCGCGAGCTGCTGGCCCGGGTGCGCGCGGCGCTGCGCCGGGGCGCGGCGCTGGAGCCGTTCCCCGGCCGCTCCGCCCGCGAGGTGCTGCGCTTCGCCGGATGGGTCCTCGACCGGCGCCGCCATCGGCTCGTCGATCCCGGCGGGGCGGAGGTCGAGCTGTCCGGCGCCGAGCATGACCTGCTGGTCAGCTTCCTGGAGCATTCGCAGCGCGTGATCGGGCGCGAGCGGCTGCTGGAGCTGTCGCGCTCGCGCCTCGGCAGCCCGTCGGACCGCAGTGTCGATGTGCTGGTCAGCCGGCTGCGCCGCAAGCTCGGCTCCGGCGGCACGGAGGGCGCCCTGATCCGCACCATCCGCGGCGTCGGCTACATGTTCACGGCGGATGTGGAGCACCGGTGATCCGCCGCGTCGTCTGGCCGCGCGGCCTGCTGGGCCGCCTCACCTTGCTCGTCCTGTCCGCCGTTCTGCTGCAGTTCCTCGGCGCCGCGGTGCTGCAGGAGCTGGCCGAGCGGTACAAGGCCGGCAACATCCAGGCCGACCATCTGGCCGATCGGCTCGCCATCGGCGAGCGGGCGCTGTCCAGCGTGCCGCCCGGGCAGCGGCCGCAACTGGCGCAGGCGCTGTCCACCGCCGATCTCACCCTGAGCTGGTCGGAGCGTCCGGCCGGAGCCGGGGAAGGCGTGGCATCACCCTGGCTGCGCGACCTGGAGATGCGGCTGCAGAAGCGCGATTCCGGTCTGGCCGGGCGCGGCCTGATCCTGGATCGGGGGAGCGGGGAGGGGGAGCCGCACCGGGTCCGGGGAGAGCTCCGCCTCGCCGACGGCTCCATGCTCGGCTTCGACGTCACCCGGCTGCAGCACGGCCTGCCCGACCTGCTGCGCAGCCTGCTCTCCACCGCGCTGCTGGCCAGCTGCCTGCTGATCGCGGCGCCGCTGCTGGTCCGCGCGCTCGGGGCACCGCTGCGCCAATTGGTGCGGGCGGCGGATGCGATCGGCCGTGGCCGGCCGGTCCCGGTCGCGGTCGAGGGGCCGATGGAGGTGCGGCGACTGGCGCGCGCGCTCAACGCCATGCAGGACCGGCTGGCCCGGCTGATCGCCGACCAGACCCAGGCCCTGGCCGCCGTGTCGCACGATCTGCGCACGCCGATCGGCCGGCTGCGGCTGCGCACCGACCTGCTGGAGGACCGGCCGGTCCAGGCCGAGATGCAGGCCGATCTCGACGAGATGGAGCAGATGGTCGGCTCGGTGCTGGCCTATCTCAAGGGCGACGCCGACCCGGAGCCGCCGCGCGCGGTCGATCTCGTGGCGCTGCTGACCACGCTGGTCGACGCCGCCGCCGATGTCGGGCAGGACGTCGTCTATCAAGGGCCGGATCGCGCCGTGCTGCACGCCCGGCCGCTGGGGCTGAAGCGCGCCTTCGCCAACCTGATCGACAACGCGGTCGCCTATGGCGGCTCGGCGCGCGTCGTGTTGCATTGCAACGAAACCGATATGGCGATCGCCGTCTCGGATGACGGGCCCGGCATCCCCGAGGCCGAGCTGGGACGGGTGCTGGAGCCGTTCCAGCGCATCGAAGGATCGCGCAGCCGCGCCACCGGTGGCGTCGGACTCGGCCTGGCCATTGCCGTTCAGGCGGTGGAGCGCGAGGGCGGGCGGCTGGCGCTGCTCAACCGGCCGGGCGGCGGGCTGACCGCGGAGGTCACCCTGCCGAGGCGCTGAAACACTTTGTCACGAGCCGTTCGCACATGCGAAAAACAGGAATCCCATCCTTTCAGTGCACGACCCTCGCTCATGCATTGGAGGCCAAGGATGGACGACCTCTTCCTCGGGATGGCGCGGTTCCGCGCCGAGATCTTTCCGCAGCAGCAGCCGCTCTACCGAAAGCTCGCGACCGACGGCCAGCAGCCCCAGGCGCTGGTGATCTCCTGCGCCGATTCCCGGGTGGTGCCGGAGCTGATCACCCAGAGCGGCCCTGGCCAGATCTTCTGCTGCCGCAATGCCGGCAACATCGTGCCGCCCTTCTCCCAGGCCAATGGCGGCGTGTCCTCGGCGATCGAATACGCGGTGGTGGCGCTCGGCGTCCGCGACATCGTGGTCTGCGGCCATTCCGACTGCGGCGCGATGAAGGCCCTGCTGCACCCCGAGGTGCTGCAGGACATGCCGAACGTCGCCGCTTGGCTGCGCCACAGCCACGCCGCCCACCGGGTGGTGTGCGAGGCCTATCCGCCGGACCGCGGCGAGCGCGAGACGCTGCGCGCCCTGGCGCTGGAGAATGTGGTGGCGCAGCTGAACCACCTGCGCACCCACCCGTCGGTCGCGGCCAGGATCGCCCAGGGGCGGCTGCGCCTGCATGGCTGGTTCTTCGAGCTCGAGACCGGCGAGATCCATGCCTATGACGGCGCCGCCGGCAGGTTCGGCCGGATCGACGACACGGGCAGCCTGCCGGTCGCCTTGCCGTCGATGCCGCGGCTGGCGGCGGAGTAGGCGGCATGGCAAGGGTCCTTCCGTCCTCGCTGGCGCGCGACCTGCCGGCCTCGATCGTCGTCGTCCTGGTGGCCCTGCCGCTGTGCATGGGCATCGCCGTCGCCTCCGGCGTGCCGGCGGAGAAAGGGCTGGTGACCGGCATCATCGGCGGCCTTGTCGTCGGCCTGCTGGCCGGATCGCCGCTGCAGGTCAGCGGCCCGGCCGCCGGCCTCGCGGTCATCGTGTTCCAGCTGGTGCAGGATTTCGGGCTGGCGATGCTGGGCCCGATCCTGGTGCTGGCCGGGCTGCTGCAGCTCGGCGCCGGCGTGCTGCGCCTGGGCAAGTGGTTCCGCGCCATCTCCCCCGCCGTGGTGCACGGCATGCTGGCCGGCATCGGCGTGCTGATCGTGGCGGCGCAGCTGCAGGTGCTGTTCGGCCGCACGCCGCTGCCGGACGGGCTGCAGAACCTGGCGGCGATCCCGGCGGCTGTCCTGGGTCTCTTGCCGCTGCAATGGTCCTCCGCCACCGCGGCGGTGCTGGCCGGCGGCGCCACCATCCTGGCGATGGTGCTGTGGGAAAAGCTGCGGCCGCGATCGCTCCGCCTCGTCCCCGGCGCCCTGGTCGGCGTCGTCGCCGGGACCGCCCTTACCGTGGCCCTGTCATTGCCGGTCCAGCGCGTGGACGTGCCCGACGCGATCCTCACCAGCATCTCGGTCCCGACCCTGACCGACCTGTCGCGGCTGGGCGAAAGCGGTATCCTGGCCGCGGCGCTGGTCATCGCCGTGATCGCCAGTGCCGAGACTCTGCTCTCCGCCGCCGCGGTCGACCGGATGCATGACGGCGTGCGCACGAATTACGACCGCGAGCTGTCGGCCCAGGGCGTCGGCAACCTGCTCTGCGGCCTGGCCGGCGCCCTGCCGATGACCGGCGTGATCGTGCGCAGCTCGGCCAATGTCCAGGCCGGCGCCGCCACACGGCTGTCGACGATCCTGCACGGCGCCTGGATCCTGGCCGCCGTCGCGCTGCTGCCCTGGCTGCTGCGCGAGGTGCCGATGGCGTCGCTGGCCGGCGTGCTGGTGGTCACCGGCTGGCGGCTGGTCAGCCTGAAGCATGTCCGCGAACTGCTGCACCGGCACGGCGTGCTGCCGGCGGCGATCTGGGCGGCCACGGTGGTCATGGTGGTGGCGACCGACCTCCTGACCGGCGTCCTGGTCGGACTGGCGCTGTCGCTCTTGGAGGTGCTGCCGCATCTGCGCCGCATGCCGCTGCGCATCCGGCGCCGGGACCTGCCTTCGGGCGAGGCGGAGCTGCGGCTGGAGGGAGCCGCCACCTTCCTGCAATTGCCGGCCCTGTTGCGTGCGCTGGAGGATCTGCCGCCGAATGCGACCGTGCGGCTCGACGCCGGCGGGCTGGCCCAGATCGACCACACCAGCATGGAGATGATCGCCGACTGGGCCGAACGCCGGACGGCCGCGGGCGCCCGGGTCGAACTGCACCAGCCGCCGGCCCTGCCGCACGGGCAGCGCCTGGCGGCGGCGCTCAGAGCCTGAGGCTCTCAGCGCCGCGCGATGAGGTCCTTCAATCCGTTCGCGACCTGCTGCTGCAGGAACGGCTTGGTCCATACCGGGCGGCCGCGATGCAGCAGCTCGATCTCGGCCTCGGACCGGCCGGTGACGAAGGCGAAGGGGATGTCGCGCTCCTCCAGCACGTCGGCGGCGGCATAGACCTCGGTGCGGCCGAGCCCGATGTCCAGGAGCGCGGCGTCCAGGCGTTCCGAGCTGGCGATCTGGACCGCCTCGCGCAGCGTGCTGACCGGGCCGACGACCTCGAGCCCGGCCGATGCGGCGATATCCGCGAGCATCGCGGCGATCCAGGTGTCGTCCTCGACGATCAGGACGCGGGGCCGGGGTTCCTGGCTCTCCATGAGACCTCCTTTCACCCTGCGGCCTCGCGCACCGGAACCGGCCGCGAGGACCTTCTCCCTCCATCAACAGCAGATGAACGGAAACCTATCCACAGGTCGAAAATGCCAGATCGAGACAGGATGACTGGCCGGAGATGTGATTGAAGCCGCTGCCCGATCGGAACCGAGGGAAAACTTCGATAGTTTCCCCTTACAGCCTCAAGAGCCGCATGGGAGCATGGCGATGACCCTGAGCGCAGAGGATGTCGCGGCGATCCTCGGTCCGGCCGAGGAGACGCTGGTGGCCGACATCATCCGCACCGGCGCGAGCCGGGAGGAGCTGGCCCAGGCCTGGGCCTGGGTGGGCAACGACGAAGCGATGATCGGCGACGGCCGGCCGCTGCCGGGCGGCAGGGTCGCCGCCCTGATGGAGCTGCTGGCGCCGGAGGAGGACGAGCCGGAACCCGGCCCTCCGCCCATCACGACATGATCAGGCCGCCGTCGACATTGATGGTCTGGCCGGTGATGTAGGCGGCATCGTCACTGGCCAGGAAGGCGACCAGACCGGCCACGTCCTCGCCGCTGCCGGCGCGGCCCATCGGGATGCCGCGGACCCATTCCGCCATCAGCTCGCCCGGCTTGTAGTCGCCCAGCAGCTTGCCCCAAGCGGCGTCATTGTAAGCCCACATATCGGTGTCGATGATGCCGGGGCAGAAGGCGTTCACGGTGATGCCCTCCTTCGCCACCTCCTTGGCCAGGCTCTGGGTCACCCCGACCACGCCGAACTTCGAGGCGGCGTAGTGCGGTGTGAACACGAAGCCCTGCCGCGCCTGGCCCGAGGCGGTGTTGATCAGCCGGCCGCCGCTGCCGTGCTTGCGGATCCGGCGGATCGCCTCCTGGCAGCACAGGAAAACGCCCTTGGTGTTGACCGCCAGCACCTTGTCCCACTCCGCCTCGGTCATGTCCTCGATCCGGGCGATGGTGATGACGCCGGCATTCTGGATCGAGATGTCGACCTTGCCGAACTGCCGCTCCGCCTCGTCATAGAGGGCCGCGACCTGCGCTGGGTCGGTGACGTCGGCAACGAAGGACGCGGTGCGGCCGCCCTCCTGCGCGATCCGGGCCGCGGCGTCGGCGACGCTCGGCTCGTTGGCGACCAGCAGCACGGACGCGCCTTCGGCGGCGAAGCGGCGGGCGATGGCAGCGCCGATGCCGCGGCTGGCGCCGGTGATGACGACGGTCTTGTCGGTGAAGCGGGGCATGGGGTCTCTCCCGGATGTGTTTCTAGCGGGCGAAGTCGTTGTCGGACTGGGCCAGCAGCTTTTCCGCCGTGAAGCGGTCGGTGATCAGGATATTGATGTGGCGGCCCAGCATGGCGCCGCGGATCGCCGCGACCTTGCGGGCGCCGCCGGCGACGCCGACGATGCGCGGGATGGTGCCGATCTCGTCGAGCGACATCGAGATCACCCGCTCGTCCAGCGGCGTCTGGACCGGGGCGCCATAGGCGCCGAAGAAGCGCAGGCAGATGTCGCCGACGCCGCCGGCCTGGGCCACCGCCTCCAGCTCCTCGCCGGTGAAGACGTTGCCGCTGTTGGCCAGCATCTTCGACGGCTCGACCGCGCCGATGCCGACCAGCGCCAGGGTGATGCGGCGCCACTGCTCGATCGTCGCCCGGACATAGGGATCGGCCAGCAGGGCGCGCTTGGCCGAGGCCGATCCGGCGACGCCGGGGGCGGGCAGGAGCTGGGGCTGCGACCCGGTCAGCTGGGCCAGGCGGGTGGTCAGGTGGGTGGCGTGGCCCTGCACGGCGGGGTTGCCCATGCCGCCCAGCATCTGCACCACCCGCTCGGCCGCCACCCGCTTCAGCGGGTTGACGGCGTCGACCATGCGCAGCAGCGACGCGCTCCAGGACGAGATGCCGATCACCTCGCCGGGGTCCAGCGTCGTCTCCAGGAAATGTGCCGCGGCGTCGCCGATGCCGGCCAGGATCGAGTCCTCGCGGTCCTCGCCGCATTCGGCGACGATCGCCTCGGCCAGGCCGAAGCGCTCACGCAGGCCGGTCTCCAGGTCGACATAGGTGCCGCGCGGCGCGTTGATGGTGATGCGGACGATCGATTCATCCTCGGCCCGCTTCAGCAGCCGCGAGATGGTGGCTTGCGAGATATGCAGCCGCTGCGAGATGTCGGACTGTTTCAGCCGGTCGACATAGTACATCTGCGCCACCCGGGTGATCAGGCGAAGCTCGTTGACACGGCTCATCGGAAGGCTGCCTCGACGGTGGATTGCCCGATCGGCTGGATCGAAAATTTATGCATCACAGCTTGATTATTCGGACTCGCGCCGCGCGTCGGTCAAGCGGAAGCTGCGCATGCTCGCCGCCGTCTCCACGAGCTTTCTCCTAGTCGATCTCTCATCGTTCTTTGGACGAACGCATGGACCGAGCGGCTTGACGCAGTTTCGACTCACAGATAGCATGAATTTAAATCTAAGTATGAATAATTATTCAATCCGGAGGAGCGGTGCTCGACCCCAAGCCCCCATTCGTTCCCGACACGGCCTTCGACGTGGCGCGCATCGCCACGGCGGACGGGGCCGAGCGGGCGCGCCTCCTGGCCGGGGCGGCGGCGGAGATCCGCGGCTCCGTGCTGCGCATGATCGGGCAGGCCGGCCTCGGCCATGTCGGCGGCGACCTGTCGGTGACCGACATCCTGGCGACGCTGTTCTTCGGCGTGCTCGACCTCGATCCCGCCAACCCCACGCGGTCCGACCGCGACCGCTTCATCCTCAGCAAGGGCCATTGCGCCGCGGCGCTGTACAGCACGCTGGCGCTGCGCGGCTTCATCCCGGCGGATCTGCTGGGCAGCTTCATGGCGCCGCTGTCGGTGCTGAACGGCCATCCGAACCGGCGCAAGGTGCCGGGGGTCGAGGCGAACACCGGTCCGCTCGGCCACGGCCTGCCGATCGGCGTCGGCTCCGCCATCGCTGCCCGGCTGAGCAGCAAGCCCTGGCGGACCTTCGTCGTGCTCGGCGACGGCGAGCTGCAGGAGGGCAGCAACTGGGAGGCGGCGATGTCCGCCGGCCATCGCGGGCTGGACAACCTGACCGCCATCGTCGACCGCAACCGGCTGCAGCAGGGCGCCCGCACCGAGGACACCAACCGGCTGGAGCCGCTGGCCGACAAATGGCGCGCCTTCGGCTGGGAAACAATCGAGCTGGACGGCCACGACCACGCCGCGCTGTGGGCCGCCTTCACCGCCGCACCGGCCGGCAGGCCGCGCTGCGTCATCGCCCGCACGATCAAGGGGAAGGGCGTGTCCTTCATGGAAGACCGGGTGGAATGGCACCACAAGGTGCCGTCGCCGGCGCAAATCGAGCAGGCGCTGGCGGAGGTGGCCCGATGAGCGCCGATGTCGTCGCCAAGGCCGGCACCTTCGACTGCCGCAAGGCCTTCGCCGAGACCCTGACCGAGCTGGCGCGGACCGACCGGCGCATCGTCGCCGTCTGCAACGACTCCGTCGGCTCCAGCAACCTGACCGGTTTCGCCGCCGAGTTCCCGGACCGGCTGGTCAATGTCGGCATCGCCGAGCAGGCCATGGTCGGCGTCGCCGCCGGGCTGGCCAATGGCGGCTTCGTGCCCTTCGTCTGCGCCGCCTCGCCCTTCCTGACCGGCCGGGCGCTGGAGCAGATCAAGGCCGACGCGGCCTACAGCTACCACCCGATCGTGCTGTGCGGCATGAGCCCGGGCATGGCCTATGGCGAGCTGGGGCCGACCCATCACTCGATCGAGGACCTAGCCTGGACCCGGGCGATCCCGGACCTGACCGTGATGGTGCCGGCCGACCCGGCCCAGACCCGCGCGGCGGTGCGCTGGGCCGCCGACGCCGGCCGCCCGGTGTTCCTGCGCATCGGCCGCTTCCCGGTGCCGGAGGTGACGCCGGCCGGATCCAGCTTCGATGGCGGCGCGACGCAGCAGCTGCGCGACGGCGGCGACGTCACGCTGGTGGCGACCGGCACCATGGTGTCGCGGGCGCTGGAGGCGGCGGAGCTTCTGGCCGGCGAAGGGGTTCAAGTCCGTGTGCTGAACGTCGCCACCCTCAAGCCGCTCGACCCCGAGCCGCTGCTGCGCGCTGCGGCCGAGACCGGCC
>JAEKLZ010000094.1 GCA_019508225.1 Inquilinus limosus | reverse complement strand
ATGACAACTGGTATGATGAGTCAATCAGCATGATTCATCGCCGTCGAGCGGAGAGCAGGATGGAGCGCATCGAGGCCGACTACCTGATCGAGACGGCCTATGACCCGCAGGCGGCGGCCGAGGCGATGGCGGGCGAGCAGTCCTCCGGCACTTTCGTCGCGGTGCCGGGCGAGACCGCGGCGCTGAAGGAGCGGTCGGCGGCGCGGGTCGAGCGGCTGGAGGTCGTCGGCGAGATGTCTGCCCCTTCGCTGCCCGGAGCCGGCGGGAAGGGACCCATCGTCCGGGCGCGGATAACGCTGTCCTGGCCGCTGGCCAATCTCGGGCCGTCGCTGCCGAACCTGATGGCGACGGTGGCCGGCAACCTGTTCGAGCTGAAGCAGTTCTCCGGCCTGAAGCTGCTCGACCTCCGCCTGCCGCCGGCCTTCGCCGCGGCCTATGCCGGGCCGCGCTTCGGCATCGCCGGCACCAGGCGCCTGGCGGGGGTGGAGGGCCGGCCGCTGATCGGCACCATCGTCAAGCCCAGCGTCGGCCTTGGGCCGGAGGAGACGGCGGAGCTGGTGCGCACCCTGGCCGAGGCCGATATCGACTTCATCAAGGATGACGAGCTGCAGGCCGACGGCCCGGCCTGCCCGTTCGAGGACCGCGCCCGCGCCGTGATGCGGGTGATCAACGACGTCGCCGAGCGCAAGGGCCGCAAGGTGATGTTCGCCTTCAACCTGACCGGCGACCTGGACGAGATGCGGCGCCGGCACGACCTGGTGCAGGCGCTGGGCGGCACCTGTGTCATGGCCAGCGTCAACTCGGTCGGCCTCGCCGGAATGATCGCGCTCGGCCGCCACAGCGCACTGCCGATCCACGCCCATCGCAACGGCTGGGGGTATCTCTCGCGCCACCCGCTGCTCGGCTTCAGCTTCACCGCCTGGCACAAGGTCTGACCCGCTGTTCCCGGACAAGCCGTGCCCGATCATGCCGGTCTTCTCCTCCGGCCAGACGGTGCGGCAGGCGCCGGGCACCTGGCAGGCGCTGGGCTCGACCGACCTGATCTTCGCCGCCGGCGGCGGCATCATGGCCCACCCCGCCGGCCCCGCCGCCGGCGTCGCCGCGCTGCGCGACGCCTGGGAGGCCGCGGTCGGCGGCGTGCCGCTGGCCGACCACGCGCGCACCCGCCCGGCCCTGGCCCAGGCGCTGGAGGCGTATAAGGGATGACCGCCTTTTTTCGGAAGTCCCCGCTTGAATCGACCCATCTTTTTACTCTCCCCCTCCCCTCGCGGGAGGGGGAGGATAAAAACGGCAGTATCCGGAAGAGGCGATCCATCGAGGGAGAGCCCGCATGACCGCCTCCCTCCCCGCCGGCCCGCTCGTCTCCTGGTATGGCGACGATTTCACCGGCGCCGCCGCGGTGATGGAGGTGCTGACCTTCGGCGGCGTGCCCTCGGTGCTGTTTCTCGACATCCCGACGCCCGAGCGTCTCGCCGCCTTTGCCGGCTATCGCGGCATCGGCATCGCCGGGGTGGCGCGATCGAAGGACCCGGCCTGGATGGACCGGCATCTGCCGCCGGTCTTCGAAACCCTGGCCGAACTCCGCGCCCCGATCGCGCAGTACAAGATCTGCTCGACCCTCGATTCCGCGCCGCAGGTCGGCTCGATCGGCAAGGCCGCCGAGCTCGCTTTGCCGCGGCTCGGCGGTGCCTGGCATCCCTTCGTGGTCGCGGCGCCGGCGATCGGGCGCTGGCAGTGCTTCGGCAATCTCTTCGCCGCATTCGGCGGCGCGGTGCATCGCCTCGACCGGCACCCGACCATGAGCCGCCACCCGGTGACGCCGATGCACGAGGCCGATGTCCGGCGGCACCTCGCGCTGCAGACCGACCGGGCGATCGGCCTGGTCGACCTCACCGACCTCCGCTCCGGCCGGGGCGAGGCGGCATTGGAGCGGGAAATCGCGGCGGGCGCCGGGATCATCGCCTTCGACGTGATGGACGAGGACGACCTCGCGGCAGTAGGCGAGGTCATCTGGCGGAACCGCGGCGAGCGGCTGTTCGCGATCGGCTCGCAGGGGCTGGAATACGCGCTGCTGGCCCATTGGCGCCAGGCCGGGCTGATCGCGCCACCCCCGCCGGCGCCGAGCGCCGGGGCAGTCGAGCGCGTCGCGGTCGTCTCCGGCTCCTGCGCGCCGCAGACCGCGGCCCAGATCGCCCATGCGCTGAAATGCGGCTTCCAACCCATCCCGGTCGATGCTCGCCACGCGGTCGACGTCTCCGCCTGGGTCGCGGAGGTCGGGCGGGCCGTGGACGCGGCGCTGGCCGCGATCGGCGCGGGAAGAGACCCGCTACTCTTTACGGCGCGCGGGCCGGACGACCCGGCCGTGACGGCGCTCAACCAGGCGCTGGCCGCCTCCGGCGCCGATCCCGCCGCGGTCAACGAGCGCATCGGCACGGGCCTGGGCACCGCGCTCAAGCAGGTGCTGCGACGGGCGCGGCTGAAGCGTGGCATCATCGCCGGC
Source organism: Inquilinus limosus (assembly GCA_019508225.1). Lineage (GTDB taxonomy): Bacteria > Pseudomonadota > Alphaproteobacteria > DSM-16000 > Inquilinaceae > Inquilinus > Inquilinus limosus_D. Next base: position 12,270 of record JAEKLZ010000094.1, on the reverse strand, counting down.
GGCGACACTTCCGGCTATGGCGCGAGCGTTCTCGGCATCCACGCGCTGACCGCCCTGGCCCCGACAGCGCCCGGGGCGGCACTGTTCCAGGCACATGGCGATGATCCGGCCCTGGACGGCCTGCAGATTGCGCTGAAGGGCGGCCAGATGGGGGCGCCGGATTATTTCAGCCAGATCAAGGAAGGGGGAGGCGGCTGACTCGAGTGCGCGCCAAGCGCCCGGTAGCATGCCTCTCTCACTACGCCTTGTAGTCCAGAGCAGCTCGAGTCCGCATCGGGCCTCGTTTCCCACACCAGCCGCAACGGTCCGCCGCCCGGAAACCTGAAGCGAGCGCGATAGCGGCCGCAGGAGGCGACACCGTGATTATCGGAGAGCTCCACTCTCCAGAGGGAGGGATCGGTATGATCGGGGATCGACATGGCGTGGTTATCGGTCAATATATCCAGCCGCCTAAACGATTATCGGTTGGGAAGGTTCCTCTTCCTCGCTTCGCTCGTCAATTGGCCGGGCTGCCTCGACGTCGGGCAGATGGCCGAACGGCAGGCGAGCCACGATCGGGCCGACGATCCGTCTGCGAAACATTGGAAGCCGAGCCCGACGGCGTCCTTCCTTGGTGCCCTTCTCGACCGGCCACGCGCCGCTATTGGCGGGTCGTGGGTGTCGATGGGCCGGACAGCAATGTCGAGACCAAAGCCACGGCCGGCGGTACCGCGAAGCACCATTCCCGCACCAGGATGAACGTCAGGGCGGCCGCCCCGCAGCCCAGGGCGAACGCAATGACAGCCACCGACATGCGGGCGAGCCGGGCTCGTGCTGTCGCGGCCGCTTCCGGCACCACGCCATGCATGAGGTCGGCGAGATCGATCATGATCTGCGTCGTCGTGCCGGTCATCAGCGTGGTCGGCGGCGCGCTGGCCAGGTGGATGCGGTGGACCGCGTTCTGGATGGCCATCGCCGAGACCAGCACCATTCCGGTGACGATCGCCGGCCAGGCGTCGCCATTGGAGAAGGGGCCGAGCCGTATCGCCAGCACGGCGCCAGCGGTCAGCAGCAGAAGCTTCAAGACCAGCATCGCGCGCAGCGGATTCAGCTTCGTGCCTTCCAACCCATAGGCCAGGTATCGTGTGCCGATGACGACCAGGCAGAAGACCGGCAGCGCCAGCAGCTTCGCCACCGCCCCGGTGGTGCCGAGCGCGACGGCGGCGCCGAAGGTGACGAAATTGCCCGTCACATGCGCGGTGAACAGCCCCTGCAGTGCCAGGAACCCGGCCGTGTCGACATAGCCGGCATTGAAGCTGAGGATCACCGGGAGGGTCGGTCTCATCGCATCACCATCCGAATTTCAGTTCGATCCCGAGATAGTCGCTGTCATGTGCGCGGGCGCGTCGCAGCGTGTCGCCGACCTGATAGTGCACGGCCTCGACCGCGCCGGTCAGGTTGGCATTGAAGGCGTAGTCGGCGCGGAACTGGCCATAGGCACCGGTCCAGGCGTCGCCTTGTCCGGCCGTGCCGACCACGGGCGCGTTCGGCTGCGTGTAGACGGCATCGGCCGTGGTTTCGCGCCATAGCAGGCCGATTGCCGCTGTCAGCGACAGCCCGTCGACCGGCTTGACCGTGACCGATGGCTTCACATGGATCAGGTTGCTGTAGCCAGTGTAGCCGCCGAGGCTGAAATAGTAGCCGTTCGGGAACAGCGGGTTGAAGGTGCCGAGGGTGCCGTCGCCGGCTCGGGCGTCGCCCGATGCGGCATCGACCTGCAGCCCGAGCCGGGGCTGCCACGGCGTGTCGCCGAAGGTGTAGCCGGCGCGCGCGCCGACGGCCCAGGCGGCGATCGACTTCGAGCCAACGGAGCCGGTCTGGCCCATCGCTTCCAGGTCCCAGTCCAGCCCGTCGGCCGCGCCGGCGAAGCGGGCGTCGAAGATGTCGCGATGCTCGTCGCCAGTGGCGTCGAGGTAATGCGCGTCCTGGCGATCGTAGCTCGCATAATAGGCTGACAGCTCATTCGTCCCGAGCACCTGGCGCTCGACCCGAAAGGTGCTGAACAGGAAGGTGTCGTCCGACCGGTCGTCGAAGGGTTCGCCGTCGAAATACTGCACCGGCTGGCTGACGAAGCCGAGCACGCGCCACGGCCCGTTCTCCCAATCCAGCCAGAAGGCGTCGAAGGACTGCCGGACGTTCGGGCCATCGCGCGAGGAGACGAAGCGCTGCAGGTCGAAGGCGAAGTCCTGCCGGCCAATCCGGGCCTTGACCACGCCGTCGCCCGCCGGGTGGGTGAATTCGAGGAAGGCCATGCGCAGGTCGAGCGGGTTCTGGTCGACCGGAGCGATCGACCGCTTGTCGAAGGCCCGCGCATCCTCGAGCTGCACGAAGAACCGCCAGTTCTCGTTGAAGTGCAGGTCGGCATGGATCTGCAGCCGCTGCAGCAGATAGCCGTCGCCCTTGCTGCCGCCGGTGCCGAAGCCGGGCGCGTCGTTGATCTCGAAGCGCTCCCGCAGCGTCGCCCCGAAGGACAGGTAAGTCTGCGGGTTGCCAGCCCAGAGCGGGATGTATTTCAAGGCGTCGAAGGGCCAGGTGCGCAGGGCGGGATCGGCCAGGACCGACCAATCCTCCTGCCAGCGGTTCATCTGGATCTTCGGCCGAGCGGGTGCCGTCGCCTCCTGCGCGGCCGCGCCGGGCAGCAACGCGATGGCCGCGAGCATCCCGGCCCAGACCGCCGTGAGGGCGCGGCGCGGTCGGTGCGTCCTCCGTGCTCTCGCCGGCTCAGCCATGCGAGGCATGGATCTCGGCAACATAGCCGCCGGGGAACTCGACCATGGCCGCGCTGCGGCCGTCGGCGATGTAGGGCGTGATCAGCACGGTGGCGCCGGCCGCCTGGGCCTTGGCCAGCGTGTCCTGGAGGTTCGCCACCTCGTAGCCGGTGGTCTCGTGGCCGTACGGGAAGGGGAGACGGCCGTCGGTGACCAGGGCGGTCAGGCGGCCGAAGGCCGATTCGATCCGGACCCGCCGGTAGGTGTCATCCGGCCGGCCGATCTCGACGCCGGACGCTTGTGGGTTATCCGACACCACCTTGCCATGGGAGAAGGCCAGAAAGCCGCGGAGGAAGTCGTCGATCCCGTCGGGCGAGACATAGATCCGGTTCTCCGGGACGGTCTGGAACGGCGCGTAGGACGGCTTCACCGTGTGCCAGTAGAGCTGCATGTTGACGCCGCCCGGCCACTGGATGACGGCGTCGCGCCCGATCGGATCGGGGAAGGCGTCGACCAACACATCGGCGCCGGCGGCCCGGGCGGATGCCAGCGCCGCGTCCAGGTCGGTGACGAGATAGCCGGTCCGCTCGGCCCCGAACGGATAGGGGATCGGCGTCGTGAAGCCGAACAGCGAGACGGTGCCGACCGGCGTCTGCAGCAGCTGCGAGGTGGTGCTGCTCGGCGTCGGTGTCACGGTCGCCACCACCTGCTTCGTGCTTTGCCCGCCGAAGGTGGCGAGGAAGCTGGCGGCAAAGCGGTCGACATCCGCGGGCGCCACATAGACATGGGTCGTGTCGTATTGCGGACCGACGGCGACCGGCCCCCCGGCCTCCTGCGTCCAAGCGGGCGTTGCGGCGAGGACACCCAGGCCGAGGGCCGCTACGGTGAGGAAAGGAATGCGCATTAGGATCTCTCTCGGGTGAACAGGGTCAACTGGGACGCTTCCGGTCCCGGAGGTCGTGCCAGGCGACGAGCAGGAAGCCGCCGGCGAGGCCGAGATGCTCGAAGAAGGCGTTGGCGGTGCCGAAGCGGTCGGGCGGCCCCATCTCCCAGAACCGCAGTGCCAGGAAGGTGGCCATCAGAGTGAACCCGGCGAGGGCCAGGGCACCCAGCCAGCGCCAGATCCCGGCCAGGATCATGGCCGAGGCGCCGAGCTCCAGAAGGATCACGGCGACTGCGAAGGGCGCGGCTGGAACGATACCGAGATGCTGCATTTCGACAATCGCTGCGGGGAAATCCGCAGCCTTGTTGAGTCCTCCTTGGATGTAGGCGGCGCAGAGGCCGAGGAGCGCCAGCCGCCGGATCCATCCCACTGCGAAGACAGGGCCGACGGATGCCGCGATGCGGTTCTCTGCTCCTTCGAGGCTTCGCATGGCGTCAGACCGCCCAGCAGGCGCAGCCGAGCGCGCCCCAGAAACTCTTCAGATCGGAAATGGGCAGCCGGGACGACCAGGCCGAAGCATGGTCGTGGCCATGGACGCCGCAGCTGTTGCCGCAGCCGCAGCCGGCGGCCGCGGTACGCTGCACCACCGCGGCGGGATCAGTGTCGCCCCAGGCCGCATAGCCGCCGAAGCGGCGCACCGGCGACCAGTCGGGCATGGCGGGCGGCGGGGCGGCCTCGTCCAGCGGGGCGAAGCCGCCCGCGGCCCAGACCACCTTGCCGCCGACGATGGTCAGCTCGGAGCTGGTGTCGGCGATCTCGCTCTCGGCGCAGGCGAAGAAGTCGCGGTCGGGGACGATCAGGTCGGCCAGCTGGCCGACGGCGATGCGGCCCTTGCGGCCTTCCTCGTTCGAGAACCAGGTGACGTTCTCGGTCCACATCCTCAGCGCCGTTTCGCGGTCGAGGCAATTGTGCTGCGGGGTGATCCGCAGGCCGCCGACGGTGCGGCCGGTGATCAGCCAGGACAGCGAGACCCAGGGGTTGTAGGACGCGACCCGGGTCGCGTCGGTGCCGGCCGAGACGTTGACGCCCTTCTCCAGCATCCGCGCCACCGGCGGGGTGGCCGCGGCCGCGCCGAGGCCGTAGCGCTCGACGAAATACTCGCCCTGATAGGCCATGCGGTGCTGCACCGCGATGCCGCCGCCGAGCGCCGCGATGCGGTCGATCGACCGGTCCGAGATCGTCTCGGCATGGTCGAAGAACCAGTGCAGCCCTTCGAGCGGGATGTCCTGGTTCACCCGCTCGAACACCTCCAGCGCCCGGCTGATCGTCTCGTCATAGGTGGCGTGCAGCCGCCAGGGCCAGCGGTTCTCGGCCAGGATGCGGACGACATCCTCCAACTCGCCCTCCATCTCCGGCGGCATGTCCGGGCGGGGCTGGCGGAAATCCTCGAAATCGGCGGCGGAGAAGACCAGCATCTCGCCGGCGCCGTTGTGCCGGAAATAGTCGTCGCCCTGTTTGTAGCGCGAGGTCTTCGTCCAGTTCAGGAAGTCGTCCTTCTCGCCCTTCGGCTTCTGGGTGAACAGGTTGTAGGCGAGGCGGATGGTCAGCTGCCCTTCATCGGCCAGCTTCTGGATGACGGCGTAGTCCTCGGGGAAGTTCTGGAAACCGCCTCCGGCGTCGATGGCGCCGGTGACGCCGAGGCGGTTCAGCTCGCGCATGAAGTGCCGGGTCGAGTTCACCTGATAGTCGAAAGGCAGCTTCGGCCCCTTGGCCAGGGTGGCGTAGAGGATCGCGGCATTGGGCTTGGCCAGCAGGAGGCCGGTCGGGGTGCCGTCCGGAGCGCGCGTGATCTCGCCGCCCGGCGGCTCGGGCGTGTCCTTGCCGTAGCCGACGGCGCGCAGGGCGGCGGCGTTCAGGATCGCCCGGTCGTAGAGATGCAGCAGGAACACCGGCGTGTCGGGGGCGACGGCGTTCAGTTCCTCGATCGTCGGCAGCCGCTTCTCGGCGAACTGATGCTCGGTGAAGCCGCCGACCACGCGCACCCATTGCGGCGGCGGGGTGACCGCGACCTGCCGCTTCAGCATCGCCATGGCATCGGCCAGCGAGCGCACGCCGTCCCAGCGCAGCTCCATGTTGAAGTTCAGACCGCCGCGGATGATGTGCAGGTGGTTGTCGATCAGGCCGGGCAGCACCCGCCGGCCCTTCAGGTCGACGATGCGGGTCCTCGGTCCGGCCAGCGACATCACCTCATGGTCGGCGCCGACGGCGCTGAACGCCCCGTCGGTGATCGCGACCGCGCTGGCGGTCGGCCGGGCGCGGTCGAGGGTGGTGATCAGGCCCCGGTGCAGGATCACGTCGGGCGCACGGGTCTCGGTCATCAGGATCTCTCCTGTGGGGCAGGCGGCCGCCCCGGGTGGGGCGGGCCGCGACAGAGGGCTGGGTGGGGTCGATCGAGCCGTGGCTATCCCTCGGCCCGATCCGACGGCTGGCCGCCCTTCGGCAGGTGCCCGAACATGTGCGGCTTCACCTGGTGGAGCCAGGACACCACCGTCGGCTCCCGACCCCACAGGCTCCTGACGATCGGCGGGACCTGCTCGCCGAGAAGCATGCCGAGAAGCCCGATCAGGGCGACCACCGGCGGCGCCGGGGAGCGCACATTGAGCACCGCGTAGATGATGCCGACGAAAATTCCGACGGCGAGCGACACCAGATAGAGCTTCATGGCCATTCCTCTGCGGCGAGCGATCAGATCGGAGGCTTACGCGGCCACACCGGCTTCACTGGCATGCTCGCCGAGCGCCCATTTGGAGAAGCGGATCTGGATGCCGTAGGGCGAGTGGGCCTTGATGATCTCCATGGCCCCGTCATAGGTCTCCACCCGGGCCCAGTCCTGCTGCAGCTCGAACAGGTATTGCAGCGAGGTGATCGGCACGGCACCGGCCTGGATCATCCGCTCCATCGACCGGGCGTGAGCCTCCGGCGAGACGTCGCCGCAGGCATCGGCCGGCACGTAGATCTCGAACCCTTCCTTCAGCATGTCGAGCGTCGGGAACAGGACGCAGGCCTCGGTCCACAGCCCGGCGATGACGATCTTCTTCCGCCCGGTGGCGTGGACCGCCTTGCGGAAATTGGCGTCGAGCCAGGAGTTCATCGAGGTGCGGTCGATGATGTCGTGATCGGGGAACAGCTCGGTGACCTCCGGCATGAACAAGCCAGAGAAGGAATTCGCCGCGACCGTTGAAATCACGGTCGGGATGTTGAACAGCTTCGCCGTCTTGGCCAGGATCTGCACATTGTTGAACGGCACCAGCCGGTCGTGCGACTGCACCCCCTGATACATCGCGGGCTGGTAGTCGATCAGAGCGATGGCGCTGTTCTGCGGGGTGAGCATATCGAGCTTGGACATCTTGCTTTCCTCTGTCGGAAGTGGCTCGGTGAAAGGCAAAGGGGGACCGTTGGCCGAAGCCATGCGGCCTCGGCGCCATTGCGGTTTGATTCGAGCGTGGTTCGGGGCTCCCGGCCCCGCATTTGGGGACGCGAAGGATCGTCAGCCCTCGCGCCGCGGCACCACACTAGCCGAGCCGGCCGGCACCGCTGAGGACAACCGCTTTCCTGAGTGCAAGGCGAGTTTGCGGAATCGCCTGTATCGCTAGGCGGCCGATGATTCCGCCGTGGCGCCCGGCGCGCCGGGCGTGGCGAGGTTGCCTTCAAAGAGGGGCCGCGACTTCCCGATCTCGCCGGCCAGATAGTCGAGGAACACGCGCACACGTGCCGACTGGCGCAGGTCGGGATGTGTCAGCAGCCAGAGATCCGCGGCGAAATCGGGAATGGGCGGGCCCAGCCGAACCAGGGACGGTCGGATATCGCCGATGAAGCAGGGCAGATGACCGATCCCGACTCCGCTCTCGACCGCCTCGGCCAGACCGAGGACGGTGTTCACCCTGTAGACGATCCGCTCGACGAAGCGCACCGCCTTGAGCGCCGCCAGATTGTCGCCGAGCGACACCCAAGGCCGGTCGGTGAGGTTACGGAAGACAGGGAGCTCGGGCCGGGGAAAATCGGCCGCCCGTCCATAAAGTGCCCAGGCGATCCGGGCGACGCGCCGCCCCACCAGCGTCTCGGGCGGCCTGTCCGTGGCCCGGATCGCGACATCGGCATCGCGTTTGGACAGGTTCAAGGGCTCGTTGCTGAGCACCACGTCCAGCCGAACGTCGGGGCACTGGCGCTGGAACCGTGCGAAGAGTGGGGTCAGCAGATGGATCAGCAGGGAATCATTGGTGGTGACACGCAGCTCGCCGGCCGGTGAGATGGTTCGCCCCGCGACCTTGCGCGTAAAGCCAGTGATATCGTCGTCCACGCGGGCAGCCAGCTCCGCCATCTCCTCCCCGACTGGGGTCAGGACATAGCCGGAGCGGTGCCGCTCGAACAGCGTCGCCCCGAGCGCCTGCTCGATCTGCCCGAGGCGGCGGAACATCGTCGAGTGGTTGAGGCCGAGCTGAGCCGCCGCCCCTTGGAGCCCTCGGGCATCCGCGATGGCCTTGATCAGGCGGAAATCGTCCCACGCGATATTGCCGAAGGGCTCGCCCATATCCTTGATCCTGCGCGTTTTGCGAACGGTGATGGTGCAAAGTTGGTTTTTCTTCCTCGCAAAGCAAATTGCCTTTGCGCAGCATCGATCTTGCATGAACGCAAGCATTCAGCCATCGGCTTCCGGCGATCATCCGCTGGCGCAGCGGGCTGACGGGCGCAGATGGCGTGGCTGGTTCCGCGAATCCGCTATGGGGTGACGACGTCATCCTGATTCAAATCCGTGCTGGTCGGAAGCATGCTGACGTAGGAGCGTCAGTTCTTGAGCCGGTCCGAAGCCGGAAATGGTCAGAATTGGCCGAACGTGACGTGTCCTCATGCGGAGGGTCCGCCGCCCTTGAACTCGCCGCCAAAAAGGTGCGTTATGGCTCGAAGAATGGAACTGCCCGACCGAGCCTCGGCTCCTTACCGGCAGTGTGTTGGAAGCACTGGATCGCCCCGTGAGCACCGATACGATCGCGAGCGCGCCTAGGCGCGATAACTCGCGTGCCCATATTGCATCGGCCCAATGGGGCCGTGGAGTCAGCGCACTCCTTCGCATCACCCGCATGACATTGCGCCATCCTTGGCAGGTCGGCATCGCCATCGGGTCGACCTTCATTGCCGCGACGCTGCAATTGTTCATCCCCCGTCTCCTCGGCCAGGCGGTCGACCAGGCTCGCGGCGTTCTCGTGGCCGCGGGAGGATCGACGACTCAGGCCGAAACGGCCCTGATGACGACCGCGCTGGTGCTGCTCGCCATCAGCGTCTTCCGCGGCCTCTTTACGATGCTGCAGAATTACTTCGGGGAATCGGTCGGGCACCATATCGGCTACGAGTTGCGGCTCGCCTGCTACGAGAAGTTGCAGCGCCTGAGCTTCAGCTTTCACGACCGGGTGCATACCGGCGACCTGATCACGCTCGGCATGCTGGATCTCGAAGGCGTGCGCATGTTCTTCAGCACCGGGGTCGTGCGGCTGGTGCTGCTGACGGTCCTGATCGGCGTCGGCGCCTATCTGCTCCTGAGCACGGATCTGGTGCTCGGCCTGCTGAGCTTGAGCTTCGTGCCGTTCGTCGCCTGGCGCTCCTCGGTGACTCAACTCCGCATGCGCGCGACCTGGCTCACCCTGCAGGATCGGATGTCCGTCCTGAGCCGGGTCATGGAGGAGAACCTCGGCGGCATCCGTGTCGTGCGCGCATTCGCGGCGCAGAAGCACGAGCTCGAGAAGTTCGACCGGGCCTCGCGGAGCGCCCTCGGGATCGGACACGAGCGCGTGGATCTCCGCGTGGTCAACACCTCAGCCATGAATTTCTCCTTCTTTCTCGCGATGGGGCTGGTGCTCTGGGTCGGCGGCAACAGGGTCATCGATGGCGAGATCAGCGTCGGAACGCTGGCGACCTTCCTGACCTTCACGACCATCCTGCAGATGCCGGTACGCCAGCTGGGTCTTCTGGTGAATTCCTTCGCCCGCGCCTCGACCTGCGGGACCCGTCTGTTCGAGCTGCTCGACCTCGATCTCGCCATCAAGGACGAGCCGGGAGCCAAGGACCTCGTGGTGACCGACGGCGTGCTGCGGTTCGAGGACGTCGATTTCCACTATCCGGGGGCGGGGGAGCGCGAGGTCCTGTCCGGCGTCAGCTTCGAGGCGCGGCGCGGCGAGACCATCGGGATCGTCGGATCCCCGGGGGCGGGCAAGTCGAGCCTGGTGCATCTCATCCCGCGCTTCTACGACGTCAGCGGCGGCAGGATCACGATCGACGGGCAGGACATCAGCAAAGTCACGCTCAACTCCCTGCGGCAGGCGGTCAGCATCGTGCAGCAGGATTCCTTCCTGTTCACCACCTCGATCGAGAACAACATCGTCTATGGCAATCCATGGGCGAAAGACGACCAGATCGCGCGTGCCAGCGAATCCGCCCAGCTGCACAACTACATCCTCGGGCTGCCGATGGGCTACGGCACCGTCGTCGGCGAGCGCGGCGTCTCCCTCTCCGGCGGGCAGCGCCAGCGCCTGTCGATCGCGCGCACCCTCATGCTGAAACCCGCCATCATGGTGTTCGACGATTCCACCGCCGCGATCGATGCCGGCACCGAGCAGCGGATCCGCAGCGCCATGCGGCGCTTCGCCAAGGACCGCGTGACGCTGGTCATCGCCCATCGGCTGAGCTCGCTGATGCATGCCGACCAGATCCTGTTCATCGAGGATGGCCGCATCATCGAGCGCGGCACTCATGAGGAGCTGCTCGCCCAAGGCGGCCGATATCGCGCGCTCTACGACCTCCAGGTGCGTCCCGGCGACGACACCTCGCAGCCGGTGGTGCACTGATGTCCGATAAACCCGAAGACAGGGACGAGGCCGGGGATCCGCGCGGCCGTCCGCCGCGGGCCGTCGTCGGATCCCATCGCCCGGAAGAGGAAGTGTTCGGTGCGGCCTTCGACGGGCGCATCGTCCGCCGCATCTGGCAATTCGTGTATCCGTATCGGCGAAAGATGGTCATCGCGGTCGCCGCGGTGCTGCTTTTCACCCTGAGCCAGGTCGCCATCCCGCTGATCATCCGCTTCGCGATCGACCATGGCATGGCGACCGGCAGCCGCGATGCCCTGACGGGGGCCGCGATCGCCTTTGCCGCCGCGATCCTGGTCAATTACGGCGCGAGCTGGGTGCAGGAGACGGTCGTCGGCAAGGCGGCGGAGGACGTCCTGTTCGACATGCGCCGCGCCATGTTCGCGCATCTGCAGCGCGTGTCCCTCTCTTTCATGGACAAGACGGAGGTCGGACGGCTGATGTCGCGGCTGCAGGGCGACGTCAACTCCATGCAGGAATTCATGGAAACGTCGGTTCTTTCCGTCGGCGACATCGCGCTCCTGGCCGGCATTATCACCGTGATGCTTCTCCTGGACGTCCGGCTGGCCCTTCTCACCCTGTCGGTGATGCCGGTGCTGTTCATCGTGCGCCTGTGGTGGCTGCCGCGGGCCCGCGACGCTTTCATGGCCGCGCATGAAACGAATTCAGTGGCCAATGGCGCGCTCGCCGAGGGCATCCACGGCGTGCGCACGGTCCAGAGCATGGGCCGCCAGCAGCTCAACCTGCGTCTCTACGACGACAAGGCCCACAGCAATCTGCGCAGCCATCTCCGTGCCGCGAAATATGCGCAGGTGATGGTGCCGATCGTGGACACGCTGACCGGCGTCGCCATGGCGGTGGTGATCGTCGTCGGCGGCTCGATGGTCCTGGGCAACACCCTGGACATCGGCATCATGGTCGCCTTCCTGTTCTATATTCAGCGTTTCTTCGACCCGATCCGTTCGCTGACCCTGCAATACAGCGTCATGCAGCGGGCCATGGCCTCGGGCCACCGCATCGCCGAGGTGCTCGACATTCCCGTGGAGATCGAGGACCGGCCGGACGCGATCGACCTGTCGCCCGCCACGGACGGGTCGGTCGAGTTCAGGGGTGTGACCTTCGGCTATCGATCCGGCCAACCGGTGCTCAAGAATGTGAGCTTCCGCGTCAATCCGGGCGAGACCGTCGCCCTCGTCGGCCCCACGGGCTCGGGAAAGTCGAGCGCGATGGCGCTCGTGCATCGCTTCTACGATGTCTGGGACGGCCAGGTGATGGTCGGCGGCCATGACGTGCGGGACCTGACACAGGAGTCGCTCGGGCAGCAGGTGGCCATGGTTCTGCAGGAGCCGTTCCTGTTCTCGGGATCGGTCTTCGAGAACATCCGCTACCACAAGGTGGATGCGTCCCTGGAGGCGGTGATCCGCGCGGCGAAGGCGGTGGGCGCTCACGACTTCATCGCGCGTCTGCCGGACGGCTACGAGACGGTCCTGGACCAGCGCGGCGGCAATCTCTCGATCGGGCAGCGCCAGCTCATCAGCTTCGCCCGGGCCCTGGTGGCGGATGCCAGGATCCTGGTCCTGGATGAGGCGACGGCGAATATCGACAGCTACACCGAGATGCTGATCCAGAAAGCCCTGGTCACCTTGCTGAAGGGGCGCACGGGCCTCGTCATCGCCCATCGCCTGGCCACGATCCGCCACGCCGATCGCATCATCGTGCTGCAGAACGG
>JAEKLZ010000093.1 GCA_019508225.1 Inquilinus limosus | reverse complement strand
AACCGCTTCTCGATCCCGCGAAGCTCGACGCGCATCGATTGTGCCTATTGATACTGTAAATTAAGATCGTCCATCATAGCGGAGCGTGGAAAGCGCGCCAGCGTAAAATCCGACATTCTCTGGAGAGGCCGTGCATTGAACAAAATAATCCTGTCATTGCCGGGTTGGACCCGGCAATCCACTGGGTGTCGACATCTTCTGGATGCCCGGGTCAAGCCCGGGCATGACAACGAGGGAGGGCGGAAGGGGACGGCGCACCCGACGCTACGCCTCCTCGGCTAGCTCCAGCTGGATCACCGAGCCGTCGATCAGCACCTTGCCGCGGTTCTCGAAATTCACCGTGATCCGGCTGCCGATCACCGACTGCACCTGGCCGGGGCCCCAGTCGGGCTGGTCCGGGTGCCGCACCCACATGCCGGGCGCCAGCCCCAGATCGATCCCGAACCCGTTCTCGAACGTCATTTACATGCTCCCGCGACCTCTCGGTCACGTTGCCATGGATTGCAGGGGCGCGTCAGCGGGGTTACACCCGGAAGGCAATCGGAGTTCCCATGGTCGATCGGCCACCCTGCCGCCCCGAAACCATCGCCGCCCGCCTCGACGGCTATCTCTGATGGCGGCGATCGCGGCGCTGTTCCAGGCGCTGGCGCCGGGCGACCACGTCGTCTGCTCGCGCGACATGTATTTCGGCACCGCCAAGCTGCTGCGCGAGCTGCTGATCCCCTGGGGCCTGGCCTGCGACCTGGTCGACACCACCGACCTCGACGCCCTGCGCGCCGCGATCCGCCCCGGGGTGACGAAGCTGGTCTATGTCGAGACCCCGGCCAACCCGATCTGGTCGGTCACCGACATCGCCGCCGTCGCCGCGATCGCCCACGCCGCCGGGGCTTTGCTGGCGGTCGACAACACCTCGGCCTCGCCGGCGCTGTGCCGGCCGATCGCCCATGGCGCCGACCTGGTGGTCCACTCCGCCACCAAATATCTGAACGGCCATTCCGACGTCGTCGCCGGCGCGGTGGTGACGGCGGCCGACGGCCCGCTGTGGCAGCGCATCGGCCGCATCCGCTTCCTGGCCGGCCCGGTGCTGGGGCCGTTCGAGGCCTGGCTGCTGCTGCGCGGCATGCGCACGCTGTTCGTGCGGGTGCGCGCCGCCAGCGCCAGCGCCCAGCGCATCGCCGAGCGCTTCGACGGCCATCCGGCGGTGGCGCAGGTCTGCTACCCCGGCCTGCCGGGCTTCCCCGGCCACGCCATCGCAGCGCGGCAGATGGAGGGCGGTTTCGGCGGCATGCTGTCGCTGCGCCTGGCCGGCGGCCGCGAGGCGGCGTTGCGCGCGATCTCCCGCGTCGGCATCTTCATCCGCGCCACCTCGCTGGGCGGGGTCGAAAGCCTGATCGAGCACCGCGCCACGATCGAGAAGGACGACGGCACCGTGCCCGACGACCTGCTGCGCCTGTCGATCGGCATCGAGGCGGTGGAGGATTTGATCGCGGATCTCGAGCAGGCGCTGGACGGGTAGTGCGGAAGGATACAGGCTGGATTTTTCCTTGTTGTCATCCTCGGGCTTGACCCGAGGATCCAGGGGCAGCCAGAGCGGCTCTTGGTGGCCCCTGGATTGCCGGGTCAAGCCCGGCAATGACAGCTGTGGGATAGTGGCGCTGAAAAGCAGAACAAAACAGACAGGGACGGCATGGCGGACAGGGAAGCGGAGGCCTTCGTCGAATTCGTCGACGTGGCCAAGACCTATGACGGCGAGACGCTGGTGGTGCGCGGGCTGGACCTCGCCATCCGGCAAGGCGAGTTCCTGACCCTGCTCGGCCCCTCGGGCTCGGGCAAGACCACGACGCTGATGATGCTGGCCGGGTTCGAGACGCCGACCCGCGGCCGTATCCTGCTGGAGGGCAAGGCGATCGACGCCTTGCCGCCCTGGCGCCGCGACATCGGCATGGTGTTCCAGAACTACGCCCTGTTCCCGCATATGACGGTGCGCGAGAACGTGGCCTTCCCGCTCAAGGTCCGCGGCATCGGCGGCGCGGATGCCGAGGCGCGGGTCGATCGCGCGCTCGACATGGTCAAGCTGGCCGGCTTCGGCAACCGCCGTCCGGCCCAGCTCTCCGGCGGGCAGCAGCAGCGCGTCGCCCTGGCCCGGGCCCTGGTGTTCGGGCCGCGGCTGGTGCTGATGGACGAGCCCCTGGGCGCGCTCGACAAGCAGCTGCGCGAGCACATGCAGCTCGAGATCAAGCATCTGCACCGGTCGCTCGGCGTCACTGTGGTCTATGTCACCCACGACCAGGGCGAGGCGCTGACCATGTCGGACCGCATCGCCGTGTTCCACGAGGGCGCGATCGACCAGCTGGCGGCGCCGGACGACCTGTACGACCGGCCGGAGACCGCCTTCGTCGCCCAGTTCATCGGCGAGAACAACAAGCTGGCCGGAACCGTCGAGACCCTGGGCGGCGGGCAATGCATGGTCGCGGTCGACGGCGGCTTCTCGGTGCTGGCGACGCCGGTCGGGGCGGCCGGGCAGGGAGCCCGCGCCACCCTGTCGATCCGGCCCGAGCGGGTGCGGCTTTCGCCCGGCGCCGAGGCCGGGCCGAACCGCTTCCCCGCCCGGATCGAGGAGCTGATCTTCCACGGCGACCACACCCGCGCCCGGCTGTCGCTGCTCGGGCGCGACGATTTCGTGCTCAAGCTGCCGAATGCCGACGGCCGGCCGGCCCTGGTGGCGGGCGAGGCGGTGACGGTCGGCTGGGCCGCCGCCGACTGCCGGGCGCTGACCGCTTGATCCCAAGCGAATTTATTGAGTGAACGGCCGTTCCGGTTGTAGGAGGAACTATCCCCGCCGACTCACCCGGGAACGCCGCATGTCGCATCCGATCGTGCCGGTCGAGACCGAGAGGCTGATCCTCCGCCGCTTCGTGCCGGAGGATTTCGAGGCCTTTCACGGCTATCACCGCCTGCCCGAGGTCGCCCGCTACCTCTACCGCGATCCGCGCACGCCGGAGCAGTCGCGCTCGGCGCTGGAGCGGTTCGGCACGCTGAAGTTCGAGGGCGAGGGCGACGAGATCGTGCTGGCGGTCGAATCCCGCGAGACCCGCGCCCTGCTCGGCGATGTTGTGCTGAAATGGGTCAGCCGCGAGGCGCGCCAGGCCGAGATCGGCTACACCTTCGCGCCGGAGGCGGCCGGCCGCGGCTATGCCACCGAGGCGGCGCGGGCGGTGCTGGGCCTCGGCTTCGGCCGCTTCGGCTTCCACCGCATCTTCGCCCGCTGCGACGCGCTGAACACCGGCTCGGTCAACGTCCTCAAGCGGCTCGGCATGCGGCAGGAGGCGCATCTGATCCAGAACGACCGGTTCAACGGCGTCTGGGGCGACGAGCTGATCTTCGCCATGCTCAAGGAGGAATGGGAACGGCAGGCGGGACGCTGACCTCTCACGCCGCGGCCCGCTTGTCCGGCCCATCGCGGCGCGGCAGGGGGTAGAGGATCCGCACCGAGGTGCCGCGGCCTTCGGCGGAGTCGATACGGAAGCGGCCGCCCAGCGCCTTGACCATCTCGGCGCAGCCGGTCAGACCGAGCCCGACATGGCTGCCGGCCCGCATCGAGAAGAACGGCTCGGTCGCCTTGGCGCGCACCGTCGACGACATGCCGAGGCCGTTGTCGATCACCTCCAGCAGCAGCCGGCGCCCGAACGGGAAACGGTGGGTCAGCCGGGCGCGCAGGACCACCCGGGACTCCGGCTTTCCGGCCGCGGCCACGGCGTGCTCGGCGTTGCGGATCAGCTCGTCCAGGATCAGGTGGAACTGCGGCGACGCCACCAGCGCCGCCCTTGCCTCTTCCGGCACGTCGAACTGGATCCGTCCGCCATGGTCCTGCGACAGCGCGTCAAGGATGCTCTGCAGCGCCACGTTCCGGCTCGGCTTCGCCGAATAGGCGATCTTCAAGAGGCCGTTGTTGATGCCGTCCAGCTCCGCCGCCGCGCGCGAGGCGGCGGCGACCAGCTCCGGATCCGGGGCCTGGCCATCGCGCAGGCTCTTGATGAACAGCGCCAGCGCCGCGACCCGCGACCGGGTCATATGGGCGAACAGCGAGGCGAAGGAGCGGATCTGCTGGTCCTTGCGCCGCGCCATGATCGTCTGCTGGTGGATGATCACCCCGACCACGATCACGGCCGACAGCGCCAGCACGAAGATCGCCATGTTGCGCAGCGCGTTCTCGGCGATGTGCGCGGTCTCGTTCAGCGTGCGGCTGTGCGCCCCGGTGGTGCCCGAGACCTGGAACATGTCCTGCTGGATGTCGGTCAGGAAATCCAGCGTCTCCTGGTCGTTCGTCGCCGCGCCCAGATTGGGCAGGATGCGGGCGCGGATGGTCTCGATGCTGCTGTCGAGCCGGGCGAAATCCTGCGGGTCGAGGAAATGGTCGATATATTGCAGGTTGCGCAGCGCCACCATGTTGAACTGCAGCAGGCCGACCTCCTGCGCCAGCTGGGGCTGGCGGTCCTTGGTCGCCATCGACAGGCGCAGCAGCCCGACGATGTTGGCCAGCCGCTCGCGGATCTGCGAGCCGCGCCACTGCACCTCGTAGGACTGCATCAGGAGGATGTCGGTCTCCTCGCGGTAATGCTCGGAGCGCATGAACGACCAGGAGCCCAGCAGGATGGCGACGACCAGCCCGAGATAGGGCACCAGGTCCAGCCAGCGCCGCAGCCCCCGCAGGAGCGGGATCCTGGTCATTGGCTCGGCCTCAGCGCGACGACGAACCAGACCCAGATCGCGTTGCGCCCGGCGGTGTAGGATTTGGGCAGCTGGTCGAGCGGCCAGATGATCGAATAGGGCCCGGAATCCGCCAGGTCGAGCGATCGGAACTCCTGCGCGTCGGCGCAGCGGCCGCTCTTGTGGTCGGCCGCGGTGCAGCCGCGCTCGATGGCGAGGATCGGCTGGTAGTCCGTGATCTCGTCCATCCGGATGGCGGTGATGAAGTCGTCATAGGCGAAGACGTCGATCGAGCGCACGTCGCCCAGGCCGCTCCGGTCCAGCACGTCCTTCAGGTCCGGGCCGCGGTAGCGGATCGTCTCCCCGGCCTCGCTCCACGGCGTCCCGGTCTCGATCACCCGCTGCGGGAAGGCCGTCTTGATCTGCTCGGGCGTGTAGGTGACGATCGCCTGGCCCGGCGAGCTTTCGACCCGGAGGATGTGCGGGTCCTCATAGCCGACCGGGGCAGCGGCGGCACCGCAGGCGATGGCCAGCATGGCGGCGGCGGACAGCGCCATGCGGAGGACGCGGAACATCAGTTGAGCCGTGGACGGTGCCGGTTGGAGGGAAGGGGAAGGCGACGGGCGGTCATGGTCAGGCGCCCTTCGGGAACAGCCCGTTCTTCAGCAGCTTGGCGCGCGCCTGCTTGTAGTATTTCTCGACCGTGTAGGGGTCGATGCCGAAGCGGTCGCCCATCTTCTCGTAGATCTCCTTGCGCTTGACCCCCTTCGGCCGGCTGCGCATGAAGTCGATGATCTCCTGCTCCCGCGGGGTCAGGCCGGAATAGGTGAATTCCGGCGTCACCGCCTTGACCGCCGAGAGCGACAGCGAGAACCGGGTGTCCGAGATCTTGTCGATGATGCTGGACAGCGTGTCCCGGTCGAGGCCGGTCTTGCCGACATAGGCGTTGGCCCCCAGCATCCGGCAGGCTTCGCCTTCCTCGACGCTGTCCGATCCGGTGACGACGATGTGCAGCGCGTCGGGCGAGGCGTCGACCACCGCCTTGACCACGGCCAGCCGGTGCTGCGGCGAGGTCGGGTCGAAGCCGGGCAGGCCGGGATCGATGATCACCAGGTCGAAGCTGTGCTCGCGCAGCAGGCCGGCGGCGATCTCCCAGGTCGCGGCGCCCTGGACGATGCAGTCCCGCAGGGCCGCCTTCAGCTCGGCGATCAGCGCCAGGCGCATCAGGTCCTGATCTTCGATCACCAGCGCACGAGAGGTCTGTTCGACGGCCGTCATGACAGCTTCTTCCACCGTGGGACCCAGACAGGATCCTAGTCCGGCCGTCAGGGGTGCGCTAGGCCAGGATTCGTCTCGAATGCCATTGAATGTCCTGCGGAAAAAGGGGGGTGAGCCCCCCTTTCTTTGACGCCGGAATCAGGACTGAAGTGTTGGTATGATCGCGGTCGTGATTCCGCGCGGTGGTCGTCTTCGAAAGTGTTACGCGGATGGAAAATTTACTAAAAAACGTAATATCTTTTGTCAACTGGGACCTTGGCGCGCCGGCGGAGTACCTTGGTGGTATCTTGCACCCGGTGGCGGGTGGTGAGTTCCGGACGGCATTTCCCGGTTTTTCGCCACGGCCTGATCGGCTCGTTACACCGCTCTGTCGCTGAGGATCCGCGATGACCACGATCGGCATCGGCACGCTGTACCGCAAACGCGACGTCATCGAGGGGCCGGTCAGGACGCTGCTGTTCCAGGACCGGATCCGGCTGGTTCCCAACCCGCGGGCCTCCGACAGCCCGAGGGCGCCGGACCTGCTGGTCTATTCCGGTGACGACCACGAGATCGGCGGCGCCTGGGCCTGCCGGCGCGAGGACCGGTCCGTCTCCTACAACGTGCAGATTCGCGACCCGCACGTCTCCCGGCCGATCCACGCCATGCTGTGCCAGTCCGCCCAGGACGGCGACCGGTTCGACCTGTTCTGGTCGCATTGAACGGCGGGCCGGCCCGATGCGCCGGCCCTGACGACCCGACCGAGACTACTGCCCGCCCAAGGCGCGATAGACCTTCTGCCCGGCCCGGCCGGTCGCGGGCATGCCCAGGCGCTGCTCGGCCGCCGAGATCGCGGCCCGGGTGGCCGGGCCGATCTTGCCGTCCGCCTGGCCGCCGATGTCGTAGCCCTGGGCCAGCAGCAGCTGCTGCAGCCGCAGGCGCTGGGCCCGCGACAGGCCGGGATCGTCGGTCGGCCACGGCGTGCGCAGCGCCGGCCCGCCGGCCAGCCGGTCGGCGAGGTGGGAGATGGCGAGCGCGTAGGATTCCGCCGCGTTGTAGGAATAGATCGCGTCGAAGTTGCGGAACACCAGGAAACCCGGCCCCTGCGGCCCGGCCGGCAGGATCAGGCCGGCCTGGGCGTTGCCTGACAGCGGCGCCCCGTCGGCCCGCACCACGCCGCGCTGGGCCCAGGCCGACAGCGGGTCCTTGTCCTTGCGCCCGGTCGGTCCGTTGTAGCCGGCCGGCACCCGGACCTCGATCATCCAGGGCTGGCCCTGCTGCCAGCCGGACCGCTTCAGGTAGTTGGCGGTGGAGCCGAGCGCGTCGGCCACCGAGCTGACCAGGTCGCGCCGGCCGTCGCCGTCGAAATCGACCGCCAGGCGCTGATAGGTCGAGGGGATGAACTGGGTCTGGCCGAAGGCGCCGGCCCAGGAGCCGTTCAGCTCCTCCAGCCGCAGGTCGCCGGCGCTGACCAGCTTCAGCGCCGCCATCAGCTCGCCGCGCCAGAAATCGGTCCGTCGCTCGCCGGCGCAGATCAGCGTGGCCAAAGCGTGCGGCAGGAAATAGCCGCCGGTTTCCTTGCCGTAGTCGCTCTCGACGCCCCAGACCGCGGCGATCACGGTGCGGTCGACGCCGTAACGCTGCTCGGCCTGCTGCAGCACGCGGCCGTATTTCGACATCATGGCGCGGCCGTCGGCGATGCGCTGGTCGTCGACCAGGAAGGCCAGATAGTCCCAGATCGGCGTCACGAATTCCGGCTGGGCCTGCGAGAAGCGCAGCACCTTGTCGTCCGGCTGGGTCAGCCCGTCAAAGGCGCGGCTGGCGACATCGCGGTCGACCCCGGCCTTCACCGCGGAGTCGGCCAGGCCGGCGACGCAGGAGCCGAAATCGGCCAGGGCCGGGCCGGCCGCCAGCAGCGGGAGGAGCAGCGCCGCCCCGAAAGTCCAGCCGGATCCGAACAGCCGAGACGTCATACCCTATCCTCCACGCGATTATGACCAGGTGCGCCGCGGCGCGGCGGCGCGATCCTGTCCCATCCGGGCGGCGGGCACAACCCGGGCGGCGGCGCCCGCGTCAGGCCGCCGCTTCGGGCCAGACCCGGGCGGGGCGGTCGGTGTCGATCTCGTAATCCGTGGCGTAGCGGTCGAAGAATCCGCGCCCCAGCCGGCGGGCCTCGGCCAGCGGGTCCAGCGGGTCGCGCCGCACCTCGCCGCGGGCATTGCCATGGCCATGCACCACGCCGACGAAGCGCGAGCGGGTGTAGCGGCTGTACTCCCGGATCTGCTGCACGATCGCGGCCGAGACCGTCGGGTAGGCTTCCTCGGAGCTGAGGACGAGGCCGATCCGCTTGCCGGTCATCCGCGCCTTGACGCTGTCGGATTCGGGGTAGGAGGCGGCGACGTAGCAGAACATCCGGTCGAAGAACGCCTTGAGCTGGGCCGACATGCCGTACCAGTAGATCGGCGTGGCCAGGACCACCCCGTCGGCGGCGAGGAAGCGGTCGAGGAACAGCGGCCGGTACCCGTCGTCGATGGCGCAGCTGCCGTCCGGCCGCCGGCACTGGCGGCAGTCGCGCAGGAAGCCGCCGATGGCGTCGGCCAGATGGACCGTCTCGGCGGCATGGCCGGCTTCGGCCAGGCCGGCCGCGACCGCGCCGGCCAGGACGGCGGAATTCCCCTCGCGCCGGGGGCTGGAGCTGAGGATCAGGGCCTTCATGACGTCTCCTCGAGGGCTTGCAATCCGCGATACGAGTCCATGTATCGGGAAGGGGCGGACGCCCCGCAATTACGCACCTTGAGGTAACCATGGCTGCCCGGCCCGAGCCCGCCACCGCACCGGATGTCTTCGACGAGACCTGCTCGGCCCGTCATGCGCTGGAGCTGGTCGCGTCGAAATGGTCGGTGCTGATCCTTTCGGCGCTGGGCGACGGGCCGGCCCGCAACGCCGCGCTGCTGTGCCGGATCGGCGGCATCTCGCAGAAGATGCTGGCCCAGACCCTGCGCGACCTCGAGCGCAACGGGCTGATATCGCGCTGCGACTTCCACACCGCCCGGCCGCATGTCGAATACCGGCTCACCCCGCTCGGCGAATCCCTCAGCGAGACCCTGACCGCCCTGGACCGCTGGGCCGAGCGCAACTTCCCGGCACTGGACGCCGCGCGCGAGGCGTTCGATGCGCGGGAGGAGGAGTAAAGCGCGCTATCCGTGGCCGGAGGCAGGGCCGGCGATCGGCGGTCCGGCCCGGCCGCCGATGCTGTAGCCCGTGCGCACGATCTCCATCAGCTCCCCGACCACGTGCTCCAGCTCGTCCTGGTTGGCGAAATACTGGTCGATCGTGCCGTAAGCCGAGTAGCGGGAGAAATTGAACCCGCCCTCGATGTCGTTGAACCAGACCACGATCCGGCCCAGCACCGCCACGGCCCAGAAGCCGCCGCCGAGATTGCCATAGGGGTCCTGCGCCCATTTCTCGGGAAGGATCCGGATCGCCTCCCAGAAGCGCTCCTGCGGCACGGTCATGCGGGCGGCGGCCTGGTTGATCTCGTCCCAGATCTCCGCTTCGGATATCGGCTGCCAGTCCATGCGCGCCCCCAGCCCGATCGTGCCGGCCGAACTCTTACATCGCGGCGGCCGCCCCGGCCATCGGCCTCAGATCTGGACCGATGTCATCCCGGCGGCGGCATAGCGGGTGCCGGCCGCGGCGCCGACCGGGATGGCGGCGTCCAGCCGGGCCAGGTCGTCCGGCGTCAGCGCCACCTGCAGGGCCCCGAGATTCTCCTCCAGCCGCGCGATCGACCGGGTGCCGGGGATCGCCACCACGTCGTCGCCCTGGGCCAGCACCCAGGCGAGGGCGAGTTGCGACGGCGTGCAGCCCTTCTCCGCCGCCAGCGCCTCGAACCGGTCGACCAGCCCGCGGTTATGGGCGAAGTTCTCGGGCTGGAAGCGCGGATGCGCCGCCCGGCGGCCGTCGATCTGGGAGATGTCCTGGATCGCGCCGGCCAGGAA
>JAEKLZ010000170.1 GCA_019508225.1 Inquilinus limosus | reverse complement strand
GTCGTCGGCGCGAATGCGGATGTGATCACCGACTTCAGCCGCGCCCAGGGCGACCGCATCGACCTGTCGCAGATCGATGCGAACCGGGCGGCGACCGGCGACCAGGCCTTCGCCTTCATCGGCACGGGCCTCTACACCGGGGTTGCCGGCCAGCTGCGCTATGCCGTCGACGGCGGCGTCACCACCATCGCCGGCGATGTCGACGGCGACCGCGTGTCCGACTTCCACATCCGGCTGACCGGAACGATCACGCTGACCGCCGGCGACTTCGCTCTCTGACGGCGTCGGCCCGTCACCACAGATACGGCACCAGCCGGGCGGTGCCGCGGCTGTAGGCGGCATAGGCCGGGCCGAAGGCCTCGGCCATGAAGCGTTCCTCGACCATGATCTTACGCAGGAAGGCCGTGGCCATCAGCGCCAGGGCGACCACCGCGCTCCAGCGGTCGATGGCGACGACGGTGCCGACCGCCGCCAGCAGCAGGCCGGTGTAGATCGGGTGGCGCACCAGGGCGTAGGGGCCGCTGCGCACCAGCTCGTGGTCCTGCTTCAGCGTCACCGTGCCGCTCCAGTTGCCGGCCAGGTGCAGCCGGGCCCAGACGGCGAAGCCAAGGCCGGCCGCGACCAGCAGGGCGCCGGCGATGTCGAAGCCGGGGCTGCGCGCCAGGATGGGCGCGCCCAGGGCCGGTCCCGCCAGGCCCGGCCGGATGAACAGCGCGACGGCCAGCGCCAGCGGCAGGATGTGCGACAGGCGGGAGGCCACCGATTCGCGGCGCCGCGCCGGCTTGGTGCCGAAGGCGGCGACATGCCAGTAGACGAACCAGGCTGCCCACAGGCCGGTGATGACGAACGCCATGGTGTCCTCCGCGGTCGCCCCCTTGCCATGGCCATGCTAGCGGGACGGCGCGGGCCGGTCGAGCGGGGGGACGCCGCCCCCCTTCGGACCCGCGGAGAACCCGGAAAAGCCGCGATGCGGCTATAGTCCCGGGGCATGGGCCCGTTGCCGCACCATCGGGGCCGGTCTTGTCGATGGGGAGAGGATGGATGCAGACCCGCTGGATTCGACGCGGCTTCGGCGCGCTGCTGGCCGTGCTGCTGTGCCTGGGGGCCGGGGGGGCCATGGCCCAGCGCCAGAACCTCTACGATGGCTCGGGCCAGTATCTCGGCTATGTCGAGCGCAGCGGCGACCGGCTGAACCGCTACGACGCCGATGGCCGCTATCTCGGCTATGACCGGCGCAGCGGCGCCCGGATCCAGCGCTACGATTCCGCAGGCCGCTATCTCGGCTACCGCGAGGACCTGCCGGGCGGCCGCCGGGTGCAATATGACGCCGGCGGCCGGTATATCGGCTATATCGAGCGCAGCGGCGCTGGCCGTCTGAACCGCTACGATGCGGACGGTCGCTATCTCGGCTATGAGGAGCAGAGCGGCGATCGCGTCAACCGCTACGACGCGGACGGGCGGTATCTCGGCTACCGCGACGACTGATTGGGTCAGAGGTCCAGCGCCGCGATCCGGCGCCGCAGCGCCTCCAGCCCGTGGTCGCGGATGCCCAGCGCCACCAGATGGTCGTGGGTGGAGCGGAAATACTCCTGGCAGCTGCCGAGCTGGCCGCGGGCCCCGGCCAGCACTTGCGCCGTCTCCTCCTCGCTCAACCGGCCGGCATAGCGCGGCTGGGCGCGGTTGATGGTGAAGGCGATCGCCCGCACAGGGCCGTCCTGCGTTGCCGCCGTGACCCAACGTGGGGTGTAGGAGGCGGTCACCATCTCGCGCCGCCAGATCAGGTCCAGCTCCTCCTCCACCGCGGCGGCGGCGATGCGGAACACCACGCCGCGGCAGGTGCCGCCGCGGTCGAGGCCCAGCACCAGCCCCGGCCGATCCGGCGTGCCCCGGCCCAGCGCGGTCCACAGGCAGAAGCGACGGTGCCAGCCATGGATCAGCCCGGTGCGCCGCTCGACGAAGTGGAAGGCCGGGTTCCAGATCAGCGAGCCGTAGCCGAACACCCAGACGTCGCTGCCGGCCGCGCCCTCCGCCGCCAGGATCGCCCGGCGCGACTCCGCCAGCGCCTCGAAGGACAGCACCTCCGCGGTCGGGTCGCTGGCCGCGATCATGCGCTGCAGCACGCCGCTCTTCAGCGATTCGCGGGTGATGGCGGTCGGCTCGGCGACCGTCGGCACTTCGCTCACGGCGTCTCCCACCGGCTGGTGTGGGCCGAGCGGAAGACCGCATCGATCACCTGCATGTTGGCCAGGGTGTTCTCCAGCGGCACCGGCTGCTCGCCGCCCGTCAGGATCGCCTCGGCGAAGGCCGCGGCCGCGACGCCGTACTGGTCGCAGGCCGGGATCTCGACCGGCTTGATGCCGTCGCCGAACAGGCTCGACCCGTCATCCAGGAAGAGGCGGCAGGGCCGGTCGTTCGGGGCGTTGAACGGGATCTCAACCTCGATCCGGCCCTTGGTGCCCAGGAACTGCATGCGCTGGTAGCCGGGGAGCTGGGTCGAATAGACGAAGCTGGCCTGGATGCCGTCGAAGTCCAGCAGCACGCTGCCCAGCCGGTCGACCTTGAACACCGGGTCGCGGTCCAGCAGCGCCACCACCCGGCGCGGCTCGCGCCCCGTGACGAAGCGCGAGGTGGTGATCGGGTAGCAGCCGATGTCGAGCAGCCCGCCGCCGCCGATATCGGCCTTGTTGCGGATGTTGTTGGGGTCGATGTTGCGGTAGGTGAAGGCGCCGGTGACAGCCCGCAGCTCGCCGATCGCCCCGTCCTGCACCAGCTCGCGCAGCTTCAGCCATTGCGGATGGGTGCGAACCATGAAGGCTTCCTGGATGCGCCGGCCGGTCCTGTCGCGTGCCGCGATCAGCCGCCGCGTCTCCTCGGCGTTCAGCCCGATCGGCTTCTCGCACAGCACATGCTTGCCGGCCTCGACCGCCTTCAGCGTCCACTCGACATGCAGATGATTCGGCAGCGGGATGTAGACCGCGTCGATCTCCGGGTCGGCCAGCAGCGCCTCGTAGCTGTCATAGGCCACCGGCAGCCCGTACTTCTCGGCCGCGGCCCTGGACTTCTCCGCCGAGCGCGAGGCGATCGCCTTGACCCGGCAGTGCGGCGCCCGGGCCATCGGCGGGACGACCTTGTCGTTGATCCTGGCGGCGCCCAGCACGCCCCAGACGACGGTTCCTTCGGCCACGCCTGTCTCCTTCGACTGCAAAATGCCTGATGTTTTCGCAAATCCCGGTGATCGTAGCCTCTCTCGCCGCCGGTGAGGAACGCTCAGGGCGCGGGCAGGGGATGCGGCTCGGGCGACCCGTCCAGCGCCGGCACCGGCGCGAGATCGGCAACGGCGCAGAGGCGCTGCACCACCGCGGCGCGGGGCGAGGCGACCTCGCCATGCTCATAGGCCACCACCTGCAGCCGCCCGGCCACGGCCTGCAGCAGCTCCCCGGCCCGGAGCAGATAGGCGGGGGTGGACGGGCGGCCGAAGCGCTGGTTGCCCTGGGCGAAGGTCTCGTAGATCAGCACCCCGCCGGGGGCCAGCGCGTCGATGATCGCCGGCAGCAGCGGCCGGTGCAGGTAGTTGGCGACAACGATGCCGGCGAAGCGGCGCCCGGCGAAGGGCCAGGGCCCGGCCTCGATGTCGGCCTGCAGGATCTCGACCCCCTCCGCCCCCGCCAGGTCGGCCACGCCCTGCAGGTCGATGTCGACGCCGGCCACGTCATGGCCGCGGGCCTGGAAGTGGCGCAGATGGCGGCCGCTGCCGCAGGCGAGGTCCAGCAGCGGCCCGGTCTTCGGCACCAGCGGCGCGAAGCGCGCGACCCATGCGGACACAGGGGGGATATGCGGCATCGGCGGGATGTGAGGCGTCATTTTCTTTGCGGCCCATGGCGGACCATCGTATGACGAAAGCGGAGCTTGGAATGCGATGATCCTGTATGAACTGCGATGCGAGGCCGGCCACGGCTTCGAGGCCTGGTTCCGCAACAGCGGCACCTATGATGCCCAGGTTGCGGCCGGCGAGATCAATTGCCCGGTCTGCGGCAGCGGCGCGGTCGAGAAGGCGCTGATGGCGCCGGCGATCGGCAAGCGGTCGGCCAAGGGCGGCCCTGCCGAGGATGGCCGCCGGACCCACACCACCATGGGCGAGGCGCGCCGCGAGCTCGAGGCCCTGCGCCGCAAGATCGAGGAGAATTGCGAGTATGTCGGCGACCGTTTCGCCGACGAGGCGCGCAAGATCCACTACGAAGAGTCACAGCATCGCGACATCTACGGCGAGGCCACCGAGGCCGAGGCCCGCGAGCTGGAGGAAGAGGGAATCGGCGTCGCCCGTATTCCCTGGGTGTCCCGCACCGATTCCTGACCGGCGCCGGCCGCTCCGCCCACCACCACTACCTTGATTTGATCGGAACGGCGATTTCTCCCGCCTTCCGTGCCGTCGCACTTGTCACCGCCTCCCGTTGCGGGTTAGTGGGTTATGAGCCGGTGACCCGTCGGTTCACGCCATCGAGTCGTTGGCGCGCGTGCCCCAGATCCATGGCGCGGAATAATGAATATTTGTCTTTTGTCCAACAATTACCGCACGATGTTCTTCGAAAGGATCGGGCGCAGCCTCGAGCGGAAAGGGGTCGGGGTCTTCTGGATCGCGGCCAGCCGGCGATGGGCGGACGCGCTGATCAAGCAGGGCTGGCGCCGCGACAGGATCCTCTGCCTCGCCGATTTCCGGGATGAGTGGCGCAACGCGCCGCCGCCGGATCCGGCCGACCCGGCGCTGACCGAGCTTGAGGCCGGCGGCCAGTCCGCCAACGAAACCCTGATGATGGACCGCCAGCTGTCCAGGCAGTCCCACGGCAAGGCCTATCTGGCCGTGATCGCGCGCGAGATCTCGCGCTACCTGCGGGCCCATGACGTCCGCGCCACCTTCGGCGAGCAGACCTGGGCCTTCGAACTGGCCACGGCGCTGCTGTGCAAGGCGCAGGGCCGGGCCTATTTCGCCCCGTCCACGGTGCGGGTGCCGTCCGACCGCTTCGGCTTTTTCACCGACCTGAACCAGGCCGAGATCTTCGAGATCCGCAAGCCGGACCGGTCGGATCGCGAGGCCGCCGACACCATCCTTGAGGCGTTGCGCACCCGGTCCTACCGTCCGTACTACTTCCACATCCAGAACAAGATCCGGTTCTTCCGCCGCCACTGGCTCGGCGAATCCGTGGTGCAGACCTTCTCCCGCATCACCGATGGCGACGAGACCCTGCCGACCCTGGCGCAGCGGTCACGCTTCCGGTTCAGCCGGATCGTCAACACCTACCGCACCCGCTGGCAGAAGCCGTTCGAGCATGAGGGCCTGCCGGGCACCCGCCCCTATGTGCTGGTGACGCTGCACATGCAGCCCGAAGCGTCGATCGACGTCTTCGCCCACCGCAATGCGAACCAGATCGAGAATGTCCGGGCGCTGTCGCGGGTGATCCCGCATGGCTGGGAGATCTACGTCAAGGAGCACTCCAACGCGATCGGCTTCCGCACCCCGCGTTACTATGACGAGCTGCGGCAGATCCCCGGGGTCCGCCTGATCGACCCCTATGCCGACACGTTCAAGCTGATGGAGGCATCGAAGCTGGTGCTGTCGCCGTCGGGCACCGTCTGCCTCGAGGCCGGCCTGCTCGGCCTCAAGGCCGCGACCTTCGCGCCGATGTACTTCGCCCCGGTGATGTCGCCGGGCAGGATCGACCTGTCGACCCTGACCCGTGCCGGCTTCGACCGGCTGCTGCAGCAGCGCGACGATCGCGAGGGCCGGGCTGAGCCGGCCGCCTTCCTGAGCTGGCTTCATGCCCAGTCCTTCCCCGGCCGGGTCGGCGATCCGGTCCATGACCCGGACAGCATGACAGAGGAGAATGTGTCAATCGTGGTCGATGGCTTCACGACGCTGCTCCAGGCCCTGGAAACCCGCCGGCAACCGAATGCGAGCGCGGCATGACCGTCGCCACCGAGCATCTGCTCAGCCCCGTGCCAAAGACGGCCGAGCCCCCGCCGGCCCGCGACAGGTCCAACGAGACCGTCGCCCAGGAGCTGATCGGCTCTGCCTGGCGTCACCGCTGGCTGGTGGTGCTGACCATCATCGTGGCGCTGGCCCTCGGCGTGCTCTTCATCATGGTGTCGCCGACGCGCTACACCTCGCGCCTCATCGTCATGCCGACCGAGGCGTCGCAGCAGCTGTCCGACCTGCTGCGCAATGCCGGCGCCTCGGCGATCGCCAGTTCCCTCACCAGCCTGACGGGCAACGAGCAGATCACCTATTTCGACCGCTTCTCCAAGCAGCTGACGGCGGTCGGCACCGCGGCGGCGCTGAAGGAGCATGCCGGGCTGATCGAAAGCCTGATGGGCCTGCGCTGGAACGACCAGAAGAAGATCTGGGAAAGCACCTCGTTCCTGACCCCGGTCAAGGCCGCCCTCGGCCTCGACACCAGCGTCGACACCAGCGCCCAGGCGGTGGCCGAGTTCCTGCGCAAGAACCTGAACCAGGAGCAGGACCGGGATTCGCCGATCACCACCCTCTCGCTCGACGCCACGGATGCCGAGGTGGCGCGGCAGACCCTGGGCTATCTGCACCGCTACAGCGACGACCAGATCAAGCAGGCGATCTATCAGCAGACCCAGAGCAAGCTCGAATACCTGCAGCGCCGGCTGCAGAACGTCACCGTCAACGACTATCGCCAGACCCTGATCGGCCTGATCCTGGACCAGGAGAAGATCCTGATGCTGATCCAGCCGAACCTGCCCTTCGCTGCCGAGGCGCTGGAACAGCCGGAGGTGCTGACCGAGCCGAGCTCGCCGAAGAAGGCCCGCATCCTCGCCCTCGCCGGGCTGGTCGGCCTGGTGTTCGGCGCCTTCTTCGCCTACCGCATCGACCGTCGCCGGCGGGGCTGAGGGCGGCGGGAGCCGTTCAGGGTGCCCGAGCCCATCTCATTCTAATCCCCTCTCCCCTTGTGGGAAGAGGGACTCATTTTGGTTCGCTGCGAGATATGAGGCCGGCCCCGGCCTCAGGCAACCTTGCCGACCAGGGAGCGAGGCTCGGACGCGAAGGTCCGCTGCACCAGGTCGCGCAAGCCCTCCTCGAGCGACCATTTCGGGGCCCAGCCCAGCGCCGCGCGGATCTTGCTGGTGTCGGCCGACAGCGACGGCCGGTCGAACTTGCGGAACTGCTTCTGGTCCTCGACCACCGGCCGAGGGTCGCCGACCAGGCGCCGGATGGTCTCGACCACGTCGCGAACCGGCGTCGGCACCGAGGAGGCGACGTTGAACACCTCGTACCGCCCGGTGTCCTGGAACAGCGCGGCGATCGCGGCGTCGGCGATGTCGGCGACATGGATGAAGTCGCGGGTGGCACCCATGTAGCCCATCCGGATCTCCGGCTGCGACCGGTCGCGCATCCGCTTCAAGGCGTCGGGGATCAGATGCGGGTTGGTCTCGCCCGGGCCGAAGGCGTTGGCGAAGCGCAGGGCCACGCCGGACAGCCGCTCATTGGTGCGGGTGGCATAGGCCAGCAGGTCCTCGCCCAGCAGCTTGGACAGGCCGTAGGCGTTGACGGGGGCGGCCTGGTCGCTCTCGCGGTGCACCCGGTCGAGCGCGGGGTAGACATCCATGGTCGAGGCGAACACCACCTTGCGCGCCGGGGTCCGCTCCAGCGCCCGCAGCACCAGCTCGGTGCCCCGGACATTGGTGGCGAAGGTCTCGTCGGGATGGCTCATGCAATAGGGGATGAAGTGGATCGCGGCGAAATGGACGGCGCCGTCAGGCTGGAACGTCTCGACCACGTCCAGCAGTTCGGTGCTGCTGCAGGTGCCGAGGTTGAGGCGCTTGAACACCGCCTCCTCGGGCAGCGAGCTCTCGCGGCCGAAGGAGAGGTTGTCGATGGCCATGATCTCATGGCCGTCCCGGGCCAGGCGCCTGGTGATCTGGCTGCCGATGAAGCCGGCAGCGCCCGTAATCAAAATGCGCATGAATCCTGAACCTTCACCTTTGAGATTCCAGCCACTGCCCGGCCCTCGATCTCCTGCGCCAGCGCCTGCCAATCCAGCTCGTCGGCACGGCCAAGGCCACCGCGGGACAGCTCCTCCCACCGGTCGGCGGCGGCGATCAGCCCGCCGGTGAAGGCGTCGAGCTCCGGCTCGGTCACCACGCCGCAGCCATAGTGGTCGACGATGTCGCTGGTGCCGTTCTCCGGGAAGCGTGCGGTCACCGTCGGCAGGCCGCTGGCCATCGCCTCGGCGACGATGCGGGGAAAGCCCTCGCGCCGGCTCGAGATCGCCAGCAGCCTGGCGCCGCCCAGCAGTTCGATCTTCTGCTGCTCGCTGACCGGCCCCAGGATCCGGATCTGGTCGGCGGCGGGTGAGGCGGCGGCATGGGCGCGCAGCGCCGGCAGCTCCGGCCCGTCGCCGGCGATCACCAACTCGTCCCGGCCCAGCACGCCCAGCCGGTTGTGGCCGGAGGCCTTCAGCCGGGCGAAGGCGTCGATCAGGAAGGCCAGGTTCTTATGGGCGGTGATGCGGCCGAGATAGAGGATGTCGCGGCGCTCGGCCGCCGGCAGGCTGCGATAGGCCGACCGGCGGATGCCGCTCGGCAGGTAGAACACCGACCGGTCGGAGGCGGCGCCGATCCGGGCGCACACCGCCGGGCCGACGCCCATGTTCTGCCCGCTCATCCGGGGAAGCGCCCATTGCATGAAGCGGTAGAAGCCGGCGTCGCGCACCTCGCACCAGTCCAGGATGGCGCGCTGCCGGGCGCTGCGTGGCGCCAGGGCGATATGGGCCAGGGGCCATTGGTTGAACAGGCTGAGATCGAAGCTGCGCCCCTTCAGCACGCCTCGCACCCAGGTTGCATATTTTAGTATGGTAATCGGATTCCGAGGCAGCAGGCGGGACTGCGGCCTCTGGTAATTCTCATCCACGGGAAACCGATTGACCTCAATACCACCCAGGGTTTCGTGCTCTGGCAAATCTTTCTTATGTGCAATGCAATATACCGAGACATTGTGACCGCGTTCCCGAAACACTTGCGCGAGTTCGGCAAAGCGAATCTCCTGTCCGCCAATGCTCGGAGGATACAATTCGGTAAAAATTCCGATGTTCATGCCGGCTCACCAACGGGCTTGCACAATATATTAGGCGCCAATGCTCTTGGCTCGATTAACGAAAATTAGATAGCACGGGGGAGACCTGCGGCAAGAACAAAATTCCGCGGTGAAGGCCGGGTCAGCCTAGATTTGGCACGGTCTCGGACCGGCGCGGCCAGGCATCCAGCCACAGCTGCTCGGCCAGGGCCTCGCGGAAATTATGTTGCGGATCATAGCCGATCGCTTGCCGCGCGGCGTCGATGGCGGTGACGCGGTCGATCGTGGCCGGCAACCGCCAGCCGAGCTGGCGGTAGGCACCCTCGACGAACGGATGGCGGCGGCGCAGCGCCGGTCGCGGGTCCCGGCGCAGCCCCGCGCAGTCTTCCGGCAGGAAGGGACTGGCAGCGGCGATGTTCAGCACCACGGTGCTACTGTCCGTCCGATCCGCCGCCAGGATATGCGCCGTCGCGACGTCGCGCGGGTCGACGCCGCGGTACAGCCGGTCGTTGACCGTCTCGTTCGGCGGCGCCGGGAAGAACCGGCCGCAGCGCAGGATCACGCAGCCGTCGGGGAACGACCCGGCGGCGGCCAGGACCAGGGCCTCGGCGTCGCGCTTGCTCTCCTCATACGGCGTCTCCGGCGCCGGCGGCAGGTCCTCGGTCACCCAGATGGTGGCTTCGGCCGAGCGGATCGCGCCGCCATACAGCGCAGTCGTGCTGGTCAGCACCAGCCGCCGCACCCCCGCGTCACGGGCCGCGGCGATCACCGCCTCGGTGCCGCCGACATTGATCCGCGTCATCTCCCCGGCCACGGCCGGCGCGCCGGGGCCGCCGTTCAGACCTGCGGTGTGGATCACGGCGCGGGCGCCGCGGAATGCCCGGCGCAGCGTCACCCCGTCCAGGATGTCGGCGCGGTGGGTCACGGTCGGCGCCTCGGCCCGGTCGATCCCCGAAACCGGGCCGGCGCACAGCAGCGAGGTGACGATGCGGGAGCCGAGATAGCCGGCGCTGCCCGTGACGACGATCATCCCGGCTTCGCGGCGGTCAGGATGTAGTTCACCGCCAGGTGGTGCGGCGCCAGCCGCCAGCCGCCGCCGCGCGGATCCGGAACCATCCCGGCGATGTTGCCGACCTCCAGCCCGGCGCGGCGCAGCGCCGCGGCCAGCTCGTGCGGCTTCAGGAACTTGCGCCATTCATGGGTGCCGCGCGGGATGATCCGCAGCAGGTGCTCGGCGCCGAGGATGGCGACCGCCCAGCTGCGGCGGGTGCGGTTCAGGGTCGACATCACCAGCGTGCCGCCCGGCCGCAGCAGCGTCGCCAGGGCGCCGCAGAAGGCGTCGACATCGGCGACATGCTCGACGATCTCCAGCGCCAGCACCGCGTCGAAGCGGGCGCCGGAGGCGGCGAGATCCTCGGCGCTGCTGCAGCGATAATCGATGGCGAGGCCGGATTCGGCGGCATGGGCGCGGGCGACGCCGACCGCCTCGGCCCCGGCATCGACCCCGGTGACCGTGGCGCCCAGCCGCGCCATCGGCTCGGACAGCAGGCCGCCGCCGCAGCCGATGTCGAGGACGGCCAGGCTGGACAGCGGCTTCGGCGCCAGCGGGTCGCGGCCCAGCCGGTCGCAGATCCGGTCGCGGATATAGCCGATGCGCAGCGGATTCATGCGGTGCAGCGGACGGAACTTGCCGTCCGGGTCCCACCAGTCCGCCGCCATCGACTCGAAGCGGGCGATCTCGGCGGAATCGACCGTCGCCGCCGGGCTTTGCGCCATGAGGAAGGGTCCTTGTCTCTAAACCTCGCATCGCCGGAAGCGACGCTGCACGGGGGGCGTTGCGTCGCTCTCGGCGACGCAGTATGGGTAGCGGGCTTCGCGGCTGCAATGCCGGCATTCCGGCCCGCGGCACTCCTGTCACTTCAAACCCGCGGCGGCCGATGGCGCGCATTGTTCAGAAGTTTGGCGGCACGTCGGTCGCCGATGTCGAGCGGATCAAGAACGTCGCCCGTCGGGTGCAGGCGGAGGTCGCGCGCGGCAACCAGGTCTCGGTCGTGGTGTCGGCGATGTCCGGCGTCACCAACCAGCTGGTGAAGCATTGCAACGACATCTCGCCCCTGCATGATCCGCGCGAATACGATGCGGTCGTGGCCTCGGGCGAGCAGGTCACCTCCGGCCTCCTGGCGCTGGCGCTGCAGGAGATCGGCCTGCCGGCGCGGTCGTTCCAGGGCTGGCAGGTGGCGGTGCACACCGACGGCTCGCACGCCAAGGCCCGCATCCTCGACATCGACGCCCGGCTGCTCGAGGAGTCGCTCGCGCGCGGCGAGGTGCCGGTGATCGCCGGCTTCCAGGGCGTCTCCGATGCCGGCCGCATCACCACGCTGGGCCGCGGCGGCTCCGACACCTCGGCGGTGGCGCTGGCCGCCGCGCTGAAGGCGGACCGTTGCGACATCTACACCGATGTCGACGGCGTCTACACCTGCGATCCGCGGATCGTGCGCAAGGCGCGCAAGCTCGATAAGATCACTTACGAAGAGATGCTGGAGATGGCGTCGCTCGGCGCCAAGGTGCTGCAGACCCGCTCGGTCGAGATGGCGATGAACCATCGGGTGCGGGTGCAGGTGCTGTCCAGTTTTGAAGATGTGCCAGGGACCCTGGTCGTGGACGAGGACGAGATCGTGGAGAAAGAGGTCGTCAGCGGGATCGCGTACAGCCGGGACGAGGCCAAGATCACCGTGGTCCGCGTGCCGGACCGGCCCGGCGTGGCGGCGGCGATCTTCGGACCGCTGACCGATGCCAATATCAACGTCGACATGATCGTCCAGAACATCTCCGAGGACGGCCAGGCGACGGACCTGACCTTCACCGTCGGCAAGGCGGATCTGGAGCGCGCGGTCAAGGTGCTGTCCCAACACAAGGAGACGTTGGGCTACAGCCACCTGATCCCGGACGAGAACGTGGTCAAGATTTCGGTGATCGGCGTCGGCATGCGCAGCCATGCCGGCGTCGCCCAGCGCATGTTCAAGGCGCTGGCCGAAAACGGCATCAACATCCAGGTGATCTCGACCTCCGAGATCAAGATCAGCGTGCTGGTGGCCGAGCAGTACACCGAGCTGGCGGTCCGCGCCCTGCACACCGCCTACGGCCTGGACAAGGCCTGATGGAGCGGGCCTGATGACCCGGCCGGCGGGCGGGCCCGCCCCGGGCATCGGGCCGTCGCGCCGCCTCCTCGCCCGCCTGCGCGACGTCATGGCGGGGTCGGGCACGGCGCAGTCGCGCCTCGACAAGATCGTCACCCTGATCGCGGCCGAGATGGTGGCCGAGGTCTGCTCCTGCTACATCTCCCGCCCGGGCGATGTGCTGGAGCTGTTCGCCACCATCGGCCTCAACCCCGACGCGGTGCACCGCACCCGCCTCAGGGTCGGCGAGGGCCTGGTCGGCGAGGTCGCGGCGACGGCGCGGCCGCTGGCCATCGCCAACGCGCCCCAGCATCCGAAATTCGCCTACCGGCCGGAGACCGGCGAAGATCCGTACGAGTCCTGGATGGGCGTGCCGATCCTGCGCGGCGGCAAGGTGCGCGGCGTGCTGATCATCCAGAACCAGATGAAGCGCAACTACTCCGAGGACGAGGTCGAGACGCTCGAGACCATCGCCATGGTGGTGGCCGAGTTGATCGTCGGCGGCGAGATCGCCCGGCCGGGCGAGGTGGCCAGCCCGACCGCGGTGTCGCTGCCGGCCCGGCTGCACGGCGTCGCCCTCAGCGGCGGCCTGGCCCAGGGGCTGGCGGTGCTGCACCGGACCCAGATCACGGTGCGCCAGATGGTGGCCGACGACCCGGTGGTGGAGGCGGAGCGCTTCCGCCAGGCGGTCGAGCACATGCACCGCTCGATCGACGACCTGGTGGCCGACCATCGCTCCGTCGGCATCGGCGAGGGCGGCGAGATCCTCGAGACCTACCGCATGTTCGCCGAGGACCGCGGCTGGCTCAGCCGGATCCACGAGGCGATCGACACCGGCCTGTCGGCCGAGGCCGCGGTGCAGCGCGTGCAGAACGACATGGCCGCGCGCATGGCCCGGGTCACCGACCCCTATCTGCGCGAGCGCCTGGTCGATTTCGACGATCTCGCCAACCGGCTGCTGCTGCACCTCGCCGGCCACACCTCGGCCGCGGCGCTCGGCACGCTGCCGGACGACATGGTGCTGATCGCCCGCGCCATCGGCCCGGCCGAGCTGCTCGACTACGACCGGCGCAAGCTGCGCGGCCTGGTGCTGGAGGAGGGGTCGGCGACCAGCCATGTCGCCATCATCGCCCGCGCGCTGGACATCCCGGTGGTCGGCCGCTGCGTCGAGGCGATGCGGCTGATCGAGCCGCTGGACCCGATCGTGGTCGACGGCGACCATGGCAATGTCTTCGTCCGCCCGTCCGAGGACGTTATCGACACCATCACCAAGGCGATCCAGGCCCAGGTGGGGCAGCGCAAGCTATATGCCGAGGAGGCGCGGCTGCCGGCGGTGACGCGCGACGGCGCCGCCGTGTCGCTGATGCTGAACGCAGGCCTGCTCTCCGACATGCCGCATCTCGACGCGGTCGGGGCCGACGGCATCGGCCTGTACCGCACCGAGATTCCGTTCATGGTGCGGTCGGAATATCCCAGCGTCGCCACCCAGACCGACCTCTACGCCCGGGTGATGGATCTGGCCGAGGGCCGGCCGGTGGTGTTCCGCACTCTCGATGTCGGCGGCGACAAGCGGCTGCCCTATTTCGCCGAGATCGACGAGGACAACCCGGCGCTGGGCTGGCGCGCCATCCGCATCGGCCTCGACCGGCCGGCGATGCTGCGGCAGCAGATCCGCGCCCTGATCCAGGGGGCCGCCGGGCGGCCCTTCGGCGTGATGTTCCCGATGGTGTCCGAGGTCACCGAGCTGGACGCCGCCCGGGCGCTGTTCGACCGCGAGGTGGCGCGCGCCGCGGCCCAGGGCGCGCCGGTGTCGGACGAGATCCGCGTCGGGGTGATGCTCGAGGTGCCATCGCTGCTGTGGCAGCTCGACCAGGTGCTGCGCACTGCCGATTTCGTCGCCGTCGGCTCGAACGACCTGATGCAGTACCTCTACGCCGCCGACCGCACCAACACCCGGGTGGCACAGCGCTACGACACGCTGTCGCCCGGCCTGATCGCGGCCCTGGCCGAGGCGGTGGCGCGCTGCGACTCCGCCGGCCGACGCATCAGCCTGTGCGGCGAGATGGCGTCGCGGCCGATCGAGGCGATGACTCTTCTGGGCCTGGGATTCCGCACCTTGTCGATGCCCGCGACCTCGATCGGCGCGGTCAGGACTATGGTCCGCAGCCTGGATCTCGGCCATTTCTCGCGCTGGTTGTCACAGGTGCGGGCCAATGCCCGTGGTTCGCTTCGCCCCGCCATCCGGGCCTATGCCCGCGACCATGACGTCGCAATATAGTGCGACGAATCTCGGATTCGTTTTGCTGTGCCGCCGGAATCGTCTAAATAAATAAGGACAGTCGTCTCGGTCATGGGGGAGTGGGCCTCGACATCATGACAAGGCGGCGTGCCGGCTTTCACCTGTTACACCAACGGTCAGCACAAAGCGGCTCGAACGACATGGCCCAGAGCAATCGCAAACACCTTGCCGTGGTGCACGAGGCCGCGGACTCCCCAGGCAACCCTCACGATGCGGGGGCGGCGGATCCTGTGATCGACATGAACGCCCCGGTCGGCCATATCCTCGCCCAGGCGCGGGAGATCGCCGGCTACAGCCTCTACGACGTGGCGGCCACGCTGCGGATCCGCCACGGCCTGCTGCAGGCGATCGAGGAGGGGCGGCACCAGGACCTGCCCGGTCCGGTCTACGCCATCGGCTTCGTCCGCACCTATGCCGAGTTCCTCGGCTTCGACGGCGACCAGGTGGTGGCCCGCTTCAAGCGCGAATCCACCGCGGTCGAGAAGAAGCCCGACCTGAAATTCCCGGCCCCGGTGCCGGAAGGCAGCCGCGTCCCGGGCGGCGCGATTCTGATGATCGCGGTCCTGATCGGCGGCTTGGCCTATGCCGGCTGGTACTACCTGTCCTCGGCCAACCGCGACATGGCGGCCGAGATCGCCGCCCTGCCGGCGCGCTTCGCGGCGCTGCTCGACGGCGGCGCGCAGCCGGAGACGACGCCGGGCCCGGTGGTGCAGCCCGCCGCCCCGAACAGCGGCCCCAGCCTGAGCATGCAGGCCGCCGTCCCCGCGGCCGAACCCGGTCCGGGCGAACGCATGATCCCCGGCCCGCCCGTGCCGGGCCCGACCGCACCGGCCGGGACCCCGGCTCTGCCGTCGCTCGCGACGCCGGCCCAGATCGCGGCGGCACCGCCCGCCGACCCGGCCGTCCCCCCGATCGCAACGGCACCGCAGGCCCAGCCCGCGCCGTCGACCCAGCTGCCGGCCGTCATGGCCCTGGCCGACCGCCCGCTCGGCGCCGCCTTGGCGAGCGAGCCGCCGGCCGCCCAGGTGCCGGGCCCCAGCGACAGCCGGATCATGCTGCGCGCCAGCGCCGACAGCTGGGTCCAGATCCGCGACCGCCAGGGCGGCCTGGTGATGACCCGGGTGATGGGGGCGGGCGAGACCTATGCCGTGCTGCCGCAGGAGGGCCAGCGCCTGACCACCGGCAATGCCGGCGGGCTGCAGGTCGAGGTCGACGGCCAGCCGGTGGCGACGCTCGGCGGCCCCGGCCAGGTCGTGCGCAACATCCAGCTCGACCCGCAGAAGCTGCGCGACCGGCCGACGGCGAACTGACCGGGAATTCGGTCCGGTGAGTCGGCTGGCGTGGCTATCGAGAACCGGAGCGCAGCGGACTTTTGGGTCCGTGAGCAACGGAAGCGCAGAGAGCCGCGTCAGGCGGCCGCCGGGGCGAACTTCCCTACGCACATGGTCGCAATGCCCGCTGTTGGATTGCGAGATCGGCGCGAAAGGGCCATGTTGTCGCGCAACCACCGCCGCATCACCTAAGGTCCTGTCATGAGCGCCGCAGTCCGCGCCTATCGCCAGATCCAACGCCGGAAGTCCCGCCTGATCCATGTCGGCAAGGTTCCGGTCGGCGGCGATTCGCCGATCACCGTGCAGTCGATGACCAACACCCGAACCACGGACATCCAGGCCACGATCGACCAGATCCGGGCGCTCGAGATCGCCGGCGCCGACATCGTCCGCGTGTCCTGCCCGGACGAGGAATCGAGCGCGGCGCTGAAGCACATCGTGCCGGAAGTGACGGTGCCGATCGTCGCGGACATCCATTTCCACTACAAGCGCGGCATCGAGGCGGCCCAGAACGGCGCCGCCTGCCTGCGCATCAACCCCGGCAACATCGGCTCGAAGGAGCGGGTGGCCGAGGTGGTGCGGGCGGCCAAGGACCATGGCTGCTCGATGCGGATCGGCGTCAATGCCGGCTCGCTGGAGCGTGAGCTGCTGGAGAAGTACGGCGAGCCCTGCCCGGAGGCGATGGTCGAGTCGGCGCTCAACCACATCCGCATCCTCGAGGACCACGACTTCTTCAACTTCAAGATCTCGTGCAAGGCGTCGGACGTGTTCCTCGCCGTCGCCGCCTACCAGGCGCTGGCCGAGGCCTGCGACTACCCGCTGCACATCGGCGTCACCGAGGCCGGCGGCCTGCGCAGCGGCACGGTGAAGTCGTCGGTCGGCCTGGGCATGCTGCTGTGGTCCGGCATCGGCGACACGGTCCGCGTCTCGCTCTCCGCCGATCCGGTGGAAGAGGTCAAGGTCGGCTTCGACCTTCTGAAGTCGCTCGGCCTGCGCCATCGCGGCGTCAACATCATCTCCTGCCCGTCCTGCGCCCGGCAGCAATTCGACGTGATCAAGACCGTCGAGGTGCTGGAGCAGCGCCTGGCCCACATCACCACGCCGATGACCGTCTCGGTGATCGGCTGCGTGGTCAACGGCCCGGGCGAGGCGACGATGACCGATATCGGCTTCACCGGCGGCGGCAAGGGCACGCATCAGGTCTACATCAACGGCCTGCCGAACCACCGGCTGAAGGACGAGGGCATCGTCGACCACCTGGTCTCCCTGGTCGAGGACAAGGCCAAGCAGATCGAGGCCGAGCGCGCCGCCGCCGAGGCGGCCTCGGCCCAGGCGGCGGAATGACGGGCGGCGGAATGAGCCGCCTGTCCGGCCGCTAGCGGGCCTGTCGTCCGATTGACCGACCGGCCCGTTCCCCTGATTTGAGCCTTCCGTGCAACTCGACGAAAACCTGAACCGTGTCCTGTCCCGCGTGGCCGAGCTGCGCGACGGCATGGGCACCGGCAAGCTGTCGCCGGATCAGTTCACCGCCTATTCCAAGGAATATTCCGAGCTCGAGCCGCTCGCCGAGGAGATCGCGGCGCTGCATCGCGGCCGGGCCGAGCTGGCTGAGCTCGAGGCCATGGTGGCGGCCGAGACCGATCCCGAGATGAAGGCCCTGGCGCAGGAGGAGCTGTTCGCCCTGCGCGACAGCCTGCCGGCGCTGGAGCGGCGGGTGCAGGTACAGCTGCTGCCAAAGGACGAGGCCGACGACCGCAACGCCATCCTCGAGGTCCGCGCCGGCACCGGCGGCGACGAGGCGGCGCTGTTCGCCGCCGACCTGTTCCGGATGTACCAGCGCTACGCCGCGATCCGCGGCTGGCGCTTCGAGGTGCTCGACATCTCCGAGACGCCGCTGGGCGGCTACAAGGAGGCCTCGGCCGAGATCAATGGCCGCAGCGTCTTCGCCCGGCTGAAATTCGAGAGCGGCGCCCACCGCGTCCAGCGCGTGCCGGAGACCGAAACCCAGGGCCGCATCCACACCTCCGCCGCCACCGTGGCGGTGCTGCCGGAGGCGGAGGAGGTCGACATCCAGATCGACGACAAGGACCTGCGGGTCGACGTCTTCCGGGCCCAGGGCGCCGGCGGCCAGCACGTCAACAAGACCGAGAGCGCCGTCCGCATCACCCATCTGGCCACCGGCATCGTGGTGGTGATGCAGGACGAGAAGTCGCAGCACAAGAACCGGGCCAAGGCGATGAAGATCCTGCGCGCCCGACTGTACGAGGCCGAGCGTGCGGCCAAGGACGCGGTGCGCGCCGCCGACCGCAAGAGTCAGGTCGGCTCCGGCGACCGGTCGGAGCGGATCCGCACCTATAACTTCCCGCAAGGGCGGGTCACCGACCACCGCATCAACCTGACGCTGTACAAGATCGAGAAGGTGCTGGCGGGCGAGGCGCTGGACGAGCTGGTCGAGGCGCTGATCGCCGAGGACGAGGCCGCCCGCCTCGCCGCCCTCGCCGACCAGCCGTGAGCCCCTCCGGCGCCCTGTCCGCTCATGCCTTCCATCCTCCCCCTCCCCTCGCGGGAGGGGGTAGGGGGAGGGGGGCTCTCGACAACGGGATGGGTGTGGAGCATCCGGAAACATTGACGGATCCGGCGATAGATTGACATCGGTCCTTGCGGCACCAAACCCCTCCCCCTTCCCCCCTCCGCAAGGGGAGGGGGAGGAAGAACGGGCAGCGGACGCTCTTCCGAAACGGTCCCGCAGGAGGGAGAGGCAACGCGTCTCCACATTCGGGATTGCTCTTCATCTGAGGACGGTCACGCCATGACCCCCCGTTCCCCCAAGATCGCCGAAGCCCTGCGCGACGGCACCGCGCGGCTGGCCGCTACCGGCATCGACAGCGCCCTCTCCGACGCCCGCCTCCTGCTGATGCACGCCCTTGGCATCGACCGCACCGGCTTGCTCTCCCGTGCCGCCGAGGCGCTGCCGCCGGAGGCCGCCGCCCGCTACGCCGCCCACCTGACCCGCCGGGCGGCGCGCGAGCCGGTGTCGCGGATCCTCGGGCATCGCGAGTTCTGGAGCCTCGATTTCGCGCTCGGCCCGGCGACGCTGGATCCGCGGCCGGACAGCGAAACGCTGGTCGAGGCGGCGCTGGCCGCCGTGCCGGACCGGCCCGTCTCCGGCCAGCCGCTGCGCGTGCTCGACCTCGGCACCGGCACCGGCTGCCTGCTGCTGGCCGTGCTGCACGACCGCGCCGCCGCCTTCGGCATCGGCGTCGACCGCAGCGAGGCCGCGGCCCGGACGGCGCGGGCCAATGCCCGGGCGCTGGGCCTGGCGGACCGCGCCGCCTTTGCGGTCGGCGACTGGGCGACGGCGCTGGCCGGCCGCTTCGACCTGGTCCTGTCCAACCCGCCCTATATCCCCGATGCCGACATCGCGGCGCTGGAGCCCGAGGTGCGCGAGCACGACCCGCGCCTGGCCCTGTCCGGCGGCGCCGACGGGCTCGACGCCTATCGCGCTTTGGCCGCGGCGCTGCCGGGCCTGCTGGCGCCGGGCGGCACGGCGGTGGTCGAGCTTGGCATCGGCCAGGCGGCCGATGTGGCGGCGCTGTTCCGGGCCGCCGGCCTTGACATCGCCGGCACGCCGCACGATCTGGCAGGCATACCGCGTTGCGTGGTCGCGACGCGGGGTAAAAAAAGCATTTGGCCCGACGCCTGATTGCCGTTAGGGTCCCTTTATTCCGTCATTTCCGGGCTTGACCGCTTGAGGCGGCTGCCATTCCGGCGCTGGAAGCGACGATGGACGCTGGGCCCGGCCGCATCAGGCGGCGGCGAGGGACGGCAGCGCGGAAACAGCGATCTGCAGAAGCAAGGCTGATGAGACCAGGACCGAATTCGCGGCGTGCGCGCGGCAGGAACAGCGGCGGTGGTGGTGGCGGCGGGGGCAGCGGCGGTGGTGGCGGTGGCCAGCAGCGCCGGCCGAACGCACTGCCAAACCGCAACCAGACCATCGACAGCAACGGACCGGACATCCGCATCCGCGGCAATGTCTTCCAGGTCTATGACAAGTACATGGGGCTGGCGCGCGACGCCCAGGCGTCGGGCGACCGCGTCATGGCGGAGAACTACCAGCAGCATGCGGAGCACTATGTCCGCATCATCAACGCCATGAACGAGGCCTATGGCGCGCCGCAGCACCAGCCGAGCCAGGACAGCAGCCGCGATCAGCCGGGCGTCGATGCCGATTACGATCCGCTGACCAACCCGCCGCCGCAGCAGCAGCGCCGCGAGTTCGAGGCGCGCAACGACGGCGGCGACCGGCAGCAGCGGCGGGACTACGAGCCGCGCAATGATGGCGGCGATCGCCAGCAGGGTGGCCGTGATTTCGAGCCGCGCGGCGAGGGCGACCGGCCGCAGCGCCGGGAGTTCGAGGGCCGTGGCGAGGGTGGCGGCGATCGCCAGAACCGCGACCAGGGCTTCCGGAACCGCGAGCAGGGGTTCCGCGACAACAACCGTCCGCCGCGCGACCGCGACCAGGGCTTCCGCGATCAGAACCGCGAGCAGGGTCAGGGCCGCGACCAGGGCCAGCGCGAGCGTTTCGGCGGCCCGCGCGAGAACCGCCCGGATTATCGCGGCGACCGGCCGCAGCAGTCCGGGCCGGTGGATCTGAACGCGCCGCAGCCGCATATCCCGAGCCCGCTCGATCCGGTGCCGGCCGACGTCGCCGTGTCTTCGGCCAGCTTCGGCGCCGATCCGCGCGACCAGGACGACAGCGGCCTGGACACGGAGCTGGCGCTGCCGGCCTCGATCATTGCCCGGCCGCGCCGGGGCCGTCCGCCGCGCGCGGCCGCCCCTGCCGGGGCCGCGCCGTCGGATCAACCGGTGCCGGCCGCTCCGGTCGAGGCGGCCTTCCAGCCGCCGGTCCAGCCTGAGGCCTCGGCCCAGCCGGGCCTGCCCGGTGTCGCGGCGGAGGAAGCCCCGGCCGCACCGAAGCGCCGGCCCGGCCGGCCGCGCAAGGTGAAGACGGAGGACACCCCTCCCGAGCCGTCGAACGACGAATAAGGTCCGCAAGGTCCGATCGAACCGAAAGCCCGGCGCCCTGCCGGGCTTTCGTCGTTTCGGGGGAACCGCGCCGCCGGCCCTCCTGTTGCTGGGATATCTCCATGAGATCCCCGAAAGGAGGACCGATCATGCGCAAGACCCTGATGGCGGCCGCGTCCGCCGTGGCCCTGCTGGCCTTGCCGGCACTGGCGCAGACGACGACCCAGCAGCCGCCCGCCGCCACCACCACCCCCTCGACCACCGCCCCCGCCGCAGCGGCCCCGGCCAGCTCGGTTCCGGAAGGGCAGCAGCAGCTTCCCGAGTCGCATATGCTCGGCTCCGACCTGATCGGGGCCAGCGTCACCAACGCCAATGGCGATTCCATCGGCAAGACCTCGGATGTGCTGGTCGACAAGGGCAGCAAGACCGTGGATGCCGTGGTCATCGATGTCGGGGGCTTCCTCGGCATCGGCTCGAAATCCGTGGCGATCCCGCTCGACAAGCTGACCATCGGTGCCCGGCCCGATGAGGGCGTGAGAACCGCCATGACCAAGGAGCAGCTGGAATCGCTGCCCGCCTTCGAGGGCCGCAAGGCCGAGGAGCCCGCGGCTCCGGCCACCGGCACGATGAGCCCCGGCGGCACCACCGGCTCCACCGGTACCGGTTCGGGCGGGTAAGCACCCCGCCTGGCTGATTCGCCGCCGGCAGGGGCGGTGAAAGAGCCACCCCGCCGGACCGGGAGCGATCCCGGGACGGCGGGGTGGACTCGTTTTTGGGAGTCTACAGAGGCGCCCGCGCTCTTAAGCCGTCATGGCGAGCCCCGAAGGGGCGTGGCCATCCAAGGTGGCGCGCACCGGCCCCTGGATGGCCACGGCGCTGCGCGCCTCGCCATGACGAATGTGTTGGGCGATGCCTTCACCGCACCTTGAACAGCGGCACCAACGGATCGCAGCGCAGCTCGGCGCGCACCCGCTGCTGGCCAATCGCCGCCGACAGCAGGGCGAACACCTCGTCATAGATGGTCAGCACGCGGTCGACATCGGCTTGGCTGTGGGCATAGCTCATATTGTGGCTGCCCAGCGACAGCAGGCCGCGGGCGAAGATCTCCTGCAGCCACAGGGTCTTGATCTCGAAGGCGCTGGCGTCCGGGTGATCCTTGATCAGGAGGAAGGTCCAGGACGGGTGGCCGGACAGCGACAGCACCTCGCCCAGCCTGTGCCGCTCGACCAGCGCCGCGGTGCCGTCGCGCAGCGCCGTGCCCAGCGTGGCCATGTGCCGGGTCACCGGCTCGCGCACCACCTTGTCCAGGGTGGCCCGGGCCGCTGCCAGCGACAGCGTCTCGCCGCCCATGGTGAAGGAGAAGAAGATCTCCTCCATCAGCATCATCAACTCGCGCCGGCCGCACACCGCCGACAGCGGATAGCCGTTGGCGATGCCCTTGCCCAGGGTGGTCAGGTCGGGGGTGACGCCGAACAGCTCCTGCGCGCCGCCATTGGCGACGCGGAAGCCGGTGATGGTCTCGTCGAACACCAGCACCGCGCCGTGCTTCGTCGCCCGCTCGCGCACGCCTTCCAGATAGCCCGCGGCCGGGAAGGCGACGTTCATCGGCTCCATC
Organism: Inquilinus limosus; assembly: GCA_019508225.1. Lineage (GTDB taxonomy): Bacteria > Pseudomonadota > Alphaproteobacteria > DSM-16000 > Inquilinaceae > Inquilinus > Inquilinus limosus_D. The sequence goes on along the minus strand of JAEKLZ010000170.1, from coordinate 3,260 downwards.
ACGATGGCCGCCACCTGGCCGGCATGCTCGTCCAGCAGCCGGTCCAGCGCCGCCAGGTCGTTGTAGGGGAAGGTGTGGGTCAGGGCTCGGGTCGAGTCCGGCACGCCGCGGTTGCGGGCGGTGGCGCCGATATACCAGTCCTGCCAGCCGTGATAGCCGCAGACCAGCACATGGTCGCGGCCGGTATAGGCTCGGGCGACGCGGACCGCGCCGGCGGTGGCGTCCGACCCGTTCTTGCCGAACCGCACCATCTCGGCCGACGGCACGATCGCCACCAGCCGCTCGGCCACCTCGGTCTCCAACGGGCTCGACAGGCTGAAGATGGTGCCGTGATCGACCTGCGCCTTGACCGCGGCGGTGACGTCCGGGTCGTTGTAGCCCAGCGTCACCGACGCCAGGCCGTTGATGAAGTCGATATACTCGTTGCCGTCGACGTCCCACAGCTTGCTGCCCTGGCCGCGGGCGGCGAAATAGGGCGACACGCCGAGCGGGTACTGCGTGATGCTCTTGCTGAAGGTCTGGGCGCCCAGCGGGATGGTCTGCCGGGCCCGGTCGAGCATCGCCTCGGATGCCGCATAGCGTTCTGACACTTTGGTCCTCACGATTTGGTCAAGGCGGCGTCCTGGGCGAGCGAGCGCTCCAGGCCCTCGTTCCGCCGGTGGACGCGGTTGAGCGCGGCGATCTCCGGATGCGCTGCCAGGAAAGCCAGGATGTCCTCGGTGGCGAAGGCCGGGTTCGCCGGGTACAGCGCGGCGTACACCGCCCGCACCAGGGCCAGGTCCTCCGGCGTGTCGACGGTCCAGCGCTCGGCCGACAGGTCGATGTCGCCGACCAGGCTGCCCAGGCGGAACCGTTCCGGGCGGGTGTAGATGAAGCGGGTGACGTGCTCGCGCTCCGACGGCAAGGTCGCCTCGCGCCACGCCGCCTCCAGCACCTCGGCGCGCATCACCTCGGCGTCCAGCCCGTCCGGCCAGCGCGGCGTCAGCGTGTTGCAGGAATGGTCGTAGCCGCCGGCGACATGCAGCTCGACCAGCCGGTCGACCAGCCCCGGGTCGATCAGCGGGCAGTCGCCGGTCAGGCGCACGATCTGGTCGGCGCCGCTGCCGGCCGCGGCGGCGTGGAAGCGGTCCAGCACGTCGTCCAGGCTGCCGCGGAAGCATTCGACGCCGATCCTGGCGCAGAGGTCGACCAGCGCGTCGTCGGCGGGCTCGGTGCTGGTCGCCAGCAACAGCCGGTCGATCGTCCGGCAGCGCCGCAGCCGCTCGACCTGCCGCGCCAGCATCGGCTCGCCGAGCAGGTCGGCCATCACCTTGCCGGGCAGCCGCGACGAGGACATCCGCGCCTGCAGGATCGCCAGCACCGTCATGTCCGCTCCCAATAGCTCGTGTCGTCCAGGATGAAGCGCCCGCCGGCCGCGGTCCAGCCGGCGAAGGGCTCGGTCGCGACCAGGCGGCGCAGCCCGAGCTGCTCGAAGGCCAGCCGCGCGGCCAGCGCCACCGCCTCGTCCTGCCAGGCGGCGGGCCCGTTGACGCCCTCCAGGGCGACCGTCGCCTCGCCCGCGGCGCGGTTGCCGATCCGCAGGGTGCCCAGGGCGTCGCCACCCTCCTTCGCCTGCACAGCCAGCACCATCCCCTCACCAGATTCCGGCCGCAGCGCCAGGGTGGCTCCGGTCAGGATCGCGGCCGGACGGCCGCCGGAGGGCCACAGCGCCGGGTTCAGCACCAGATCGTCGGTCGAGGGCACCAGCGCCACCGGCGGCGGCGCGGCGGCGACGGCGCGCAGGATGCCGGCCAGCTCCTCCGGCCGGGTGACGCCGACCAGGGCGGTGCCGATCTCCGGCCGCCCGATCACCGCCCCCAGCGCCGCTGTCAGCGGGTCGGTGGCGCCGACGGCGTCGCGCCAGCGCCCGACCAGCGCCTCGGCCTGAGGCGAGACCCGGCCGGCCTGAGCGGGCGGGGCCAGCAGCAGCCCCTGCAGGAACACCGACCGGGCGTGCAGCTCGATGCCCCGTTCGGCCAGCGCCGCCAGCAGCGGCGGGCCGATCCGCCCGTCGACCGCGTTCCAGGGCAGCTGTACGAGGTCGAGCGGATAGCGCTCCAGCACGGCGTCGAGCTGCCCGGCGCTGTAGACCGATGCGCCGATGCGCTCGACCTCGCCGGCCCGTTTCAGCTCGGCCATCGCCGCCCACAGCGCCGGGCCGCCGGGCCGCAGCAGGTCGTTGGCGTTGTGGGTCAGCAGGCCGGCCAGCCGGTCGCGGCGCAGCTTCGCGCGCGAGGCGGCGAAGGCGTCCAGCACGGCGCGGCGGATGTCGCCGTCATGGCGCAGCCCGGCCAGATGCGGCGTCTTGGTGACGATGCGGAAGCGGTGCGCCGCCGGCAGCACCTCGCCCAGCACCTGCTCGGCGGTGCCATAGGCTGGGGCGGTGTCGAGCACGCCGATGCCGGACGCGGCGGCGGTCTCCAGGATCGCCGCCACATCCTCGGGCGGGCAGATGCCACGGTCGTTGGCGATGCCGTAGTCCAGCCCGAACTGGACGGTGCCGAGGCCCAGCGCCGCGGCGCCGCGCCAAGGGGCGGGGGCCGGGGCTGCGCTCAAGATCCGGCCAGGCGGCGTTTCGGCGCGGTACCGGTGTCGCCGTCATCCTCGCGGATTCGGCTCTCCAGCGCCTCGATCTCGGCCTTGTAGAGCGGCAGCTCGCGGTCGAGGAACTCGCCCAGCCGGTGGGCGAAGCCCTGCCGCGGCAGCCCGGCGATCAGCCGCAGCATGATGTCGTTGCCGGGCCACAGCTGCCCGCCGCGCCGGGCCTTCACCGCCGCGTAATCCTCATACAGGCAGCAGATCATGACGGCGTTGCTGACGGTCTCGCGCCCCTTGACGAAGCCGCGGCGCAGCACCCCGTCGGTGAAATAGCCCAAGAGCTCCAGCCACTGGTTCCAGCGCGCCAGGCCGGGATGGGCCTGGCCGGCCCAGACCCGGTCCAGCCCCATGCGCTGGAACGCGTGCTCGGTCACCCGGGCCATCGCCTCCAGCTGCACCAGCTGGCGTCCCGGCAGCGCCTCGCCGACCACCAGCGAGATCTGGGCCGAGCGGGCAACCCAGTCGATCGCCGACAGCGAGATGATGCCGTAGAGCGGCCCGCCGCTCTTGCCGCAGATCAGCGCGGCGAAACGGTCGCGCTTGCGGATCGATTCGAGGAAGCTGCGCTGGTCCTCGACATGGTTCGGGTAGATTCCCTGGGACAGCCAGCGCGTCGTCTTCGC
>JAEKLZ010000092.1 GCA_019508225.1 Inquilinus limosus | reverse complement strand
GCACGATCGCCTGGAAGCGGATCCCGAGGTCCTTCTGCTCCGAGACGCGGTTGGCGTAGGCCGCCATGAACCAGAGCATGCGCTTGGCGCCGCCATAGCCGCCCGACATTGGCGATCCGCCCACGGCCGCGCCGCTCGATACCACCAGGACGCGGCTTTCGGGCTTGAGCGGCAGCCTCAGCGCCGCCTGCATCCAATACAGCCCGGCCTTCACGTCGGTCTCCCAAGGCGCGGTAAAATCCGCCCAGCTTAGCTGGTCCAACCGACCCATCCGCGGCGTGGTGCCGGCGTTCAGCACCAGGATGTCCGGGCGGACCTCGGCAAGGATGCGATGGGCGGCCGCCTGGTCGGTGACATCGGCCGGGATCGTGGTGACGCCGAGCCTCCGCTCCACCGCCGCAAGCGCGGCCTGGCCGCGCGCCACGACGGCGACCCTGGCGCCCTGATCCACCAGGGCCTCGACAAGCCCGAGGCCCAGGCCTCGGCTGCCGCCGGTCACCACGATGGTCTTGTCCTTGAGGCTCATTGGCCCGCTCCTGTGCTTCGGGGTCTGTCGAGACTAGGACGTTTGGAGCTGCGGAAAAGAGTCACCGCGCCCGGAAGGGCCACCGAGTTCACCGATTATCCGCACGGCAAATCTGCAATTGCGAATGCATCTGAACTAAAAGGTCGGATGGCCGAGCAGGAGCGGTTCTCGCTGCTAGCGCTACTGACGAGTGGCACCAGCCCTCTCGATGGTCACGTCGTGCCATGACGAGGAAGGGCTGAAGAGTTGAACTCAAAGGCGGCCGCGGGACGCTTGGCGGCCGGCGGGCAATGCGGCTAGCCTTGCGCTCCCCTCCAGAGCGGCGCGCCAGAGCGCCGCGCGCGACCGAAGGACAGGCCGATGAGCAGCCCGTATCCCGAACTCACCCTCGTCCGCCACGGGGAGACGGAGTGGAGCGCCACCGGCAAGCACACCGGCCGGTCCGACATCCCGCTGACGGCGATCGGGACCGAAGCCGCGCGCCGTGTGGCCGACCGGCTGCAGGGGCTGTCGGTCGGCGCCGTGTGGTCGAGCCCGTCGCAGCGCGCCCGTACGACCTGCGAGCTGGCGGGCTTCGGGGCGCGCGCTGTGGTCCAGGACGATCTGGCCGAATGGGATTACGGCGCCTATGAGGGGCTGACCACCAGGCAGATCCTGGCCGACCGTCCCGGCTGGCAGCTGTTCCGCGACGGCTGCCCGAAGGGCGAGGCCGCGGCCGATGTCGGGGCGCGGGCGGACCGCATCATCCGCGAGTTCCGCGAGGCCGGCGGCCCGGTGCTGGCGTTCTCCAGCTCCCATTTCCTGCGGGTGCTGGCGGCGCGCTGGCTCGGCCTGCCACCGGAGGGCGGAGCGAACTTCGTCCTCGACACCGCCAGCGTCAGCGTCCTGGGGTACGAGCACGACCTGACCGAGCCGGTGATCCGCCGCTGGAACCTGAAATAGCCTGATGACCGCAGCCGACCTCGATGCCTGCCGCGCCGCGATCCTGCGCGCCCACCCGGACCTGGCCACGTTCCGCTTCCGGATTCTGGCTGAGAGCTGGGATTCGACGGCGGTCGAGGTCGATGGCCGGCTGATCTTCAAGTTCCCGCGGCATGAGGCGGCGGCGCAGCGGCTGCGCAAGGAGGCCGCCCTGCTGGGCCTGGTCCGACCCGCGGTGCCGCTGCCGGTGCCTGAGCTCACGCTGGCGGAAGGGCCGCCGCTGTTCTCGCGCCACGTCAAGATCCCGGGCGAGCACCTGCTGGCCGAGCATTATGCCGGGCTGCGCGAAGAGGCGAGTCGGCGGCTGGCCGAGGATCTGGCCCGGTTCCATGCCGGACTGCACCGGCTCGACCCCAGCCGGATGGCGGCCGCCGGCGCCGGGCCGGTCGAGGATTGGGGCGGGGCGGCCCGGATCGGCGCCAGGGCGCTGCCGGCGCTGACGCCGGAGCTGCACCCGGCAGCGGAGCGGCTGCTCGACGCCTATGACCGGCTGCCGCCCGAGCCGTATGCACCGGTCTACGGCTTCTTCGACGGGCATGGCTGGAACATGGCGTTCGATCATGGCCGGCAGCGGCTGAACGGCATCTACGACTTCGCGGATTCCGGCATCGGGCCGCTGCACCAGGAGTTCGTCTATTCGGGCTTCGTCTCGCCCGACCTCACCGCCCGGCTCGCCGCGGCCTATCAGGCGCTGACCGGGCTGGCGTTGGATCGCCGGCGGATCGCGATCCTCACCGGTACGCACCGGCTGTGGGAACTGGCCGAGCTCGCCGATGATCCCGAGCACAGGCCGATGATGGTCCGCAGCTTCGCGGACTGGGTGGCGACGACAGATCTGGTCTAGGGTCTCGCCCGGGACACAGGGATCAGAGCGCAGCCCGGCTGGGTTCCCCGGCGAGGCGTCCCGTCGCGGCGGCCAGCGGCCGGTATTGGCCGATCAGCAGCGCCGCCTGGGTCCGCAGCGCGTCGCTCAACTGCATCGCGCCCTGGTCCATCTCAGCAGTCGCCCGGAACAGCAGCCGTTCGATCGTGTCGAGATGCTTTGCCCGCAGCGTGCCCGCGACAAGGGCTTCCCGGTGCCCGGGGTCGAGAAGCCGGTCGTAGAGGGCATCGAGATGCTCGACCAGCGCGGTCGCGACCGTAATCGACGCCTCGTCACCGGCGGTCGAGGTGAAGCGGATCGGTGGAACGATGTGCGTCGGCCGATCCATGATGCGACCTCCCCGGAAATCAATGGTTCACGATCCCTTGGATCATGCCATTTGGCAACCGGGAAGCGCGCTATCGCAGGATAATTTATCTTACGGATTTTGCAGGGATTTTAGCCGCCGTCGAGATAACGCGCGTGGAAGGCGGACAGGTCGTGCTGGAAGCGGTCGAGACTATAGTCCCTGGCCCCCGGAGGCGGGTCCTGATCCCGCAGGATCGCGTGCAGAATGCATTCCTGGGCGCGCCCCAGGCTGCCTTTCCGGGCCGCCCCCAGCGCCAGGCCGATCCACCCCGTCTCCTCGGGGCTTGGCGGGAATCCGTCCTCCCAGTTCTGGCCCTGGATGCGGAGCCAGAAATGCAGCGTCTGCGCGAGGCTCTGGCCGTCGTTCGTCATTCGATCTGCCATCAGCATGGTCTTCACACAAGACACGGGCGCCCGATTTGTTCCGGCATTCCGCAACAACCTCGCCGTGTGGCGGCGCGGGAGACCACCGACGATCCCAGGGCCGCGCAGGCGCCATCTATGCCGAGTGGTTGCAATCAACTCTCATTTGCAGATTCTTCATTGACTCAATGACCGGCGGTCAGTCATCAATGATCCGCCGGCTTTGCGGAGGCGGCTCAACGGGTTGCGGAGGGCGTGGTCGTCATGATGATCAACCGGACGATGCTGTCTCTGGCCGGGCCGGTCGGGGGCGAGGTGGCGCTGGGCGCCGGGCTGGGGCTGGCCGTCACGGCGGCCAATCTCGGCCAGGGCGTGCTGCTGGCGCTGGTCGCGGGCGGGCTGCTGCAGGGGCGGGGGCTGGCGCCGGTGCTGCCCTGGATCTTGTTGCTGGCCGGGTTGGTGCTGCTGCGGGCGGGGCTGGTCTGGCTGGCCGAGCTGGCGGCCCAGCGCGCCGCCCAGAAGACCAAGCTGGCGCTGCGCCGGCGGCTGTTCGAGCGGCTGCTGCAGCTCGGCCCCGGCTTCGTCACCGAGCGGCGGACCGGCGAGATCCAGGCGACGCTGGTCGGCGGGGTCGAGGCGGTCGAGGCCTATGTCGCGCGCTACCTGCCCTCGGTGATCGTCGCCGTGCTCGGGCCGCTGGCGGTGCTGGGCTGCCTCGCGGTGCTGGACCTGGCCTCGGCCGCGATCCTGGCGGTGTTCGTGGTGCTGGCGCCGCTGGTCAACTCGCTGTGGCTGGCCTGGCGCATGCCGCGGTCGACCGGGATCTTCGTCGCCATGGCCGTGTTCGGCGCCTTCCTGCTCGACAGCATCCAAGGACTGGTGACGCTGAAGGCGTTCAACGCCGTCGGCCGGCGGCGGCAGGAGCTGTCGGCCCATGCCGCCAGGCTGCGCCGGGAATCGATGCGCGAGCTCAGCGTCACGCTGATGCGCGACGGGGTGACGACTTTGTGCTCGCTCGGCGGCGTCGCCGCGGTGCTGGCCTGGGGCGCCTGGCGCGTCTCGCTGGGCGAGTTGGAGTCGGCGGGGCTGCTGCTGGCGCTGTTCCTGGCGCGCGAGGCGTTCCGGCCGATCGAGCGCATGGACCAGGCGCTGCACGCCGCCTGGGCCGGCATCGGCGCGGGGCAGGAGATCGCAGCGCTGCTGGCGGCGCAGCCGGCGGTGGTCGACGCACCGCGACTGCCGACCCCGGCGCCGCTGGCCGCCAGCATCGCCTTCGATCGGGTCGGCTTCGCCTATGACGGGGCGGAGGGGCCGACGCTGGACGATGTGTCGCTGCGGGTGGAGGAGGGCGAGATGGTGGCGCTGGTCGGCCCGTCCGGCGCCGGCAAGTCGACCGTCGTCGCCCTGCTGCTGCGCTTCTTCGATCCGGCCCGCGGCGCCATCCGGGTCGGCGGCATCGATATCCGCGACCTGCCGCTGGCGTCTTTGCGCGAACGCATCGCTGTGGTGTCGCAGGACACCCATCTGTTCCTAGGCACGGTCGCCGACAACCTGCGCATCGCCCGGCCGGAGGCGGGGCTGGACGAGCTGGTCGACGCCGCCCGCGCCGCCAATGCCCATGACTTCATCCAGGCCCTGCCCGAGGGCTACGACACCGAGGTCGGCGAGCGCGGCGCGCTGCTGTCCGGCGGCCAGCGCCAACGCATCGCCATCGCCCGGGCGCTGCTGAAGGACGCGCCGATCCTGGTGCTGGACGAGGCGACATCGAGCGTCGACGCCGCCAGCGAGCGGGCGATCCAGGACGCGCTGGAACGGCTGTTCCGCAACCGTACCACCCTCGTCATCGCCCACCGCCTGTCCACCATCCGCAAGGCCGACCGCATCCTGGTGCTCGATGGCGGCCGCGTGGTGGAGGAGGGGCGGCACGAGGCGCTGCTGGCGGATGGCCGCCGCTACGCCCGCCTTGCCCAGGCCCAGGGAGCCGTCGCATGACCACGCTCACCGTTCCGCGCTACCGCCTGCGCGACCTGCTGCCGGTCGCCGCCCGCCGGCCCGCCGGGCTGGCCCTGACCGCGCTGTGCGGCACGCTGGCCCAGCTCGGCATGCTGGCGACGCTCGCCACCGGCGCCTGGCTGGTCGGCGGCGCGATCACCGGCACGGCCGGGCCGATGCTGCTTCCGGCCGCCTGGGGCCTCGCCGCCGGGGTGCTGGTGACGGCGCTGGCCCGCTGGGGGCAGTCCTACTTCGGCCACGACTTGGCCTTCGCCCTGATCGAGCAGCTGCAGCTCGGCCTGTTCGACGGGCTGGAGCGGGCGGCGCCCGGCTATGTCCTCGGCCGCCGCACCGGCGACCTGGCCGGCACCGCGACCGGCGACGCCGAGTTGCTGGAGGGCTTCTTCGCCCATCTGCTCGGCGATTACGTCGGCGCCGCGCTGGTGCCGCTGGCGGCGCTGGCCGCACTGGCGCTGATCCACCCGCTGCTGGCGCTGGTGCTGGCGCCGTTCCTGCCGCTGGTGGCGTCGATCCCGTTCTGGCTGGCGCGTCGCGCCGGGCAGCAGGGCGAGGCGCTGCGGGCCGAGCTGGGCGGGCTGAACGCCGAGGTGGTCGAGGGCATCCAGGGCATGCGCGAGCTGGCGATCTTCGGCCATGGCCGGCGCTACCTCGACCGGCTGATGCGGCGGACGGCGAACCTGCACGGCCACCAGCTGCGCTATGGCGCCCGGGCGGGGCTGGAGGCGGCGGCGATCGACATCCTGCTGGCGCTGGCCGTGCTGGCGGTGCTGGCCACCGGTGCCAGCCTGGCGGCGCAGGGCGCGCTGCCGATGGCGCTGTTCCCGCTGGCCCTGGTGCTGGCGGGCGCGGCGCTGGCGCCGATCACCCAGGTGACCGAGACCGGCCGCCAGCTCGGCGCGCTGCAGGCGGCGACGCGGCGGGTGCTGACCATCCTGCGCCAGGCGCCGCAGGTCGAGGATCGCGGCCGGGCGCTGCCGGAGGAGGGGCTGGCGCCCGAGGTCCGGTTCGAGGGCGTCGCCTTCGGCTATGACGCCGAGCGCGGGCCGGTGCTGCGCGGCTTCGATGCCGTCCTCACGGCCGGCGAGACGGTGGCGCTGGTCGGCCGCTCCGGCGCCGGCAAGAGCACCTGCGCCAGCCTGATGATGCGGTTCTGGGACCCGGCTTCCGGGCGCATCACGCTCGGCGGCCACGACCTGCGCGACCTGCCGCTGGCGGAGCTGCGCCGGCGCGTGGCGATCGTGCCGCAGGATGTGCATCTGTTCGATCTGCCGGTCGCCGACAACATCCGCCTCGGCCGGCCCGACGCGACCGAGGAGGAGGTGCGGCAGGCGGCCCGGCTGGCCCAGGCCGACGGCTTCATCCGCGGCCTGCCGCAGGGCTACGGCACGGCCTGCGGCGAGCGTGGCGCGCGGCTGTCCGGCGGCCAGCGCCAGCGCATCGCCATCGCCCGCGCCTTCCTGCAGAACGCGCCGGTGCTGGTGATGGACGAGGCGGTGTCGAACCTGGACACCGAGAGCGAGCAGGCGCTGCAGGCGGCGGTGCGCGAGCTGCGGCGCGGCCGCACCACCCTGGTCATCGCCCACCGGCTGTCGACCATCCGCAGCGCCGACCGGATCCTGATGCTGGAGGGCGGCCGCATCGTCGAGACCGGCCGGCACGAGGAGCTGCTTGCGCGCGGCGGCGCCTATGCCCGCCTGGTCGCGGCCGCGGTCGACGGCGTGCTGGAGGCGTGAGGCGCCGCCATCAGGCGACGGCGGCCCGCAGCGCCTGCTCGAGGTCGGCGATCAGCTCTGCCGGGTCCTCGATGCCGGCCGACAGGCGCAGCAGGTCGTCGGGCACCGGGCTGGTCGGGCCCTCGATACTGGCGCGGTGCTCGATCAGGCTTTCGACCCCGCCCAGCGAGGTGGCGCGCTTCCACAGCTCGACAGTCGCCGCCGTGGCGATCGCGGCCCGGGCGCCGGCCTTGACCCGCACCGACAGCATGCCGCCGAAGCCGCCCTGCATCTGCCGGGCGGCGACCGCATGGCCCGGCGCACCGTCCAGGCCGGGATACAGCACGGCCGAGACCAGGTCGTGCCCATGGAAATGCTCGGCGATGGCCAGCGCCGTGGCCGAGGCCTGGCGCACCCGCGGCACAAGGGTGCGCATGCCGCGCAGCAGCAGCCAGGCCTCGAACGGGCCCAGCACGGCGCCGTGCTGGGCGCGGATGCGCTTGATCCGCTGCCAGGTCTCGTCGTCGCGGGCGGTGGCCAGCGCCCCGGCGATGACGTCGGAATGGCCGTTCAGGTATTTGGTGGCGGAGTGCATCACCAGGTCGGCGCCCAGCGCCAGCGGCCGGGTCAGCACCGGCGTCGCCACCGTGGAATCGACCGCCACCCGGGCGCCGGCGGCGTGCGCTGCCTCGGCCACCGCGGCGATGTCGGTGACGGTCCATAGCGGGTTGGCCGGCGTCTCCAGCCACACCAGCCTGGTCTGGCCCGGGCGCAGCGCGGCGCGGACGGCGTCGATGTCGCCGGTCTCGACCAGCTCGACCTTCAGCCCCCAGCGGGTGGCCTCGGTCAGCAGCCAGTTGCGCAGCGACCAGTACATCACCTTCGGCGCCAGCACATGGTCGCCCGGCGCCAGGGCCAGGAACACCGCGGTCGCCGCGGCCATGCCGGAGGCGAAGACGGCGGCGCCCTCGGCCCCCTCCAGCGCCGCCAGCACCGCCTCGGCCTGGTCGTAGCTCGGGTTGTTGTCCCGGGCGTAGATCCGGCCGGACCGGTACTGGTTGTCCGGGTCGCGGATATAGGTGGAGGAGGGGTGGATCGCCGGGGTGACCGCCTTGGTCACCGGGTCGACCCAGCCCAGCGCCTGCGCCGCGATGCTGGCGGCCGAAAGCTTGCTCTTGTCCATCATGCCGCCTCTATCAATCGTCATGGCGAGGAGCGCAGCGACGTGGCCATCCAGAGATCGAGCCGCTGGATGGCCACGCCCCCCAATTGGACTCAGGGGCGGGGCTCGCCATGACGGTGAGCAAATCGAACCGTTGGTACTATTCCGCGAAGACGCGGGCGAAGATGTCGTCGACGTGCTTGGTGTAGAAGTCGTAGCTGAAGGCGTGCGCCAGCTCCTCGCGCGGGATCGTGACCTCCGGGTCGGCCGCCAGCCGGTCGAGGAAGCTGCCGCCCTCGTGCCACACCTTCATCGCGTTGCGCTGGACCAGGGTGTAGGCGGCCTCGCGGCTGATGCCGGCCTGGGTCAGGGCCAGCAGCACGCGCTGCGAGAACACCAGCCCGCCGAGCGATTCCAGATTGGCCTTCATCCGCTCCGGATAGATCAGCAGCTTGTCGACCACGCCGGTCAGGCGCGACAGGGCGAAGTCCAGGGTGACGGTGGCGTCGGGGGCCAGCATCCGCTCGACCGAGGAATGGCTGATGTCGCGCTCATGCCACAGCGCCACATTCTCCATCGCCGGCACCACCGCGCCGCGCACCAGCCGGGCCAGGCCGGTCAGGTTTTCGGTCAGCACCGGGTTGCGCTTGTGCGGCATCGCCGACGAGCCCTTCTGGCCCGGATGGAAGAACTCCTCCGCCTCACGCACCTCGGTGCGCTGCAGGTGCCGGATCTCGATGGCGAGGTTCTCGATCGAGGAGGCGACGACGCCGAACACCGAGAACACCATGGCGTGGCGGTCGCGCGGGATCACCTGGGTCGACACCGGCTCGACCTGCAGCCCCAGCTTGTCGGCGACATACTGCTCGACGAAGGGATCGACCGAGGCGAAGGTGCCGACCGGGCCGGAGATGGCGCAGGTGGCGATCTCGCGCCGGGCCTGCACCAGCCGGTCGCGGTTGCGGCGGAAGGCGGCCCAGTGGCCGGCCAGCTTCAGGCCGAAGGTGGTCGGCTCGGCATGGATGCCGTGGCTGCGGCCGACGGTCAGGGTGTGCCGGTGCTCCTCGGCCCGCCGCTTCAGCGCCGCCAGCAGCAGGTCGACATCGGCGATCAGCAGGTCGATCGCCTGGGACAGCTGGATCGACAGGGTGGTGTCCAGCACGTCGGACGAGGTCATGCCCTGGTGCACGAAGCGTGCCTCGGGCCCGACATATTCGGCCAGGTTGGTCAGGAAGGCGATGACGTCGTGCCGGGTCTCGCGCTCGATCTCGTCGATGCGCTCGACGTTGAAGTTGCCGCGCTCGCGCACCGCCTTGACCGCCGTCTCCGGCACGATGCCCAGCTGCGCCATCGCCTCCAGCGCCGCAACCTCGATGTCCAGCCAGATCCATCGCCTCCAGCGCCGCAACCTCGATGTCCAGCCAGATCCGGTACTTGTTCTCCGGCTCCCAGATCCGGGTCATCTCGGGGCGGCTGTAGCGGGGGATCATCGGCGTGGTCCAGATGCGCAGGGGAGGAAGGCTGAGGCGGGATATAGCAGCAACGGCCGGCAGGGCGGAAGCGCGCGGCCCTGCCGAGGGCGCATGCCGCCGCTGCGCCGAATGGAATTGGACTGGCTGGATTCGGTCGATTGGTTCTGGCGGCCAGTCCGATTCATCGCCATCTGTCCAGCATCACCCCTGCTGCCCAGGCATTGCCATGTATGTCCCGCCCGCCTTCCGGGAAGACCGGATCGAGATCCTGCACGCCGCCATCCGCGAGGCCGGCCTGGCCACGCTGGTCAGCCTCGGCGCCGACGGCCTGGTCGCCAGCCATGTGCCGATGCTGCTGGACCCGGAGGCCGGGCCGAACGGCACGCTGTACGGCCACCTCGCCAAAGCCAATCCCCATGCCGCCGGCGGCGTGGCGGGGGTCGAGGCGCTGGCGATCTTCCAGGGCCCCGACGCCTACATCACCCCGTCCTGGTACGAGACCAAGCGCCAGACCGGCAAGGTGGTGCCGACCTGGAACTACGTCGCCATCCACGCCGCCGGCCCGCTGGAGATGTTCGACGATGCCGACCGGCTGCTCGACCTGGTGACCCGCCTGACCCGGCGGCACGAGGGCGGCCGGGTCGCGCCCTGGGCGGTCAGCGACGCGCCCGCCGATTTCGTCCGCGGCCAGCTCAAGGGCATCGTCGGCTTCGCCCTGCCGATCGCGCGGCTGGAGGGCAAGTGGAAGATGAGCCAGAACCGCCCCGCCGCCGACCGTGCCGGCGTGATCGAGGGGCTGGGCGCCGAGGGCCGCGACGAGGTCGCGGCGCTGGTGCCGGTCGAGCAGGGTTGAGGCCGGGCCGAGCCTCAGACCGGCAATACCAAACAATCCCTCCCTGCCCCCTCCCGCAAGGGGAGGGGGGCGTGGAAGGCTGGGCAGGCGGATGACGGCATCGTAGGTTGGGTTCGCGGCACGCGAACCCAACAGAGGCACGGCGGCGAGACGTTGGGTTCGCCATGCGAACCCAACCTACGCGGTCGCGCCACCCCAGCTTCTAACTGCTGTCCGGCTTGGATGGCGCGGGCACGGGCCGGCCGGCATCGGACTCGTCCGGCTCGACGGACCAGTCGTCCGCAGCCTCGTGATCGGCGGCCTCGATCTCCGGCGGCGGTGCCTTCGCCTCGATAGTCTCGTCCCAGCTCTGCGGCAGCCGGATCGGGTCCGGCGGGTGGCCGATCTTGCGGCAGACCGCCTGCACGAACTCCGCCGCCGACAGCGTGTCCAGCTGCGCGTCCAGGACCTCGTCCTCGACCAGCGTCTCCCACGCCAGCGACCGCATGCGCTCGGCGTCCAG
>JAEKLZ010000381.1 GCA_019508225.1 Inquilinus limosus | reverse complement strand
CAAAAGCCTTCACCATCATCAACGGCGAGCTGTACAAACGCAGCATTACAGGCGTCCTACAACGGTGCGTCACCATCGACGACGGCAAGGCCATACTCCAAGATATCCACGAGGGCATCTGCGGCCACCACGCAGGCAGCCGCTCCCTTGTCGCCAAAGCTCTACGAGCAGGATTCTATTGGCCAACGGCCATGAGCGACGCAAAGGACATCGTCCGAAGATGCAACGGGTGCCAACGGTTCGCCGACAAACCGCACGCACCTGGGTCCGAACTTCGACCCATACCCATAGCTTGGCCTTTTGCTCAATGGGGCCTTGACATGATCGGCAAACTGCCAAAATCCTCGAAGGGAGGACACGTCTTCCTCTTGGTCGCAGTCGACAAATTCACCAAGTGGATCGAGGCCATGCCAGTCACCAACCAGAAGGGCAAAACCGCCGTCAAGTTCTTCGAATCCATAGTCTACAGGTTCGGCGTACCGCACAGCATCATCACCGATAACGGATCAAACTTCATCTCCGAAGAATTCCAGGACTTCTGCGAAGGCCTCGGGATCAATATCACGTACGCCTCAGTGGCGCACCCGCAAACAAACGGGCAAGTGGAAAAGGCCAACGGCCTAATCGGCGCTGGCATCAAGAAACGCCTCATGAGCTCACTCGAGCACAAAGCTGGCAACTGGACGAAAGAGCTACCGTCTGTCCTGTGGAGCTTACGAACTACGCCAAACAGCTCCACCGGCTACACACCGTTCTTCATGGTACACGGAGCTGAGGCTGTGCTACCAGCCGAAGTACGTCACCAGGCTCCACGAGTCGTCGCTTACAGCGAGGCCGAATCCACGGCTGCACTCGAAGACGCCGTCGACACACTCGACGAAGCACGGGATATAGCAGCAGCTAGATCCGCGGTGTACCAGCAAAGTCTCCGCAACTATCACAGCCGCCGGCTGCGCCCCAGGTCCTTCGTCGAAGGAGACCTCGTCTTGCGACTCAAGCAAAAGCGACCGAACAAACTCGATTCGCCATGGGAAGGACCCTATGTCATCACCGAAGTCATCCCAGGTGGCGCCTATCGCCTCAAGCACGTGGAGTCTGGAGTCGCATACTCCAACCCATGGAACATCTCGCACCTGCGACGATTCTACCCATAGCAATGGGCAATGTACCCCTTTTACTTTCAATAAGGCTTACGGCCAAGGCTACTCAGCCGAACCATGTACCTCCTCCATTACGCTACAAATAAAGCTAAGTGTCTCGCTCCCAACCTTCGGTTGACTATTTCTCTGCAACTTTGTTACATGCTACTAACGCACTCGGGGGCTCCCCCCACCTCACGATTTCATCGACTGAGGACAAAACGCGCTCGGGGGCTCCCCCCACCTCACGATTTCATCGACTGAGGACAACACATGTACACCTGAGTAGCTGACCACGTCAGGCTAACGAAAAGGGCACGTACTAAATCAAAGCACTGCGTGCTCGCTAACAAGCAAACCTTTACAACAAAGGGCACATACACGCCCAGCCGCAATATACAAATTTTACATCTATCTGTTTATTTTCAGGTTCTACCTATTCTGCAGAATAGCCTGAGCACGCTGCTCAAACAAATCTACAATCTGTTCGGCATACTGCCTTACAGCCGCGTAATGCGGACGCATATTCCACTCGCCACCATCTGGCCGAGGAGGTGGCCCAGTCGCCACAGCAGCCAAATCTACATCAGGGCGATGCACCCTCACAAGAGACAAGGCAGCCTTCACCCCTGCGACAAGCTGCTGCCGCACCAGCTCCTTGACATTGCTGGCACTCCGAAACTTCGCCAGAAGACCTGCAAGGGTCGTCGGCGCGCCATCCAACGGAAACATGACGTGCAACACCGAGGACAGCGATGTCTGCACCTGGCGGAGCACCCGCGAAACCTGGAAGACGCGATCCTGCACCGTCGCCAGAACCATGGCACGATCGCGATCCACCCAAAAGAAGCCACCGGCTTCCATGTCCTGTTGAGTCAAACAATTGACTCGAACAGCAATGCGCTCCTTTTCTTCCTTCGGAGCGAGATTCGCACCTGCGACAACAGCACAGAACAAGAGTAAGGCCAGCAGGCTCACCCGAAGAACTAAGCTACGGCCCGAAAGAAGGATCAACTTACACTGCAGCTGCTCGGACAGCCGACCCAGCTCCGCCATCAAGTATTCCTCTCTGGCTGCACTACGGTCTGCTTTGGACTTCCAAACGTCAGCACGACCGCGTAGCCCAAGCAAATCCCTCTCCAAGCTGCGCACGCGATCCCGCAGAAAAGCGAGCTGCGAGGAATCATCCAACGATGCTCGCAAGGGCCTTTCGGATGAAGTACCAACTGGGTCAACACCCGAAGGAACCTAAAGCAGAAGAAAAAGAAGGCACACAGACACTCAGCCAAAGATAAAGCCCAACTCGGAGGAATTCATTAAATAAGGCCACTGCGTGGCTCAAGAATGGTGCTACAAAAGATATTTACAGCAAAAGTATGGTGCTACAAAAGATATTTACAGCAAAAGTAAACTACATACTACCCTACATCTCCTATGCCTAAGGCGTAGGACACCGAGTCGCCTCAGAGCCAGACTGCCTAGCTTTGGCCTCGCCCTGCTGCCGCAGCGCGTACTCAGACAACAAGTCAATGAGCTTGGGCCCATATCGTCTGCAGCGAGCGGAGTAAGCAGCGAAGGCTACCTCTGATCCATCCGCAGCCGTCGGCATCCGAGAAGTGATCTGGGGCAAGTCCAGCTCCGCCCCAGCCGCCATGGCCATCGCCAGCCCGACGGACGCGCCGATGCCCTTCTGCTTGCGCTTGTACGCTGCAGGCGCTTCGGCTGACAGAGCCTCTGCCAGAGCACCCACATCTTCAAGGGTTGCGCCCTTCGGGAAGAGCTCCTGGTAGAAGCGACCAAGGACCTCCTTTGCCTTGGCAAGGGAGTTGACGACGGTGCTGCAGCGGTCTTCGACCGCCACAGTGGCATCATCCAGAGCACTCCCGTGCTCCAGAGCACCACGGTCAAACTCGATGCCTGCGGCATCTGAGACAAAACAGAAGAAAACATGAAGAATAGCAACATAGAAGAGGACCCGAAGAAAAAGAAGCAAGTACAAAAGCTAGCACTCACCCGAAATAGCCTTGGCAGCAGCCATGAGCTTCTCCGCTACTCCTACCTCACGACCTGCGGCTTCCTGCTGCAGACGCTCTTTCGCTTCGGCTGCCTTTGACAGCTCCAGCTCAAGGCGCTCTTTCGCCTCAGCGGCAGCTTCGGCCTTCTGCTCCAATTGGCCAAGGCTCTTCTTCAGAGCATCAACCTCACGAAGAGAGTCATTATGCTCCTCTGCATTCACAACAAGCCAGTGTCAACAAACAGGACAAGGATAAACAAAAAAGTACTACAAGGCAGACGAATACCTTGCAGCTGCTGCAGTTTCACCTCCAGCGTCAGGTGCTCCTCCACCAGCCGCTTGGCCTCTCGGACACAAGGCTGCAGGAAAAAGCAATAGCAGTAAGAGCATGACTTGGGGGCTCCGCCCAAAACAAAGAAGCAAACACAACATCAGCACACGAAGACGCCCGGGGGCTCCCCCCGTGACATGAAGCAGAAAAACTTACGTGCTCCGAAGGCGAACCCGCAGGCCCGCCTGCGAAATTCTGAGGCGCAACCACCAGCCTCTCCTGCACAAGAGGAACTGGTGCAGCACCACCCGACGTCGCCACCGTCTGCGGAGGCGGCGACGCAATGTTCGACTCCCCCATCATCTCGCGCGCTCCATCACTAGAGCCGTCGGAGGATTGCCTACATACGAACCAATCAACACAGGCGCAAAAATAACAAGTGAGCAAAAGACAACAGTGGCAACAAGCACACTTACGAGCCCAACGCGCTCAGGTCAAAGATAGGAGAAGCCCTCCGGGCCCTCTTCTCCTCCTTCTTCTCCTCCTTCTTCTCTTCCTTCTTCCGCTTTGCTGGCGGGTGCGGAGCAACAGCTCGCACAGGAACGGCAGGAATAGGAGAAGACGAACCCCCCTGAACATCATCATGACGCTCAAGACCCCGAGGATTCCTGGGAGTCGGAGGAGTCGAGGCATCCGAAGACTCGCTCGAGCTCCGTGATCGCTTACTCGAATGGTCTTCACTCGATTCGTCGGCATCCTCCGCCGGAGATCGCGCCGAAGGAAGCTCGGACACGGAATCCACCACTTCATTATCCGGGGCATTCGGATACCTTTCGGGCAATGGTGGCGCCATGCCTGGCACTTTGAAGCTCTACAAGATGAGAAGAAACTTTGTTAGCAAACAAAGGACACAAGTACACAACTGACAAAAACATAAGGGAAGCACTACGTGCGCAAATCTACACCTTTGGCACGGCCAACGTCGACGAAAAGGGCGGAGTCGCCTGGAGCGGCTGCACCCGACGCTCAAGAAACACCCGGATAATGTCGACACCGTTCACCTCCTTCTCAGGAATCAATTGGAGCTCCTCCACCCGACGGTACAAGGCCTCTATCTCCGCCACCTCACCGTCTAAGATCTGATTTTTCCAGGACCTCTTCTTCACAATTAACTGGGAGGGGTCAAAAGGAACGAGACCAAAATCTTGCCCAGGCAGCACGGAGTCACGGATGTAAAACCATTTCCTCCGCCAGTACTGGACAGATTCGGACATGGAGAAGGAAAAGAATTGGACATCGGGACTAAGAGAGATGATGAAACCCCCAATGGGATACACACCATCCGAACCAGACTGCCTCCTCACGGAATACAGCTTCTGGAAAAGGCCAAAGTGCGGCTCAATGCCAAGCCAACACTCGCAAAGTGTGATAAAGCACGCGATGTGGAGAAGAGAATTGGGAGACAAATGATGGAGTTGAACCCCATAGAAGAAGAGCAGTCCACGAAGGAAGTCATGGACTGGATACGAAAACCCACGCAAAACAAAGGCGACGAACATAACCCGGTACCCAGATGGGGGACGGGGGATTACCTCATTGCCGGGGAGTCTCACGGCCGTCGCGTCCTGCGGGATCAGGCTCCGCTCGCGCAGCTTGCGGAGATCGCTCTCCCGCGTCTCTGATCGCCGCCAGCCACCATCGGTGACACGAGCAGCGGCGGCGCCCTTCTTGCCTCCGGCAGCGCTGGTACCAACCGCAGATGCAGACTTCTTTGGTTTCCCCATCCCGCTACGGTGGCGCCGGCGGCGAAAACGTACCAAGGACGACGGAAATGTAGAAGAAAATCTCAGCGCGAAGCAAGAATCGCTCGAGCGCAAGGAGGTAGTAAAACACAAGAACTGATGCGGTGAAAAACAAACCACGATTTCACCACGGATTATAACAGCAAAGACGACGCACGCTGGCCGTCCATCGAGAAGACCTAACGCCAACGGCAGATCTGGCCGTACACGTGTCAGCACCAAAACGAACCGTCGTTCCCACGACGTCCACTACGCGCGGAAATCGAGGAAACGCCGTAATCATCTCCACGCCGCGCGTGACCGGTCAATTC
>JAEKLZ010000091.1 GCA_019508225.1 Inquilinus limosus | reverse complement strand
GCGGCGATGACGCCGCTGGGCTTCATCGTCTCCGCGCCCTTCATTCCGGCGCTGGCGCGGCGCCTGGGCGGGGCGCGGCTGGCGATGCTGTGCTCGATCCTGGCCGCGCTCAGCCTGGTCGCGATCGCCTGGACGCAGGATGTCTGGGCCTGGATGCCGCTGCGCTTCCTGCTCGGCTTCTTCGCCAATCCGCTCTACGTGATCAGCGAGACCTGGCTGCTCTCGATCACGCCGGCGCCCCGGCGGGGCCGCATCATGGGCCTCTATACATCGATCGTTTCGGGCGGCTTCGCCCTCGGCCCGCTGTCGCTCGGCCTGGTCGGCACGCAGGGCTGGGCGCCCTTCATGATCGGCATCGCGGCCTTCCTGGCCTGCGGCCTGATCGTGCTGGCGGTGGTGCCGCGCCTGCCCAAGATGCCGCAGGAGGGCGAGGCGACATCGGTCGGCGGCTTCTTCGCCCTGGCGCCGCTGCTGCTGTTCGCGGTGTTCGCCGCGGCCGCTTTCGAGCAGATCCTGCTGTCCCTGTTCGCGGTCTACGGCGCGGCGCTCGGCAGCGCCGAGGAGCGCATCGCCTCGCTGATCACCTGCTTCGTCGCCGGCAATGCCGTGCTGCAGATCCTGCTCGGGCGCGTGGCTGAACGGTTCGGCTCGGCGCGGACCATGCTGGCCTGCGTCCTGACGGCGCTGGCCGGCTGCCTGCTGCTGCCCCTGCTCTTCAGCTCATGGCTGGTCTGGCCGCTGGTCCTGGCCTGGGGCGGGGTCTCGTTCGGGATCTACACCATGGCGCTGATCCAGCTCGGCGAGCGGTTCAGCGGCCAGGCCCTGATCGCCGGCAACGCGGCCTTCGCCTTCGTCTGGGGTGTCGGCGGCATCACCGGGTCGCCCGCGACGGGGCTGGCGATGCAACTGGTCGGGCATCAGGGGCTGCCTGCGTCCCTCGGCCTGCTGTGCGGTGTCCTGGCGGTGCTGCTGATGGTGCAGCAGCGGCGGGCCTAGCGCAGCCGGACCAGCCCGGCCTCGGTCGGCTGGAAGCCGCAGGCATCGAGATAGAAGCCGCGCAGATGCGGGTCGAAATCGACATGCAGCCATTCGCAGCCGGCGACGCGGGCCTGGGCCACGGCCTCCGCCACCAGCCGAGTCGCATGGCCCTGGCGCTGCAGCGACGGCGTCACCGCCGTGTCCAGCAGGAAGGCATGCACGCCGCCATCCCAGGCGACGTTGACGAAGCCGGCCAGTCGCCCAGCCTGGCGCAGGCACACCCAGCCCAGGCTGAAGCGGTTGACCTGGCCCCACCAGTCGTCGTCGAGCACCGGGTGCTCGAAGCACTCGGCGTGCAGGGCGTTCAGCTCATCGTTGCCGAAGGCGCCGCGCCATTCGAGCGTCGTCGGTTCGGTCACCGCTCAGCGGTTTCCCTTGCCCCGCGGCACGACGAACAGCTGGTTGTCCAGCTGCACGCCCGGCCGGATGCCGGTCAGGTCGACCTGGGTGACGGTGCCCTGCTGGTCCACCGACACCCAGCTCTGCAGGATCATCGGATTGGTGCTGAGGTTCAGGGTCAGGCTGCCGTCATCCGGCTTGTCGGTCTGCACCAGCTGCACGCTCAGCAGGTTGTTGCCGCGGCTGACCTTGGTGACCGTGACGTCGCCCGACAGCTTGACGTTCGCCCGGGTGATGAAGTCGGCGATGGTCGACCCTAGCGGCACATCCTTCCGCTGCCGCAGATCGGCATCGTAATAGGTCAGCCAGGTGCCGTCGGCGATGTACATGTAGGAGATCGGCGGCTCGTATTCGAGCCGCATCTTGCCCGGCCGCTTCAGGTAGAAATGGCCGCGGTAGAGGTCGGTGTTGTTGGTGGTCTGGACGAAATCCGCCTGCACCGTGGTCAGGCTGCCCAGATACTGCTCGACCCGCGCCAGGTCCTGCCGGTCCTGGGCGGTCAGCTGGGCCGGCCGGACCGCGGCGGCGGCCGGCGCGGCGGCGATGAGCAGCGCGGCCAGGGCCGCGGCGATCGTGCGTAGTATGGTCATGGTCGTCCGGATACACGGGGTCTGTGTTTCAAGTAGGGCACAGACCCCGGGATATCCAGGGCGACGTGTCGCCGCCCTGTGCGGACTCAGTTCTTCAGGACGTCGCTGGCCTCCGCCTGGGCGGCCAGGGTCGCGGCATCGTCCGGCAGCAGCCAGCCGGCGGCGACCTGCCGCGCCGCCTCCGCCTTCACCCGGGCGACGAAGCCGGCATGGCTGCGGTAGCGCTCCTGCAGCGACGGGCGCGGATCCTGCGCGGCGATCCGCTCGGCCCTGGTCCGGGCGAAGGGGATGAAGCCGCCGAGGAAGGAGCAGCCGCCGCCGGCGCCATAGCCCTGGGCCAGCACGTTCCAGCCGGTATAGGTGCCCAGCGGCACCAGCGCCTGGACCGAGGGCACGCCCGCGACCTCGTTGCCGTCGGCATCGACCCGCACGACCTTCGACGGCAGCGCCTGGCGGATCCGCGGCGGCAGAAAGTCCGGCACGCCGCTGAGGTCCTCATAGCGGAAGCCGCGGCCGACATCATAGTCCAGGAAGATGTTCAGCTTCCCGTCCGGCCGCGGCGCGCCCGGGATCGCGGGCCAGCGCATCGCCGATGATGTCGGGTCGACCAGGTCGCCGGCCGCGAGGGTCGGGTAGCGGCTGGCCGGCGGCTCCTTGCCCGATCTGACCCAGTCGACCAGCGCCGCCTGCAGCGCCCGCAGGGTCATGGAAGACGGGTTCGGGTTGCCCGGCATGACGCAGGCGGGCAGAGCCTCGCCGGTGGTCGGGAAGCCGCCGGTCGCCGATCCGCCATGGGTCACGCCGGGGAAGTAGTAGCGGCGGACATTGGCCGGCAACGGCAGGTCCCGGCGGGCATCCGTGCCGACCAGACCCGGCGACATCCGCAGACCCCACAGCTCCGCCGCGCCGAAGGTCTCCATGATCTTCGGGCAGGTGCCGGTCGCCTGGCAGCGGTCCAGCAGGCTCGATGGGCCGCGCCGGCGGGCCCGGTCGTCGTAACGCGTCCACCACAGCGTGCCTTCGCTGCCCAGCTCGTACAGGGTGGCGGCGCCGCCGGGCACGCCGAAGCGCAGGTTCATCGGCAGCTGCCGCGCGGCGATGTTCGGGTTCAGGCCATCGAACACGATCCGGCCCTGCTCGTCGGCGTTGAAGCCGAGATTGAGGAAGCTCTTCAGGAAGTTGCCGGATTGCGAGGTGCCGGCCGCCACCGTCCAGCGCACCAGCCCGGCCGCCGGGTTGGCCGTGCCGGCATCGTCCGCCGCGGCATGGCGCAGGAAGGCGTTCAGGTCGCGGGTGGCGGCGAAGCCGATGCCCAGCACCTTCGGGCCGCGGCCGGTATAGGCCAGGCCATAGGCGAAGCGCGGGTCGAAGCCGCCGCGCAGGCAGATCCAGCCGGGATCGGGCGTGCCGGGGAAGGCGCTGACCGAGCAGTTGCCGAAGGCCCAGTCGCGCGGCGGGACCGGGATCGCCGGCCGGTCGTCGGCGGACTGGCGGAACAGCCGCGCCCGGCGGGTGTCCAGCGTCGCCGGCACCGGCCCGGGACCGGTGCGGGAGAAGCCGACCAGGATCGGCAGGCTGCGCGTCCCCGGCACCATGTTCATGAAGCGGGCGAAGGCCGGCCCGGTCAGGCCGGCCGCGACCGGCACCTCGGCGGTCTGCAGCCCGTCGGTGGCCGGGATGTCGCCCTGCCAGCCGCTGACCACGCGGATATGGCCGTCGGGATCGGCCTTGACGCCGCCATTGCCGCGGTTGGGCACGTCATAGACCAGCACACCGCTGGCCCGCTTCGGGTCGGCCGGCACGGCGATGGCGAAGGTCGCGCCATACTCGACCTTGCCGCGGGCGTTGCGCGGCGCTTGGCGCAGGTCGGTGATGATGGCGTTGGCCGGATCGGCCGGGTCCAGCTCGCCCCGGAAGCGGCCGTGCAGGATCTCATAGGCCGGGGCACCGGGCTTGGCCGGGGCCGCCGCCTCCTGCCGCTCCACGGTGATGCTGACCAGGCGGGCCTGGGCCAGGTCGGGCAGGCAGAAGGCAAGAACCGACAGCGCCGCGACGCGGATGATGCAACCCCTCATACGTTCCCCCGTTTGCGTTGTTGGTTCGGCCGGCGGTGGCGCCTGGTCAGCTGTCGTCGGGCAGTTCGAGGTCGAGCAGGGCGGATGACAGCGACTTGCCGTGGCTGTCCAGCGCCAGCGAGGTGGTGACGCCGCTGCCCAGCACGCCGCGCCCGACGAAATGCAGGGCCCCGAGTCTCGGCAGCTCGAAGCGGGTGAAACGGCCGGCGACGTCGCCGCAGAGATGCGCCTCCACCCCCCCCGCCGTCACCGCGCGGCGCAGCCGGTCGTAATCGGCGGGATCGCGGGCGATCACGCTCAGCGTGGTGGTGTCGCCCTTGTCGCCGGCGCGGGCATGGGCGAGCGTCCCCAGGCGGACCATCATGCCTCCAGGATCTCGACCGCGGGGCTGACGGCCCGCCGGTCGATCAGGGTCGAGACGATGCCCACGACCGGGCGCAGGGCGCTGCGCACGCCGCCCCCCGCCGCCGGGCCGTTGGTGTACAGGCTCTCGACCTCGCGCGCCGCATCCGCCGCAGCCTCGGCGGTGGCGGCGCGGGCGCATAGCCGCAGCCGGACCTCCGATGGCGTCCCGCCGCGCAGCCGGCCCGGCAGCAGCGAATCGACGCCGACCAGGTCCAGCCGCAGATCGGTGATGTCGCCGCGGCTGGCCAGGCGCTCGCGCAGGATGTCGGCGGCGCGCCGGCCACGCTCGACCGCGCCGCTGCCGCCGTAGGAGATGCCGGCCTCGGCCTCCCACCCCGCCTCATAGGCGACGCTGACCTTCAGCGACTCGGGCCTTGTCTTTCCCCGCGCCCCGGCGACGGACACGCGGTCGGCGCCCTGCTCGGTCACCGACACGCCGGTGACGTCCAGCACCACATCCGGCGTGACATAGGCGCCGGGGTCGGTGACCTCGTACAGCAGCTGCTCGGTGACGGTGGCGCGGCTGACGCGCCCGCCGGTGCCCGGCAGCTTGGTCACGGTGATGCCGCCCGCCGCCGTCACCTCGGCGATCGGGAAGCCCAGATCCGCCAGGCCGGGCACGTCGCTGCCATCGGCATCGGCGAAATAGCCACCGGTGATCTGGCCCGCGCATTCCATCAGATGCCCGGCCAGGGTGGCGGTGGCGATGCGGCCGGCATCGTCCAGCGCCCAGCCGAAGCGCCAGGCCAGCGGCGCCACGAACAGGGACGGGTCGGCGACCCGGCCGGTGATCACCAGCTGGCCCCCGGCCTCCAGCGCCGGCAGCATGGCGTCGGCGCCGAGATAGGCGTTGGCGGCGATCAGCGGACCATGCGCGGCCAGCGGCCGGCCGTCCTCCAGGGCGAGGGCGGTGGGGTCGATCCGGTCCAGCACGTCGTCGCCGGTCACCACCGCGATCCGCATCTTCACGCCCAGATCGCGGCACAAAGCGGCCACGCGGCGGCCGGCGCCCACCGGGTCGGCGGCGCCCATATTGGTCAGCACCCGGATGCCCTGGGCGGCGACGCCCGGCAGAACCGGGCGCAGCCGGCGTTCCAGCAGCGGGTCGCAGCCGGCATCGGGGTCGGCCCGGCGGCGGCGATGGGCCAAGGCGATGGTGCGCTCGGCCAAGCATTCGAACACCAGCGCGTCCAGCTTGCCCTGCGCCACCAGCTCGGCCGCCGGCTCCAGCCTGTCGCCGGCGAATCCGGCGCCGGCCCCGATCCGCATCGTGCGATCCGGCATTCAGATGGCTCCCGTGGCCCAGGCGACGGCCGTCATGACGAGGGTCGAGGCGAAGGCCCATTTGAAGATGAAGCGCTGATGGGCGCCGAGCTGCACCCCGGTCAGCCCGACCAGGATGAAGGTCGAGGCGGTCAGCGGGCTCAAGGGGAAGCCAGTGGTCATCTGGCCCAGGATCGCGGCCCGGCCGATTGCCAGCGGGTCCTGGCCCAGCGCCTCGGCGGTGCCGGCGAAGACCGGCAGGATGCCGTAGTAGTAAGCGTCCGGCGTGAACACCAGGCTCAGCGGCATGCCGGTCACCGCCACGATCTGCGACAGGTACGGCGCGAGTTCCGGTGGCACCACCGCCACCAGCGCCTCGGCCATGGCGCCGATCATCTTGGTGCCGCCCAGGATGCCGGTGAAGATGCCGGCGGCGAAGATCATCGCGGTGACGGTGACGACGCTGTCGGCGTGCTTCACCAGCCGCTCGCGCTGCTGCTCCCAGCGCGGATAGTTGACCAGCAGGGCGATGGCGAAGGCGGTGACGAACAGCACCGGCAGTGGCCACAGCCCGGCCAGCAGCGCCACGATCAGGGCGATGGTCAAAGCGGCGTTGAACCAGGCCAGGTGAGGGCGGCGGGCCGCCCGCTCGGCCTCGGTCGGCTCCACCAGCGCCACCGCGTCGACGCCATGGGCGATGCCCAGGCGCTTGCGCTCGCCGCGGCCGATCAGCCAGGCGGCGACGAACACCCAGGCCAGGCCGGCGACCATCGCCGGGATCACCGGGTTGAACAGGGCCGAGGCATCGGTCTTCAGGACCGCCATCGCCCGCGCCGTCGGCCCGCCCCAGGGCAGCAGGTTCATGGTGCCGGCGGCCAGGCAGATGATGCCCGGCAGCACCAGCGGGTTCAGGCCCAGCCGGCGATGCACCGGCAGCAGGGCCGTGACCGTGATCAGGAAGGTGGTGGCGCCATCGCCGTCCAGCGCGACCAGCATGGTCAGCAGCGCCGTGATCAGGCACAGCCGCACCGGATCGCCTTGCACCAGCGATAGCAGGCCGCGGATCGGCCGCTCGAAAATTCCGGTGTCGAGCATCAGCCCGAAATACAGCACCGCGAACATGATCATGATGCCGACCGGGGCGACCTTGATCAGGCCATCCAGCATCATCGGGCCTAGGCCGGCGCCGAAGCCGCCGAGCAGCCCGCCGGCCAGCGGCACCAGCACCAGCGCGACCAGCACCGAGACGCGGCCGCTGAGGATCAGCGCCAGGAACACCGCGATGGTCAGGAACCCCAAGGTCGCCAGCATCCGTCATCCTCCCGTTGCGGCGGTCGTCCTTCCGTCGGCGACCGCTCGAGCCTCAGGACGCCATGGCGGGTGGTGGAACGAGAAGTGAATTTGTGTCATCGATTGATGCATGAAGCGCATCAACCTGTCGCTGTTCGAGATCGAGGTGTTCCTGCAGGTCGATCGGCTGCGCAGCTTCCGCGGCGCGGCGGAGGCGCTGGGCATGTCGCAGCCGGCGGTCAGCCGAGCGGTGGCGCGGGCCGAGACGCGGCTGGGCGTCCGCCTGTTCGACCGCAACACCCGGACGGTCGAGCCGACGCCGCAGGGCCGGGAATTCGCCGCCATCGCCGGCCGGCTGATCGGCGATCTGCGGTCTTCGCTCGACGATCTCGGCGACTATTTCCGCTCGGCCCGCGGCCGGGTCTCGGTCGCGGGGCTGCCCTCGGTCACGGCCGGGCTGCTGCCGCCGGTGATCGACCGGTTCCGCCGCGGCCATCCGGGCGTGTCGGTCGGCGTCATCGACACGCTGCTCGACGGCGTGGTCGGCGCCGTGCTGCGCGGTGAGGCTGATCTCGGCATCGCTGGGCGCCCGGCCGCCGACGGCAAGGTCGAGTTCACCCGGATCCTGTCGGACCGCTTCGTCGCCATCCTGCGCCAGGATCATTCGCTGGCGCGCCTCTCCGCCGTCACCTGGGCCGATCTGGCGGCCTATCCCTTCGTCGCCATGTCGCGGATCACCAGCGTCCGGCCGCTGACCGACCGCGGCTTCGCCCAGGCCGGGGTGGCGGTGGTGCCGGAGTTCGAGGTGTCGCATCTCGCCACCGCCGGGGCGCTGGTGGCGGCCGGGTTGGGAGTGACGGCGCTGCCGGTGCTGACCCTGCCGGTGCTGGCCCATCCGGCCCTGACCACCCGGCTGCTGCACGGGCCGGAGGTGACCCGCGACATCGGTGTGCTGACCCGGGCGGGGCGGACGCTGTCGCCCGCGGCGACCGCCTTCCGCGACACGGTTATCGCCTCCGGCACCGATCCGGTGTCGCGGGCATGAAAAAGGCCCGGCCGCTGGTGCGGCCGGGCCTCTCCGTCGCCGATGGGGCGGCGGTTACTCGGTCGGGGCCGCCTCGTCCGACGGCATGGTCTGGTCCGTCGGCGCCTGCTGCATCGACGGGGCCTGATCCATCGTCCCCGGCTGCATCGGCTGGGCCGGGGCCATCTGGCCGGGCATCATCTGCTGCGGCGTGGCGCCGGCGCTCAGCTGCTGCTGGTTGAGATTGCGGGTCTGCTCCTGCTCCGCCGCGTTCTGCGCGCTCTTGCTGCCGCGGTGACGGCGCGGCAGCTGGGACTGATCCTCGGCGTTCGAGGACTGCATGTGCTTGCGATGGTGGGTGCCCTGAGTCGATTCCGACGGCATGTTCGCGGCGGGAGCCTCGACCGACGGCGCCGTTCCGGGCACCGCCGGCTCGGTCCCGGTCTGGGCCAGGGCGGGCGCGGCGGCAAGTGCCGACACGGCGAGGGCGGTAAAGACAAAACTCCTGCGCATGAAGATCTCCATCGAGGGATATCTGATGATCGGGGCCACAGGCCTGGATGGCCGCGACACATGATCCGATCCCACCCTCAACGAGCCGAGCGGCGATACCGATCCGAAAAAAATGCCTTCATGGACGATATTTCATGTTTCGGCGGCAATATCGGGCGACCTGGAACCGAAGTCTGCAGCAGGCAAAAAAAGAGGCCCGGTCGATTGAACGACCGGGCCTCTGCGGACCGCGACCCTCGCCTCGGAAGGGGGGGTGGGGGCGGGGGTCTGTTGCGGTCCGAACCTGTTACGGCTTGCTCAGCTGCTCCTGGTTCAGCTTGCGGGTCTGGTCCTGCTCGCTGTTGGCGCTGCGATGCGTCGATGCCTTGTGATGGACCCGGGCGGTGTGGTGGGTCTTCATCTTGTGCTGCGCCGCGGGGGCTGCGGCGGCCGGAGCCGCGGCCGTGGTCTGGGCCATCGCCAAGGCGGGGGCGACGGCCAGGACCGGAACCGCGAGGACGGCGAACAGAAGGCTCCTGCGCATTTTTGACGATCTCCATCGATGGACAACGAAGATCGGAGGAGAGGCGGGGCGGAGGGCCACGTCTTGGCTCCGACAGACGCAACCCTACGTCGCCGGAGCTAACGCCGGTGTGGGCGGAAGATGAAATCGAGGTAACGATCGGGGCGGGGCGAAGCGGCAGTGCTCTACACCCCGACTCCGTCATGGCGAGGAGGCGAAGCCGACCTGGCCATCCAGTGGCCGGTGCGAGCGGCCCCTGGATGGCCACGCCCCTGCGGGGCTCGCCGTGACGGCGAGGGGAGGGGAGGGGACTATCCCACCCGCCCGGATCAGTGATTCCCGGCCAGGACTTCGCGCTTGCCGACATGGTTGGCCGGGCTGACCACGCCCTCCTGCTCCATCCGCTCGATCAGCCGCGCCGCGCGGTTGTAGCCGATCTGCAGGTGGCGCTGGATGAAGCTGGTCGACGCCT
>JAEKLZ010000090.1 GCA_019508225.1 Inquilinus limosus | reverse complement strand
TGCCGGAAGGCACCGAGATGGTGATGCCGGGCGACAACATCTCGATGAAGGTGACGCTGATCGCCCCGATCGCGATGGATGAGGGCCTGCGCTTCGCCATCCGCGAGGGCGGCCGCACCGTCGGCGCCGGCGTCGTCGCTTCCATCATCAAGTAAGCTCGGTCGCCGCGTCCGCGGCATCCGATGACGATCGTGCGGAAGGGCGGGGTTCTCCCCGCCCTTTCGTCGTTCCGGGCAAGGCCTAAGATAAGCCCATGCTGTTCCGCCTCGACCGCGACGCTCCCCTCCAGACCCAGATCTACGACCAGCTCAAGGCGTCGATCCTGAGTGGCGATGCCGCGCCGGGCAGCCGGCTGCCCTCGTCGCGCGCCCTGGCCGACCAGTTCGCGATCGCGCGCAACACCGTGCTGCTGGCCTATGAGCAGCTGCTGGCCGAGGGCTATCTCGAGAGCCGGCCGGGCGCCGGCACCTTCGTCGGCACCGTGCTGCCGGCGGCCGCCGCCCCGCGCCCGGCCACCGCCGCGACCCCGGCCGAGGCGCATCGCGCGCCCCGCCTGTCGCGCTACAGCGAGCGGCTGCGCGGCCTGGACATCGACAGCCTGACCCGCCGCGGCGGCTTCCGCTACAGCTTCCACTACGGCACCGTCAGCGCCGCCGACTTCCCGGCCGACATCTGGCGCAGCCTGCTGCTGCGCGAGATCCGCCGCCGCGCCGGCAAGCCTTATCTCTACGAGAACCCGCAAGGCCTGCCGGAACTGCGCGCCGCGCTGTCCGACTATCTCGGCCGGGCCCGGGCCGTGCGGGCGCGGCCGGAGCAGATCCTGATCGTCAACGGCTCGCAGCAGGCGGTCGACCTGGCGCTGCGCGTGCTGGTCGACCCCGGCGACACGGTGGTGGTCGAGGATCCGGGCTACAGCGGCGCCCGGCTGGCGGTGGAGGCGATCGGCGCCCGGCTGCTGCCGGTACCGGTCGATGCCGACGGGCTGGACACCGCCCGGCTGCCGCCACCCGAAGTTGGAGCGCGGCTGGCGCATGTCACGCCGGGCCACCAGTTCCCGACCGGCGGGGTGATGCCGGCGGCGCGCCGCCTGGCCCTGCTGGACTGGGCCGAGCGCGGCGGCACCTACATCTTCGAGGATGATTACGACAGCGAGTACCGCTACGAGGGCCGGCCGATGGAATCGCTGCAGGCGCTCGACCGCGCCGGGCTGGTGATCTACTCCGGCACCGTCTCCAAGGTGCTGTCGCCCGGCCTGCGCCTCGGCTACATGGTGTTGCCGCCGGAACTGGTGGAGCCGTTCCTGCGGGCCAAGCAGCTGACCGACCGGCACACCGCCTCGCTCGACCAGGCCGTGTTCGCCCATCTCATCCGCGACGGCCATTTCGAGCGCCACATCCGCCGCACCCGCCGGCGCAACCAGCGCCGCCGCGACGCGCTGGTGGCGGCGCTGAGATCGGCCTTCGGCGCGGCGGTGGAAATCGAGGGAGCGAGGGTCGGGCTGCACCTCGTGGTCCGCTTCCGCGACATCCCGGCCGCCCTGGCCGGCAGCGTCGCCGAGGCGGCGGCGCTGCGCTCGGTCGGCATCGTCCCGGCCGAGATCGGCGGGGCGGAGGCCGGCGCCAGCTTCCTGATGGGCTACGCCGCGCTGGAGGAGGCCGACATCCGCCAGGGCGTCGCCCTGCTGCGCGAGGTGGTGCAGTCCTTCCGCCGCGGCGGCATGGCCTGACTGGCCCCATCGTTCTCGGCAGAATTCGAATCCACTGCCCGGAAACACTGGTTTGCCTAAGGGCGGAGTGGTTCCATAAAATTGGCAGTTCGGTGGATCTTCTCCGACCAGTGCTGACGGCCTAGGGTTTTCGCGACTTTCACGGAGACGACCATGACCGCCAACGGCACGAACGGCACCAACGGATCCCATTCCCCGCAGGCCCTGCGCCTGAAGACCGGCCTGGCCGAGATGCTCAAGGGCGGCGTCATCATGGACGTCACCGATGCGCGCCAGGCCGAGATCGCCGAGCGTGCCGGCGCCGTCGCCGTGATGGCGCTGGAGCGGGTGCCGGCGCAGATCCGGGCCGAGGGCGGCGTCGCCCGCATGGCCTCGCCGGTCAAGATCCGCGAGATCATGGCCACGGTGTCGATCCCGGTGATGGCCAAGTGCCGCATCGGCCACTTCGCCGAGGCCCAGATCCTGCAGTCGCTCGGCGTCGACTTCATCGACGAATCCGAGGTGCTGACCCCGGCGGACGAAGCCAACCACGTCGACAAGCAGGCCTTCGTCACCCCCTTCGTCTGCGGCGCCCGCAACCTGGGCGAGGCGCTGCGCCGCATCGCCGAGGGCGCGGCCATGATCCGCACCAAGGGCGAGGCCGGTACCGGCGACGTGGTCCATGCCGTGCAGCATCTGCGCCAGATCAGCCGGGACATCCGCGGCCTGACCGTGCTGCGGCCGGAGGAGCTGTACACCGCCGCCAAGGAGCTGGGCGCGCCCTATGAGCTGGTGCGGCTGGTGGCCGAGACCGGCCGGCTGCCGGTGCCGAACTTCTCGGCCGGCGGCATCGCCACCCCGGCCGACGCCGCGCTGGTGCGGCAGCTGGGGGCGGAGGCGGTGTTCGTCGGCTCCGGCATCTTCATGCAGGATTCGCAGACCTTCGCCGAGCCGGAGGAGGCGGAGCGCCGCGCCCGCGCCATCGTCCGCGCCACCACCCATTTCGAGGATGCGGCGATCCTGGCCGAGGCCAGCGCCGAATGCCAGGGCGCCATGAAGGGCTTGGCGGTGGCGTCCCTGGAGCCCGCCCAGCTGCTGCAGACCCGCGGATGGTGAGCGGTCGGGGGGACGGGGCCAGCGCGCCGCGCATCGGCGTGCTGGCGCTGCAGGGCGACTTCGAGGCCCATGCCCGGGCGCTGCGCGAGGCCGGGGCGGAGGCCGCCCCGGTGCGCCTGCCGGCCCATCTCGACGGCCTGGCCGGGCTGGTGATCCCGGGCGGCGAGTCCAGCACCCTGCTCAAGCTCGCGGCCCGCGACGGCATGTTCGAGGCGCTCAGCGCCTTCGCCTGGACGATGCCGGTGTTCGGCACCTGCGCCGGCTGCATCCTGCTGGCCCGCCGGGTGCTGCGGCCGGAGCAGGCGAGCCTCGGCGTGCTCGACATCACGGTCGAGCGCAACGCCTATGGCAGGCAGATCGATTCGGCGATCCTGGAGACGCCGACCGCGCTGCCCGGCGGTCCGCTGGAGACGGTCTATATCCGGGCCCCGCGCATCGCCGCCGTCGGTCCGGGCGTCGAGGTGCTGGCCGAGCGGGGTGGCGACCCGGTGCTGGTGCGCCAGGGGCGGCTGCTGGCCGCCACCTTCCACCCCGAGCTGTCGGCCGACCGGCGGGTGCACCGCCTGTTCCTGGACATCGCGACGGCCCCGGCGAGCGGGGCGGAGCGGGCGGCCTGAGAGAAATCCGACGGGGTTCCCGAACAGGGTGTTGATTCTGTCCGGCGCTTCCGCTAGAAGACCGTTCGCTCCGCGGTCAGGGCGGCGAGCGTGCCTCGTCGTGTTTCCTGAAGGTAGGGCGATCCCCGGAGGAGTGTAGCTCAATTGGTAGAGCGTCGGTCTCCAAAACCGAAGGCTGGGGGTTCGAGACCCTCCACTCCTGCCACGCCCGCCTCACCGGCGATTTGATTGGTAGACATGGCCAAGACCAGCCCCGTCCAGTTCTTCAGGCAGGTCCGCCAGGAGACCACGAAGGTCACCTGGCCGACACGGAAGGAGACCGCGATCACCACCGGCATGGTGTTCGTGTTCGTCATCCTGATGTCGGTGTTCTTCCTGGCGGTGGACTGGGCCGCCGGCTGGGCTGTGACGTCCGTCATCGGCATGGGGGGCTGATCCATGGCGATGCGCTGGTACGTGTTGCACGTCTATTCGAATTTCGAGAAGAAGGTCGCGGAGTCGATCCGCGAGCAGGCCGAGCAGAAGGGTCTGGCCGACCATTTCGAGCAGATCGTCGTGCCGACCGAGGAGGTCGTCGAGATCCGCCGCGGCCAGAAGGTCAACACCGAGCGGAAGTTCTTCCCCGGTTACGTCCTGCTGAAGATGGAGCTGTCCGACCGGGCCTGGCATCTGGTCAAGAACACGCCGAAGGTCACCGGCTTCCTCGGGTCCGGCAACAAGCCGATCCCGATCAGCGAGACCGAGGCGATGCGGATCATGAAGCAGGTCCAGGAAGGTGTGGAGCGGCCGAAGCCCTCCATCATCTACGAGATCGGCGAGACGGTCCGCGTGGCCGACGGCCCCTTCACCAGCTTCAACGGCGTGGTGGAAGAGGTCGACGAGGAGCGTTCGCGGCTCAAGGTCGCGGTGTCGATCTTCGGCCGCGCGACTCCGGTGGAGCTAGAGTACACGCAGGTCGAGAAGGTTTCGTGACGATCCGCTGATCGTCGTCGGATACCCCGCGCTCCTGGCGCGGGGGAGTGGTGCGGGAGACCCTCCCGGGAAGTCCTCCGGGGGTCGTGACCGCGCTTCCCCATCCCTCCGGTTCCGCCGGAGGGATCAGTTGTTGAGGGATATGAGATGGCCAAGAAGGTCGTAGGACAGATCAAGCTGCAGGTGCCCGCGGGCGCCGCCAACCCGTCGCCGCCGATCGGTCCGGCGCTGGGTCAGCGCGGTCTGAACATCATGGAGTTCTGCAAGGCGTTCAACGCGCTGACCCAGAACCTCGAGAAGGGGATGCCGATCCCGGTCGTGATCACGGCCTATGGCGATCGGACGTTCACCTTCGTCACCAAGACGCCGCCGAACACCTACTTCATCAAGAAGGCCGCGGGGCTCGACAAGGGCAGCCAGACGCCCGGCAAGGGCGCCACGGTCGGCAAGATCACGATGAAGCAGATCCGCGACATCGCCGAGATCAAGATGAAGGATCTCAACGCGAACGACGTCGATGCCGCTGCCCAGATGATCAAGGGCTCGGCCCGATCGATGGGCATCGAGGTGGTGGAGTAATCGGCATGGCCAAGATTTCCAAGCGCACCCGCGCCGTCACCAAGGGGCTGAACCCCGAGGCGACCTACGAGCTGGCCCAGGCTGTCAAGATGCTGAAGGCGTCGGCCACGGCGAAGTTCGACGAGACCGTCGAGATCGCGATGAATCTCGGCGTCGACCCGCGCCACGCCGACCAGATGGTCCGCGGCGTGGTCCAGCTGCCGAACGGCACCGGCAAGACCGTCCGCGTCCTGGTGTTCGCCCGGGCCGAGAAGGCCGATCAGGCCCTGGCCGCCGGGGCCGACATCGTCGGTGCCGATGATCTCGCCAAGGAGATCCTCGAGGGCCGGATGGATTTCGACCGCTGCATCGCCACCCCGGACATGATGGGCGTGGTCGGTCGCCTCGGTAAGGTGCTGGGCCCGCGCGGCCTGATGCCGAACCCGAAGCTGGGCACCGTCACCCCCGACGTCGCCGGCGCGGTCAAGGCCGCCAAGGGCGGCGCCGTGGAGTTCCGGGCCGAGAAGGCGGGCATCGTCCATGCCGGCGTCGGCAAGGCCAGCTTCACGGAAGATGCCCTGGTCGGCAACATCCGCGCCTTCGTCGAGGCGATCCAGCGTGCCAAGCCCAACGGGGCGAAGGGCACCTACCTCAAGAAGGTGACCGTCACCTCGACCATGGGCCCGGGCTACAAGCTGGACCTGCAGAAGCTGCACGAGAGTGCCGGCGCGTAAAGGAATACGCTGCTCGTAAGAGCAGCGGACAGGGTGGGGCCCTCGGCCCTGCCCGAACCTGTCCGAGACTGCAGGGGCGTCGCAAGGCGCTTAAAACCCACCTGCATAGACGGGAGTCAAACCCAATCAACGGCGGCGGCCGGGCTTCGGCCCGGGCGTCGCGCGGGGCTTGGACTTCTGGGACAGGAGAGCGGATCGGTACCGGACATTCATGTCCAAGGGCCGGTCCAGTGTGGACTGGGGCTCCATCCTCGGCTTCGGCCGGGCGGGGCCCCGACAACGGAGGCGATCCGTGAACCCGCCAAGGCGGGATGACGGTGGCCGAGTCGACCGATCTCCGGCGGCAAATGCTCGCGGCGGGGGCCTCGTTCCGCGTGACCAAGAACCGGCTCGCCCGCATCGCCCTTCAGGGCACCCAGTTCGAGCATCTGGCCGACCTGTTCACCGGCCCGACCGCCATCGCGTTCTCCCAGGACGCGGTTGCGGCGGCGAAGGTGGCGGTCGAATACGCCAAGAAGAACGAGAAGCTGCAGATCATCGGCGGCGGTCTCGGTCCTCAGCTGCTCGATCAGAAGGGTGTCGAGGCTCTCGCTGCGCTGCCGTCGCTGGACGAGCTGCGGGCGAAGCTGGTGGGCATGATCCAGACCCCGGCGACCCGTATCGCTGGTGTTCTGCAGGCTCCGGCCGGGCAGCTTGCCCGCGTCTTCGGCGCCTATGCCAAGAAGGACGAGGCGGCGTAGCGCCGCACCTGTTGAAACCGTACCCAGAAGACCCAAGTTCTAGGAGAACGAAATGGCTGATCTTGCAAAGCTGGTCGACGATCTGTCGAGCCTGACGGTCCTCGAGGCCGCCGAGCTGTCGAAGCTGCTCGAGGAGAAGTGGGGCGTGTCCGCCGCTGCTCCCGCCGCGGTTGCGGCTGCTCCGGCTGCCGCTGCTGCCGCTCCGGCGGAAGAGCAGACCGAGTTCACCGTCATCCTCGTGGATGCCGGCGACAAGAAGATCAACGCGATCAAGGAGGTCCGTGCGATCACCGGCCTCGGCCTCAAGGAGGCCAAGGATCTCGTCGAAGGCGCGCCGAAGCCTGTCAAGGAAGGCGTGTCGAAGGACGAGGCCGCCAAGATCAGGAAGCAGCTCGAGGAAGCCGGCGCCAAGGTCGACGTCAAGTAAGACCCGCGTGGCACTTCAGGCTGTTCTGTCGTTGTAGTCCGGGCGCGGCCGATCCCTCGGGGTCGGCCGCGAACGGTCGTTTGTGTTCCGTACCTGTTCGGCATTTGTTGGAAACGAGGGGCTCACATGGCTCAGACCTTCACCGGCCGTAAGCGCGTCCGCAAGAGTTTCGGGCGGATCCCCGAGGTCGCCCAAATGCCAAACCTGATCGAGGTGCAGCGCAGCTCCTACGATCAGTTCCTGCAGATGAACATCAAGCCGGCGGCCCGGGCCGTTGTGGGCCTGCAGGAGGTGTTCCGGTCGGTGTTCCCGATCAAGGACTTCTCTGAACGCGCCGAGCTCGATTTTGTTTCCTACGAGCTGGAAGAGCCGAAATACGACGTCGAGGAGTGCCAGCAGCGGGGCATGACCTTCGCTGCGCCGCTCAAGGTGACGCTGCGCCTGACCGTGTTCGATGTCGAGGAGGACACGGGCCTGCGCTCGATCCGCGACATCAAGGAGCAGGATGTCTACATGGGCGACATGCCGCTCATGACGGCGAACGGCACCTTCATCATCAACGGCACCGAGCGCGTCATCGTCAGCCAGATGCACCGCAGCCCCGGTGTGTTCTTCGACCATGACCGCGGCAAGACCCATTCCTCGGGCAAGTACTTGTTCGCCGCCCGCGTCATCCCCTATCGCGGCTCCTGGCTCGACTTCGAGTTCGATGCCAAGGACCACATGTATGTCCGCATCGACCGCCGCCGCAAGCTGCCGACCACGACCCTGCTGATGGCGCTGGATTCGGCCGAGACCGCCGCGCTGCGCCAGGCGCGGGCGAAGGACGGACGTGGCCTGCAGCCCTATGAGGCGCAGGGCATGAGCCGCGAGGAGATCCTCGGCTTCTTCTACGACGACGTCGCCTACACCCGCGTCAAGGACGGCTGGAAGACCGCCTTCGACGGCGAGCGCCTGAAGGGCGTCAAGCTGACCGCCGACCTGGTCGACGCCGCCTCGGGCGAGGTGGTGGCCCAGACCGACACCAAGATGACCCCGCGCGTCATCAAGAAGCTGTCCGAGCAGGGCGTCACCGAGATCCTGGTCCCGGCCGAGGACCTGGCCGGCCGTTACCTGGCCGGCGACGTGATCGACGAAAAGACCGGCGAGGTCTTCTTCGAGGCCGGTGACGAGGTCACCCAGGCCGTGCTCGACCTGTTCGAGGAGAAGGGCTTCGACACCCTGACCGTGCTCGCCATCGATCACGTCAATGTCGGCCCGTATGTCCGCAGCACCCTGGCGATCGACCGCAACGCCTCCCGCGAGGACGCGCTGATCGACATCTACCGCGTCATGCGCCCGGGCGAGCCGCCGACGCTGGAGAGCGCCGAGGCGCTGTTCAACGGCCTGTTCTTCGACCAGGAGCGCTACGACCTCTCGGCCGTCGGCCGGGTGAAGATGAATGCGCGCCTGGGCTTCGAGACCGACGACCAGCTCCGCGTCCTGCGCAAGACCGACATCCTCGAGATCCTCAAGATCCTGGTCGGGCTGAAGGACGGCCGCGGCGAGATCGACGACATCGACAACCTCGGCAACCGCCGCGTCCGCTCGGTCGGCGAGCTGATGGAGAACCAGTACCGCGTCGGCCTGCTGCGCATGGAGCGCGCGATCCGCGAGCGCATGTCGTCGGTCGACATCGACACGATCATGCCGCACGACCTGATCAACGCGAAGCCGGCGGCGGCGGCGGTGCGGGAGTTCTTCGGCTCCTCGCAGCTCAGCCAGTTCATGGACCAGACCAACCCGCTGTCCGAGATCACGCACAAGCGGCGCCTCTCGGCCCTCGGGCCGGGCGGTCTGACCCGTGAGCGCGCCGGCTTCGAGGTGCGCGACGTGCACCCGACCCATTACGGCCGGATCTGCCCGATCGAGACGCCGGAAGGCCCGAACATCGGCCTGATCAACTCGCTGGCCACCTATGCCCGGGTGAACAAGTACGGCTTCATCGAGAGCCCGTACCGCAAGATGGCGGACGGCCGCGTCACCGACGAGGTGATCTACCTCTCGGCGATGGAGGAGAGCCGCTACACCATCGCCCAGGCGAATGCCGAGCTGGACGCCGAGGGCCGCTTCGTCGGCGACCTCGTCTCGTGCCGGCAGGGCGGCGACTACATCATGTCGAAGCCGGAATCGATCGACCTGGTCGACGTCTCGCCGAAGCAGATCGTCTCGGTGGCCGCGGCGCTGATCCCGTTCCTCGAGAACGACGACGCCAACCGCGCGCTGATGGGC
The DNA here is from genome assembly GCA_019508225.1 of Inquilinus limosus. Lineage (GTDB taxonomy): Bacteria > Pseudomonadota > Alphaproteobacteria > DSM-16000 > Inquilinaceae > Inquilinus > Inquilinus limosus_D. Next base: position 7,187 of record JAEKLZ010000090.1, on the reverse strand, counting down.
TCGAACATGCAGCGCCAGGCGGTGCCGCTGGTGCGCGCCGACGCGCCGCTGGTCGGCACCGGCATGGAGGGCACGGTGGCCCGGGATTCCGGCGTCACCATCGTCGCCCGCCGCGCCGGCGTGATCGACACGGTCGACGCCACCCGCGTCGTGGTGCGGGTGACCGACACCGAGGGCGCGGTCTCGACCGTCGACATCTACAACCTGCTGAAGTTCCAGCGTTCGAACCAGAGCACCTGCATCACCCAGCGGCCGCTGGTGAAGGTCGGCGACCGCGTGGCCAAGGGCGACATCATCGCCGACGGCCCGTCGACCGAGCTCGGCGAGCTCGCGCTCGGCCGCAACGTGCTCGTCGCCTTCATGCCCTGGAACGGCTACAACTTCGAGGACTCGATCCTCATCTCCGAGCGCATCGTCAAGGACGACGTCTTCACCTCGATCCACATCGAGGAATTCGAGGTGATGGCGCGCGACACCAAGCTCGGCCAGGAGGAAATCACCCGCGACATCCCGAATGTCGGTGAAGAGGCGCTGCGCCACCTCGACGAGGCGGGCATCGTCTACATCGGCGCCGAGGTGAAGCCGGGCGACATCCTGGTCGGCAAGGTCACGCCGAAGGGCGAGAGCCCGATGACGCCGGAGGAGAAGCTGCTCCGCGCCATCTTCGGCGAGAAGGCGTCCGACGTCCGCGACACCTCGCTGCGCCTGCCGCCGGGCGTCACCGGCACGATCGTCGAGGTGCGGGTGTTCTCGCGCCGCGGCGTCGACAAGGACGAGCGCGCGCTGGCGATCGAGCGGGCCGAGATCGAGCGGCTGGCCAAGGACCGCGACAGCGAGCGCGCGATCCTGGAGCGCAGCTTCTTCGCCCGGCTGAAGGACCTGATCACCGGCCAGACCTCGGTCTCCGGCCCGAAGGGTTTCGTCACCGGCGGCGCGATCACCGAGGCGCAGCTGAAGGACTTCAGCCGCGGCCAGTGGCGCCAGGTCACCATCGCCGACGAGGCGCGCATGGCCGATATCGAGGCCATGGGTCGCCACTTCGACGACCAGGTGAAGGCGCTCGAGGCCCGGTTCGACAACAAGGTCGAGAAGCTGCAGCGCGGCGACGAGCTGCCGCCCGGCGTGATGAAGATGGTCAAGATCTTCGTCGCGGTGAAGCGCAAGCTGCAGCCCGGCGACAAGATGGCCGGCCGCCACGGCAACAAGGGCGTCGTGTCCAAGATCATGCCGATCGAGGACATGCCGTACCTGGAGGACGGCACCCATGTCGACCTCGTGCTGAACCCGCTCGGCGTGCCCAGCCGCATGAATGTCGGCCAGATCCTGGAGACCCATCTGGGCTGGGCGGCCGCGGGCATCGGCCGCCAGATCGGCGACATCGTCGACCAGTACCAGGCGCATGCCCGGCGCGGCGAGGACAACGCCAAGACGGTGAAGGCGCTGCAGAGCAAGCTGCAGGACGTCTACGGCAAGCCCCAGTACGACGAGGACATCAAGGAGATGTCCGCGGACGAGGTGGTTGAGATGGCCGGCAACCTCCGCAAGGGCGTGCCGATGGCCACGCCGGTGTTCGACGGCGCCCGCGAGGACGACATCGTGCACATGCTGGAGAAGGCCGGCCTGGCCTCGTCGGGCCAGGTCACGCTGCAGGACGGCCGCACCGGCGAGCAGTTCGCCCGCAAGGTGACCGTCGGCTACATCTACATGCTGAAGCTGCACCACCTGGTCGACGACAAGATCCACGCCCGGTCGATCGGCCCGTACAGCCTGGTCACCCAGCAGCCGCTGGGCGGCAAGGCCCAGTTCGGCGGCCAGCGCTTCGGCGAAATGGAGGTGTGGGCGCTCGAAGCCTACGGCGCGGCGTACACGCTGCAGGAGATGCTGACGGTGAAGTCGGACGACGTGTCCGGCCGCACCAAGGTCTATGAGGCGATCGTCCGTGGCGACGACAACTTCGAGGCCGGCATCCCCGAATCCTTCAACGTCCTGATGAAGGAACTGCGGTCGCTGGGCCTCAATGTCGAGCTCGAGCAGCGCAGCTTCTGATCCGTTTCCGGTGGCCGGTCCGACAGGGCCGGCCACCGTTGAACCCTATACGTCCGTCCCTACCCCCGGGGGAGCAGGTACATGAACGAGTTGATGAATCTCGTCGGCCAGGTCTCGACGCCGCAGAGCTTCGACCAGATCAAGATCCAGATCGCCAGCCCGGAGCGCATCCGCTCCTGGTCCTATGGCGAGATCAAGAAGCCCGAGACGATCAACTACCGGACCTTCAAGCCGGAGCGCGACGGCCTGTTCTGCGCCCGGATTTTTGGTCCGATCAAGGATTACGAGTGCTTGTGCGGCAAGTACAAGCGCATGAAGTACCGCGGCATCATCTGCGAGAAGTGCGGCGTCGAGGTCACGCTGTCGAAGGTCCGGCGCGAGCGCATGGGCCATATCGAGCTGGCCTCGCCGGTGGCGCATATCTGGTTCCTGAAGTCGCTGCCGTCGCGCATCGGCCTGATGGTCGACATGACGCTCAAGGATCTCGAGAAGGTCCTGTACTTCGAGAGCTTCGTGGTGGTCGAGCCCGGCCTGACCGCGCTGAAGAAGAACCAGCTCCTCACCGAGGACGAGTATCTTCGCGCCCAGGACGAGTACGGCGAGGACGCGTTCACCGCCAAGATCGGCGCCGAGGCGCTGAAGGGCATGCTTTCGGGCATCGACCTGACGGAGGAGCGCGTCAAGGTCCGTGAGGAGCTGCGCGACACCGGCTCCGAGGCCAAGCGCAAGAAGCTGGTCAAGCGGCTGAAGCTGATCGACGCCTTCCTGGAGTCCGGCTCGCATCCGGAGTGGATGGTGCTGGACGTCGTTCCGGTGATCCCGCCGGAGCTGCGTCCGCTCGTTCCGCTGGATGGCGGCCGCTTCGCGACCTCGGACCTGAACGACCTGTACCGCCGCGTCATCAACCGCAACAACCGCCTGAAGCGGCTGATCGAGCTGCGCGCGCCGGACATCATCGTGCGCAACGAGAAGCGCATGCTGCAGGAGGCGGTCGACGCGCTGTTCGACAACGGCCGCCGCGGCCGCGTCATCACCGGCGCCAACAAGCGCCCGCTGAAGTCGATCAGCGACATGCTGAAGGGCAAGCAGGGCCGGTTCCGTCAGAACCTGCTCGGCAAGCGCGTCGACTATTCGGGCCGTTCGGTCATCGTCGTCGGGCCGGAGCTGAAGCTCCACCAGTGCGGCCTGCCGAAGAAGATGGCGCTCGAGCTGTTCAAGCCGTTCATCTACCACAAGCTTGAACTGTACGGCATGGCGTCCACCATCAAGGCCGCGAAGCGGATGGTGGAGAAGGAGCGGCCGGAGGTCTGGGACATCCTCGAGGAGGTCATCCGCGAGCACCCGGTCCTGCTGAACCGCGCCCCGACGCTGCACCGCCTGGGCATCCAGGCGTTCGAGCCGACCCTGATCGAGGGCAAGGCGATCCAGCTGCACCCGCTGGTCTGCACCGCCTTCAACGCCGATTTCGACGGCGATCAGATGGCCGTGCACGTGCCTCTCGCGCTCGAGGCCCAGCTCGAGGCCCGCGTGCTGATGATGTCGACCAACAACATCCTCAGCCCGGCCAACGGCAAGCCGATCATCGTGCCGTCGCAGGACATCGTCCTTGGCATCTACTACCTGTCGATGGAGCGCAACGACAAGCTCGGGCCCGCGCTGTCGATCGACGGGATCGAGGCGCTGACCTCGGCGATCACCAATGACGACATCATCCTGCAGAACCCGGCCAAGCCGGCGGATGTAGTCGACGCCACCGACATCAAGGCGGTGTTCGAGAAGCTGAAGTCGGGCAAGCTGACCGCCCACCAGATCCCCCGTTTCGCCTCGATCGGCGAGATGGAGCAGGCGATGGCGGCCGGCGTGATCGGCATGCACAGCCGGATCAAGACCCGGTTCAAGACGGTCGACGAGAACGGCCAGTCGATCATCCAGCGCGTCACCACCACGCCGGGCCGGATGCTCTTGTCCGAGATCCTGCCGCGGCACCCGGCGGTGCCGTTCAGCCAGGTCAACCGGCTGCTGACGAAGAAGGACGTCACCAACGTCATCGACATCGTCTACCGCCACTGCGGGCAGAAGGAGACGGTGATCTTCTGCGACCGGCTGATGGGCCTGGGCTTCGCCCATGCCTGCCGCGCCGGCATCTCCTTCGGCAAGGATGACATGGTCATCCCGAAGGCGAAGGAGAAGCTGATCGCCAAGGCGACGGAGCTGGTGAAGGAGTACGAGAACCAGTATCTCGACGGCCTGATCACCCGCGGCGAGAAGTACAACAAGGTGGTCGACGTGTGGTCGAACACCACCGACGAGGTGGCGCGTGAGATGATGGCCGAGATCCAGGCCACGCTCACCGACCCGACCCGGCAGGTGAACTCGGTCTACATGATGGCCCATTCCGGCGCCCGCGGTTCGGCGGCGCAGATCCGGCAGCTCGCCGGCATGCGCGGCCTGATGGCGAAGCCGGACGGTTCGATCATCGAGACGCCGATCATCTCGAACTTCAAGGAAGGCCTGACCGTTCTCGAGTACTTCAACTCGACGCACGGCGCCCGCAAGGGCCTGGCCGACACCGCCTTGAAGACCGCGAACTCCGGCTACCTCACCCGCCGCCTGGTCGACGTCGCCCAGGATTGCGTGGTGGTCGAGGAGGATTGCGGCACCAAGAACGGCATCACCACCGGCGCCGTGATCGACGGCGGCGAGGTTATCGTGCCGCTGGGCGAGCGCCTGCTCGGCCGTTGCGCCGGCGAAGCGGTGCTGCACCCGCTGACCGGTGAGATCGTGGTCCAGCAGGGCGAGCTAATCGACGAGGCGCTGGTCGAGGCGGTCGAGAATGCCGGCATCGACCGGGTGCTGATCCGGTCGGCGCTGACCTGCGAGACCAAGGGCGGCATCTGCGGCAAGTGCTACGGCCGCGATCTGGCCCGCGGCACCACGGTGAACATCGGCGAGGCCGTCGGCGTCATCGCGGCGCAGTCGATCGGCGAGCCGGGCACCCAGCTGACGATGCGGACGTTCCACATCGGCGGCGCGGCCCAGCGCGGTGCGGAAGCATCGGCGATCGAGGCGGCGTTCGACGCCAAGGTTCAGATCAAGAACCGCAACGTCGTCAAGAACGGCCAGGGCGTCCTGGTGGTGATGAGCCGGAACTGCGAGCTGCAGCTGGTCGACGGGCAGGGCCGCGAAAAGGCGCGCCATCGCCTGCCTTACGGCGCCAAGCTGCTGGTCGATGACGGCGAGAAGATCGAGCGCGGCCGCAAGATGGCCGAGTGGGATCCGTACACCATGCCGATCATCACCGAGAAGGCCGGCACCGCGACCTATGTGGACCTGGTCGAAGGCGTCTCGATGCGCGAGGTCGTCGACGAGCAGACCGGCATCTCGGCGAAGGTGGTGGTCGACTGGCGGCAGCAGCCGCGCGGCGACCAGCTGAAGCCCCGCATCGTCCTGCGCGACGAGAAGGGCGAGGTCATCCGCCTGCCGAACGGCCTGGAGGCGCGCTACTTCCTCTCGGTCGACGCCATCCTGCAGGTCGACAACGGCAGCCAGGTCCAGGCCGGCGACGTGATGGCGCGTATCCCGCGCGAAGGCTCGAAGACGCGTGACATCACCGGTGGTCTGCCGCGTGTCGCCGAGCTGTTCGAGGCCCGCAAGCCGAAGGACTACGCCATCATCTCGGACCTCGATGGCCGGGTCGAGTTCGGCAAGGACTACAAGACCAAGCGGCGCATCGTCGTGCGCCACGAGGAGTCGGGCGAGGAGCGCGAGTACCTCATTCCGAAGGGCAAGCACATCTCGGTGCAGGAAGGCGACTACGTCCTCAAGGGCGATCAGCTGCTGGACGGCAACCCGGTGCCGCACGACATCCTGTCGGTCCTCGGCGTCGAGGCGCTGGCGGACTACCTGGTCAATGAGATCCAGGACGTCTACCGGCTGCAGGGCGTGAAGATCAACGACAAGCACATCGAGGTGATCGTCCGCCAGATGCTGCAGAAGGTCGAAGTGACGGAGGTGGGCGACACCACCCTCCTGATCGGCGACCAGGTCGACCGCGAGGACTTCGAGGCCGAGAACGAGAAGACGATCCGTGAGGATCTTCGTCCGGCCAAGGGCGTGTCGGTGCTCCAGGGCATCACCAAGGCCTCGCTGCAGACCAAGTCGTTCATCTCGGCGGCCTCGTTCCAGGAGACCACCCGCGTCCTCACCGAGGCGGCGGTCTCCGGCAAGGTCGACGACCTGGCCGGCCTCAAGGAGAACGTCATCGTCGGCCGCCTGATCCCGGCCGGCACCGGCTCGGTGGTCAACCGCCTGCGCGAGATCGCCGGCGAGCGCGACCGCGTGGCCCGGCTAGGGGGTTTTTCTTTGCCTGGATGCCGGGCGGGCTAGTCGCAGCGCATCAGCTCGATCAGCGGTTCCCGGTATGGCGATCGCCATTGCTGGGCGAGATAGGCGTAGCGCTCGGGCCACAGCTCCCGCGCGAAGATCCCATCCTCCATCAGCCGGGGCTGGACCTCGGATTTCCAGAACCGGAAGCACCGTTCCGGTGGGATCCGTTCCGTCACTTGGTGGAAGGCGTCGGTGATCCAGAGATGGACGCCGGCAGGCCCGGCCCGAAACAGGCGCTTCAGATCCTCCGACCCCAGCTGGTCTCCGATCGGTGCCGGCTCTTCGAGCCCCAACTCGCGGCATAGCTGCTCGATGGTCTGGCGCATGGCCTGATGTTCCTCTCGGTCGGTGACGATAGCGCCGGCTCTAGGCCGAAGCCACATCTCCTCCCTTGCTGCCATGCCCGGGCTTGACCCACGGCTGCCCGATTAAGTTTTTGAGGTTGTGGATGGAGCGACCGGCTTCAACCCTTATTGTCATTGCCGGGCTTGACCCGGCAATCCAGGGCCACCAAGAACCGCTCTGGCCGCCCCTGGATCCTCGGGTCAAGCCCGAGGATGACAATAAAATAGAATAGAGATCCAAGATAAACACGCTTCGGTTGCCATTTCTCCTCAACCGGACAGCCGCGGGCTTGACCCGGGCATCCAGAGGCTGTCGAAACCCACTGGATTGCCGTCCTCGGGCTTGATCTGAGGACCCGCCCGGCAATGAAAGAAAGGGGTCGCGGCGAGCCATGCGTGTCCTGTTCAGCT
>JAEKLZ010000089.1 GCA_019508225.1 Inquilinus limosus | reverse complement strand
CGGCCTTCGGCGTCGAGATCGTCGAAATACTCGTTGAAGCCGGCCAGCTGGTCGGCCTTGCTGAACATCATGTAGACCGGCACGCGCAGGCGCAGCCGGTCCGACAGCTCGGTCACACGACGGCGCACGGTGCGGGCATGGGCGGCGCGCGCCACCGGATCGGCGGCGGCGATGTCGGTCAGCGAGACGACGACGATGGCGCCGTTGACGGGCTGGCGCTTGCGGGTGCGACGCAGCAGGTCGAGGAACCCCTCCCAGCCGGCGCGGTCCACCGCCTTGTCGGAATCCTGGGTGGTGTAGCGCCCGGCGGTGTCGATCAGCACCGCCTCGTCCGCGAACCACCAGTCGCACAGCCGGGTGCCGCCGACGCCGCCGACCGGCATCGCCTCACCGTCGAGCTGGTCGGCCGGGAAGTTCAACCCGGAGCTGAGCAGCGCGGTGGTCTTGCCCGATCCCGGCGGCCCGATCAGCACGTACCAGGGCTGCTCGTACAGATAGCCGCGCCGGCGGCCTTTGCGCAGCCGGCGCAGGGCGGCGCGGACCCGCTCGCGCAGCCGCGCCACCTCCTCGGCCGTCGCGGCGCGGACGTCGCGATCGGTCGGCCCGCCCGCCCCCGCCCCGGCATCAGCGGTCAGCCCCTGCACCAGCGTGTTCTCGCGGCGGCGGCGGACCCAGCTGATCGCGCTGTTGCTGCCGGCCCAGATGATCACCAGCGCCAGGATCAGCAGGCTGCGGGCGAGATAGCTGTCGAAGCCGGGGACCAGCGGTGCCAGGTACCAGACCAGCATGCTGGCCATGCCGACGCCGGCGAAGCTGGTGGTCCAGCGGTTGACGAAGAACGCGCCCAGATATTGGAGATTGTTCATCAGTCGGCACTTTTCCGGTGCAGCACGACCTCGATCCGGCGGTTCTGCTGCCGCCCGTCCGGCGTGTCGTTCGGGGCGATCGGGTTCTCGTCCGCCCGTCCCTGGGTCGACAGCCGCGACGGATCGCCGATGGCGTCGCCGATCAACGCCGCCGCGGCCGCCGCGCGGGCCTGGGAGAGCTGGAAGTTCGACGGGAACTGCACGGTGTGGATCGGCTGGTTGTCGGTGTAGCCGACGACGTCCACCGCCCCCGGCTCGGTGCGCAGCGCCACGCCGATCCGGGCCAGGATCGGCAGGTACTTGTCCTCGACCTTGGCGCTGCCGGACTTGAACATGCCGAGATTGAGGATCCGCACGATCGGCACCGCATCGGTGCCGGCGATGGTCACCAGCCCCTGCTGGATCTCCGGCTGCAGGAAGCCGGCCAGCTTGTCGCGCTCGCCCGGTTCCGCCGGGGGCGGCGCCGGCGGCAGCGGCTTCGGCGGGGCGCTGCGGACGATGGTCGGCATCTGCCCCGGCGGCAGCGTGCGCCCGGTCTCGAACAGCCGGTCGGACGCGCCGTTCAGGCCGTAGGCGAGCAGCGCATAGAGCGCCACCACCAGCCCGAGACCGAGCAGCGCCGCCACCCAGACCGGGATGCGGCGCAGCTGGCGATAGGGCGCGGTGACGCCCTTCCAATGGATCGACAGGCCGCGCTCGACCGGCCGCCGCTGCCGCATGATCGCGACATAGGTCTCTTCCCGGACGCGGTCGAGCTCGGCCGGGCCGCGTGCCGACAGGCGGTAGCGGCCCTGCATGCCCAGCGACATGCACAGATACATCAGCTCGACCACCGGCAGGAACGTGCCGAGATTCTGGCGCAGCTGCTCCAGCAGGTCGAAGAAGCGTTCGCCGGCCCGCACCTCCTGATGGAAGGTCGAGACCAGCGACGCATCGGCCCACGGCCCGCGGCTGCCCCAGGGTGTGTTCTGCACCACATCGTCGATGCTGGCGCAGAGCGCGTAATGCGACAGCCGGATCTGCTCGATCGGCAGCTTGCGGTCGCGCAGCGTCTTCTCGAAGCGCCGCATCTCCTGGATCGCATTGTCGCGCAGGCTGGCCGGGTCCGGCACGGTGACCACGTTGCGCATCCGCGCCACCAGCGACAGCAGCGGCGCCGCGGCGGTCACGATCGGCGAGGCACCCTCGGCCGGCAGGTCGGCGAAGGCCGCGTCGGAGGCTGGAATGACCGCGGCCTCCGCCGCCGGCTCCTCCGCCGCGACGGGCTGGGGCCGAGGCGGCGCCGCCCGGCCGCCCGGCAGCGGGCGGATGATGGTGCGCTCGTCGTCATCCGGCTCGGCGAAGGGGTTCTCGCTCATCGACCGGTCCCTCAGCCCCGGATCGACCAGAGGTCGAGCGCCAGGTTCGGGAAGTCGCCCGACACATGGATCGCGAAGCCGCCGGAGGACTGCATCTGCTGCCAATGCGGGCTGTTGCGGTCGAGCTCGAAATACTGGGCGCCGGCGATGAACGGCATCTGCCGCGGCGCCACCGGCAGGGGCTGCAGGTCGATGCCGGGCAGCGCGACGTTGACCAGCTCGCGGATATGCTCGACCGCGCCGACCTTGGCCTTGCCCGGGAAGATGCGCCGCAGCTGCTCGGCCGGCATGTCGGCCTGGACCACCAGCACGAAGCTGGTGCCGTTGAGCAGGGTCCGATCCAGGATCGGGCCGACCCGCACGCCGTGCCGCCGCTCCTGCAGCGGGATGCGGATCGCCGTCTGCTCCAGCACCGCCGACAGCGAGCGGCGGACATCCGCCATCACCGGGGTGAAGCTGCGCTGCAGGTCCTCGTGCCGGTAGGCGGGATAGGTGTTGGGCCGGCGCCGCGCATCGGTGAAGGTGGCGAACTCTCCGGCCATCTGCACCAGCACGCCGTACAGCGTCTCGGGGTGGATGTTGCCGGAATCGGCCAGATGGGCCAGCAGGGCCTGCCAGCGGTTGATCGACTGCAGCAGCAGGAAGTCGGCGACCTCGGTGTTGCTCTTGGTGCCGACCGCGGTGACCCGCGCCGCGATCGCCTCGCCGCGCTGGTTCAGCATGCCGGCCAGTTCGACCAGCAGCGCCGCCAGCGGGGCGGCGGCGGAGCAGATCAGCGCCGGCGGGATCCAGCGCTCGTCCAGCACCACGCGGCGGTCCGGCGTCACCTCGGTGATGCGCGCCAGCGGCAGGCAGATGTAGCCGTCGCGGTCTTCGGTCTCGAGCAGGTAGCGCAGCCGCAGCCGGCCGATCTGCAGCTCGGCCGGCTGCGGCGTTCCGGAATGGGTGTCGTAAGCCTCGAACGGACGGGCGCCGTAGCGGCCCTCATGGCCGGGCGTGCCGATCTCCGCCGCGCCCTGCTGGCGCACCGGGACCGAGAGGTAGACCAGCGCGTTGCGCACCGTGTCCGGCACTTCCAGCGGCGGCGGCAGCTCGGCCTCGTCGGGGACGGCGAAGGGCGTGCCGTCCTCGAACACCCCCGCGGCCGACGCCACCGCGAACCGGCCCGCGGCCAGCAGGTCACGGGCGATGGCGATGCCGGTCACGCCCCAGGGATGGGGCCGCAGCGCGCCGACGCTGCCGCGGATCTGCGCCTCGACCCAGCGGTCCTGCTGCTGGAAGTGCTGGGCGCGGAGGAACATGCCCTCCTGCCACGCGATCCGACTGCTCCACGTCACGTCATTCTCCTTGGATACGCGCCGCCCGGTCCGCGGCGGCGGCGCCCGGCCCGGCCGGCGGGGCCGTGGTCAGGTTTCGTCGGAACGGTCGGCGACCTCGGCCATCGCGCGCTCATAGGCGCGGGCGAAGGACTTGCCGAACACGCTGTCGAAATCATCCGCCAGGGCCTGGATGATGCCGGCGTGCAGCGCCTGATAGGCATCCCAGCTGCGGGCCTTGCGCCGGCCCGGCAGCCCGTCGAGCGCCTTGGGCTCCACCTTGCCCGCGACCTGGGCGGGGGCGAGCTCGCCGACCAGATGGTGCACCGCCTGCTGCATCGCCGCGGACACCGCCAGCTCGTGCAGGCGCATGTCGCGCAGGGCGTCGGCCACGGCGTCCCGGGCGCTCATGTCGCTGCGGCGGCCGACGCCCAGCAGCCCGGCCAGCGCATCCTCGTCGTCGGCCGAGAACTTCAGCGGGTTGTTGCCGGCGGGGCGGATGATGGTCTGCTCGATGCGGAACTCGCCCTTGATCGCCGCCCGCGCCATCATCATCCGGCGCAGGCCCACGACCATGGCGCGGAACGCCTCGCCCAGCCCGCGCAGCATCTCGGCCGGATCGCCCTGCGCCGTGCCCCGCAGCCCGGCGCCTTCGACGAAGGCGGCGACCGCCTGTTCCAGCGATCCGAGCGGAGCGGCGGGCGGCGGTGCCGGCGGCGCGGCGGCCGGCGCCGCCGGAGAGGCCGGGGCGGGCTCCACCACCAGCGGCTCCATCACCAGCGATGCAGGGGCCGGCGGCGCAGGGGCCGGAACCGGCGGCTCGGCCGACGCCGGCGCGACCTGGTTCGAATCCTCCTCGTCCCAGTCGTCCGGCAGCAGCTCGAGCGAGCTGCGCGGCGGGCGGAAGCTCTCCTGGATCATCGGCGCGTGGTCGGAGATCGAGGACGGCGCGCCGAGGAAGCGGCTGACCGACCATCCATCGGCCCCGCCGGACAGGGCCCCATCCTCGGACGGCAGGGCGACGGCGAGCGGATCGTCGCCCATGGCCGGGAAGGGATCCCCGGTCAGCCGGTCTTCGGCTGGGGTCCGGGGAGCCGGCGGCCGTTCCGCAGTCGTCATCGGCACCAGCGCGGAGGGGGCGCGGTCGAACACCGCCTCGATCTCATAGGCGCCGAAGACCAGCCGGTCGCCATCCCGCAGCACCCGCGGCGCATCGGCCTCCAGCCGGTCCGACGTGGTGTTGAGGAAGGTGCCGTTGGTGCTGGTGTCGGTGACCTGCCAGGCGGCGCCGTCGAAAGCCACCACGCAGTGCCGCTTGGACAGCACCCGCTCCGGATCCGGCAGGACCCAGTTGCATTCGGTTCCACGGCCGATGGTGAACTCGCCGCCGCCGACCTGCCGCGTCTCCGGCGGCACGCCGTCGGGGCAGCGCAGGATGCTCAGGGTCAGCATCTCAGGGCCGCGTCGCCGCCAGGTCCGCCGAACGGGCGCAGCTGTAGGTCTGGACCTCGGCGATATCGGTCAGCTGGCCGCCGTTGCCGCTGCTCTTCCACGCATATTTCTCGTTGGCGAAGAGGCGGTCCTTCACGCCCGGCACCAGGGGAAGGTAGTTGATGCTGCCGCCGTCGAAGCTCATCAGCGCCTGCTGGCCGCGGGGGTCGTACTGGACCGTCAGCCGCCGGCCCTTCTGGCCCTGCGCTGCGGCGGCGCCCTGGGCGGACGCGTCGGAGGCCACGCATTGATAGGCCGCCACCTGCCGGGCCCCGGCATCAGGGCCGAGCCGGGCGCAGCCCGCCGCGGTCACGGCGAGGGCGAGCATCAATCCCCACCTGGTCATAGGAGACCTCCAGTCGACATGGGGGCGAACCCGCAGTCCCGAGAAACGCCGGCCGGACCGCATGTCCCTGCCGGCAACCCTGGGAACATTCCGGGACCGAGACTACCGGTTGATTTCACGGATGCGGGAAAATGCTACGGCTGCAACAGCCGCCCCCCTCGGGCCCCCAGCCGGTCCGACACCACCGACCAGTTGACCAGGGTCTCCATCACCGCCTTGACGTGGTCGGCGCGGCGGTTCTGGTAGTCCAGATAGTTCAGCGCCGACTTCCTCCGAACCGGAGGAAGACGCGCCCCCCGCCCCTTCCTACCGTCGGCCGCGCCGTACCGGCCCAACCGACGCAGGAACCCGCCATGATGTCCGAGATCCGCAAGATCGCCGCCCACACCGAGCAGACCTTCATCGAGGGTGGCAAGGCCGGGGACAGGCCCGTGACCATGGCCGTGGTCGCGGCGGTGCTGCGCAACCCCTGGGCCGGGCGCGGCTTCGTCGAGGACCTGCGGCCGGAGGTCTTGTCCCTGGCGCCACCGCTGGCCGAAGCCCTGGTCGCCCGGCTGCTGGCGCTGATCCCGGCCGACCGGATCGAAGCGTACGGCAAGGCCGCAGTGGTGGGGTTGAACGGCGAGGTCGAGCGCGCCTCGGCCCTGATCCACACGCTGCGCTTCGGCAACGTGTTCCGCGACGCGGTGGGCGGCACGACCTATCTGAACTTCAGCAACATCCGCGGCCCGGCCGGCGTCACCGTGACCGTGCCGATGACGCATAAGAGCATCACCGGCGCCTGGTCGCATTTCATCACCGCCGACCTGACGATCACCGACGCGCCTGGGCCCGACGAGGTGCTGGTCGCGATCGGCGCCGCCGATGGCGGCCGGCTGCACCCGCGCATCGCCGACCGCTTCCAGGACATGAAGGAGATGGGGCTGGCCTGAGATGCCGGTCCACTGCTCGGCGCCTCCAGAGATTTTGACGGCTTAGGGCCGGGAGACGCGGAGTCGTCGGAGTAACCGGCGTGTTCGCTTGTCGGCCGGCATCGTCCTGGCAAGGTTCGAGGCTCGGACTGCTCGCCGTCAGCTCACTGCAGCCAGCCGCTCCAGCATCCGCGCGTAGAAGACCGGCGCGTCGCATCCGGTCAGCCACAGGCAATTCGCCGGTCGGCCGGAGATGCCCCACCAGTCGGCCACAGTCATGCCGAGGGTCAGCGGCGACGCCGTCTCGATCTCGACATTGCAGCGCCGGCCGCTGAACAGCTCCGGCCACAGCAGATAGCCGACCGCCAGCGCGTCGTGCAGCGGCCGGGTGGCGGTGCCGTATTTCTCGTTCCCGAAGCGCTGGAAGAACCGCATCATCCCGGCGCCGGCGGCACCGACTTGCGTGCCCAGCGCCGCCAGGTCGTCGATCCAGCTGTCCGGCGTCGGCGCCGCATAGGTGCAGTCGATCGGCACGGCGACCAGCTCGATGCCGGCGCCGAACACGATGGCGGCGGCGTCGGGGTCGACCAGGATGTTGAACTCCGCCGCCGGGGACATGTTGCCGCCCTGGAAGAAGCCGCCGCCCATCAGCACGATGCGGCGGATCTTGCGGGCGATGGCCGGGCAGCGGCGCAGCGCCATCGCGACATTGGTCAGCGGGCCGACGGGCACCAGCGTGGTCGCGCCGTCCGGCCGGGCCAGCAGCGTCTCGACCATCCAGTCGACCGCGTGGCCCGGCTCCGGCGGCCGTACCGGGGCCGGGAAGTCCCAGCCGTCCAGGCCGGTCTTGCCGTGCACCTCCTCGGCGAAGCGGGCGGGCCGCAGCAGCGGCCGCTCGCAGCCGGCCCGCACCGGGATCTCCGGCCGGCCGGCCAGCTCCACCACCCGCCGGGCGTTCGCGGTGGTGACCGCGACCGGGACGTTGCCGGCGACGGTGGTGAGGCCGAGCACCTCGAGTTCCGGCGATGCCAGCGCCAGCAGGATGGCGAAGGCGTCGTCCTGCCCCGGATCGGTGTCGATGATGATGGTTTCGGCCAAACTCGCCTCCTTGCTTCTGAGAAAAATGTATACAGAAATGAGTTTCTGTATACAGATATCCCAAACAGGGGAGCTTGCGCATGGGTCGGGGAGAATTCTCGAACATCCCGGTGCTCGACGTGTCGCCGCTGCGCGGCGGCGCCAGGCCGGACGACCGGGCCGGCACGGTGGCCGAGCTGCGCCGGACGCTGGAGACCATCGGCTTCGTCTACCTGGCCGATCACGGCGTGCCGGCGGAGCTGGGCGAGCGGCTGCATCGGCTGTCGGTGCGGTTCCACGACCTGCCGGCCGAGGCCAAGCTGCGCATCCGCATGAACGAGGCGCATCGCGGCTACATGCCGTTCAGCACCTCGACCATCGTCACCTCCTCGGTCGCCACGGTCACCAAGCCGAACCAGAGCGAGTCGCTGATGGTGATGCACGACCTGGCCGAGGACGACCCGGCGCAGGGCGAGCCGCTGCAGGGCCCGAACCAGTGGCCGGCGGAGATCCCGGAGCTGCGGCAGGCAGCGCTCGACTACATGCGGGCGATGTCCGACCTGGGCCGGGACATGGCGGTGGCGATCGCCGAAGCGCTGGGCCTGCCGCCGACCTATTTCCTGCCGCACTTCGACCGCCCGACCCTGTTCCTGCGCCTGCTGCACTATCCCGAGCAGCAGCGCGAGGAAGGGCTGTTCGGGTCGGCGCCGCACACCGATTACGGCTTCATCACCCTGCTGGCGCAGGATTCGGTCGGCGGGCTCGAGGTCCGCAACCGCGCCGGCGACTGGATCCCGGCGCCGCCGATCCCCAACACCTTCGTGATGAATGTCGGCGACATCCTGGCGCGCTGGTCGAACGACCGCTTCGCCTCGACCCCGCACCGGGTGCTGAACCTCAGCGGCCGCGAGCGCTATTCGCAGCCCTTCTTCTACGACCCGTCGATGGACACGGTGGTCGACTGCCCCGCCGCCCTGCTGGGCCCGGGCGAGGCGCCGCGCCACCCGCCGGTGCGCTACGGCGACTATCTGCTCGATCGGCTGAACAAGAACTACGCGTACCGCAAGAAGGCGTCCTGAGAACGCCAAGGGACCCGGCAGAGGTTCCATGGGGAGGCGCCGCCCGGGTCGGCGGTTCACAAACAGCGGAGATAGAGACATGCAGCCCACTCGACGGCAGGTTGTCATGGCATGCGCGGCCCTGATGGGTCCGGCCATGCTGCGGTTCCCGGCCCTGGCGGCCGCGGCGCAGGAGCTGGTGATCACCACCTATGGCGGGGTCTGGGAGGCATTCTGGCGCAAGAGCCTGGTGCCTGCCTTCGAGACCGCGACCGGCGCCAAGACCAAGCTCGACATCGGCTTCGGCCGCACCTTCACCTCGACCCTGCGGGCGGCCGGCAAGGACCAGCCGCCCTATTCCATGGTGATGATGAACGAGGTCTTCGCCTCGCTGCTGCGCAAGGAGGGGTATTTCGAGAAGTTCGACCTCTCGCTGGTGCCCCACTACAAGGATCTGTACCCGATCGCCCAGACCGGCGACGGGTGGGCCGCGGTCGGCATGATCTCGCCGCTGGGCCTCGGCTACCGCACCGATCTGGTCCAGACCCCGCCGAAATCCTGGAAGGACCTGTGGACCAACCCGGAGTTCCAGGGCCGCATCGGCCTCTACAACATCGTCAACTCCGCCGGCAAGGCGATGGTCATGCTGACCGGCAAGCTGTTCGGCAGCGGCCCGCAGGACCTGGACAAGGCCTATGAGAAGCTGGGCGAGCTGGCCCCGGTGCTGCAGACCGACTTCAACATGTCGACGCTGATGTCGACCGGCGAGATCGTGGTCGCGCCCTATGATTTCGGCGAGATCGCGCGGCTGAAGCACCAGGGGCTGCCGGTCGACTGCATCGTGCCGGAGGAAGGCCTGCTGATGTGGGACCAGACCTTCAGCATCTGCGCCAACGCCCCGGCGCGCGAGCTGGCCTACAAATACATCGACTTCATCCTGTCGCCGGAGACGCAGCTGATGCTGGCGCGGGAATTCTTCGTCTCCCCGGTCAACCGCACGGTCGAGGTGCCGGAGGATCTGCGCGCCGACGTGCCGGTCTATGGCGAGCAGATGGGCAAGATCCTGACCTGGGACTGGGATTGGGTGAACGCCAATGCCACCGAGATGACGGAACGCTGGAACCGGACCTTCTAGTGACAGCCGTCGTCATTGCAGAGCTGACCCGCAGCTTCGGCGCCGCCCGCGCGGTCGACCGGCTGTCGCTGTCGATTGAGAGCGGCGAGTTCGTCTCGCTGCTCGGCCCGTCGGGCTGCGGCAAGACCACCACGCTGAAGCTGATCGCCGG
>JAEKLZ010000088.1 GCA_019508225.1 Inquilinus limosus | reverse complement strand
TCGGTCTTCTTCTCCTCCTGCAGCGTCTGGTCCAGCAGCCGCACGGCCTCGGGCATGTTCAGCTTGGTGGCCCAGGCCTTCAGCGTGCCGTAACGGGAGATCTCGTAATGCTCGACGGCCTGGGCGCCCGAGAGCAGCCCGGCATCGAGCGCGGAGGTGTCCTTGAACTCCTCCATGATCTCCTTGCCTTCGTCGATGATGCCGATGATGGCGTCGCAGGTCTTGCCCTGCGCCCGCTTGCCGAGCAGCTCGAACACCTTCTCGAGGCGGTCGACCTGGCCCTCGGTCTCGTCGCGGTGAGTCTCGAACGCCGATTTGAGCTCCGCGGATTGTGCGGCCTTCGCCATCTTGGGGAGGGCCTTCAGGATCTGCTTCTCGGCGTAGTAGATATCCTTCAGCGTGTCGAGGAACAGATCGTCGAGTGTCTTTTCAGTCGTCGCCATGGGTTACCCCCTATCGGTTGCCGCCTGGCGGCCGGCAACGATCGAGCGCGCCGCGCCGCAGACGACAAGTGAATAGGCGCCGCCTGCTCTTCGTTCCTCCGAAGATCTATTTACAAGCGGCGAAGCGATGCGGGGCGGTTAGATGTATGGGGCAAAATATAACAAATTATAATTTCTCTTTACTTCAAAGAACCTGCTCGAGCGGAGTCGGTATGGATCTGGCAGCCTCGGCGGGGAACGGATGGTGAGAAGCGGCCGGATCAGCCGGTGCACGCCGGGCAAAAGAAAAGGGCCTGACCGTCGCCGGCCAGGCCCTTTGTCTTGGTGGAGCCAAGGAGGATCGAACTCCTGACCTCTACAATGCCATTGTAGCGCTCTCCCAGCTGAGCTATGGCCCCGAAACTCTGGGCGACGCACCGTCCGGGGTGTTTTCCGGGGGGCGTCGGCGGGGGCGGATCATATTCATCCGCCCCGCCTATGCAAGAGGTTTTTTGCGGGATTCTTTCGGACCCGCAATCAGCGGTTCCGCTCCTCGCCGTCATCCTCGATTTCGACGTCGACATCTTCCTCGCCGAGGTCGTCGGCATCCTCGATCAGGACGTCCGGATCCTCGACCAGCTCCTCCTCGGCGTCGAACTCGTCGGCCGAGCCCTTCTCCTTGACGGTGACGTCCTCGTCCTCCTCGACCAAGGCCTCGTCGAGGTCGCCCTCGTCGATCACCTCGACCTCCTCGGCCGCTTCCTCGTCCTCGCCGGCCTCTTCCTCGGTCTCGGTCTCGTCCAGCGCGTCGCTGTCGTCGTTCTTGACGGCGCGCACCTTCTCGACCGGCTCATCGACGATGATCGAGCGCGACCGGCGCGACTTCAGGAAAGCCTCCGGATCGTACTCGGTGCCGCATTTCGGGCAGATGATCGGGTCACGCTGCAGATCGTAGTAGCGGGCCCCGCAATTGTGGCAGATGCGCTTGGCGCCCCATTCAGGCTTCGCCACGCCGGCCCTCCTCGGGTCATGTCGGGAATAGAGGGCGCCATCTGCCACGCGGAATGCCGGCTGTCAAAAACAAAACGTCACAATGATCGCGCCCCGTCGTTCCACCAGCCCCCCCGGCCATGCTATCAGCCGGCCGTTCGGCAGTTCTCGCCCCCGGGGCGCAACCCGGGGCCGGTGATGGGGCCGGAGCTTGATGGGGAAGGTCGCCTTGCAACTCGTGATCTCGCGCCCGGCGACGCCCGGCGCCCAGAGCCTAGCGGCATGACCGTCATCGCCATCGACGGCACCGCCGCCTCGGGCAAGGGCACGCTGGCCCGCCGCCTGGCCGCGTCCTATGGCTTCGACCATCTCGACACCGGCCTGCTGTACCGCGCCGTCGGCATCGCCGTGCTGCGCGCCGGCGGCAGCCCGGACGACCCGATCGCCGGCCTGGCCGCCGTGCTGGCGCTGGACCTGGCCGGCCTGGGCGACCCGGAGCTGCGCGGCGACGCCGCGGCCCAGGCGGCTAGCCGGGTGTCGGCCATCCCCGGGGTCCGCACCGCACTGCTCGACTTCCAGCGCCGCTTCGCCGAGCGTCCGCCGGGGGCGGTGCTGGACGGCCGCGACATCGGCACGGTGATCTGCCCCGACGCCCCGGCCAAGGTCTTCGTCACCGCCACGCTGGAGACTCGCGCAGCGCGCCGGTGGAAGGAGTTGCGGGAGCGCGGCCACAAGGCTATATACGACGAGGTCCTCGACGACCTGAGACAGAGAGACGAGCGCGATCGTCGCCGCGCCGTGGCCCCCTTGGTCCCGGCGAGCGACGCTTTTCTGTTGGATACAAGCCAGCTGACCGCGGACCAGGTGTTCGATCAGGCTCTGGCCTTTGTGTCCCGCCGGATCGGCCCTCCGCGCGACGCTGTCTGACCCTCGGGCCGTCGTCGATCACATGATGGAGATTCGGGCATCGGGCCCGGCCCGGCCATCGCGCTCTCCCAGGCGGGACGACCCGCCGGCGCGACGACCGGTTCGTCTCTAACGGGAGTTTTCATGGCTACCAGTTCCGCCGCCGTCAAATCGGTCGAGAAGGAAAGCTTCGCAGCCCTTCTCGAAGAGTCGCTCGGCCAGTCCGAGAGCTTCGAAGGTACCGTCGTCAAGGGCCGGGTGATCTCGGTCGACAACGACATGGTGCTGATCGATGTTGGGCTGAAGTCCGAGGGGCGCGTGGCGCTCAAGGAATTCGCCGTTCCGGGCCAGCAGGTCGTGCTCGTCCCGGGGGACACCGTCGAGGTGTTCATCGAGCGCATGGAAGACAAGAACGGCGAAGCCGTCCTGTCCCGCGAGAAGGCCAAGCGTGAAGAGGCCTGGACCGCGCTCGAGAAGTCGTTCACCGACCAGCTACGCGTCACCGGCATCATCTTCGGCAAGGTCAAGGGCGGCTTCACCGTCGACCTGAACGGCGCCGTCGCCTTCCTGCCGGGCAGCCAGGTCGACATCCGGCCGGTGCGCGACATCAGCCCGCTGATGGGCACGCCGCAGCCGTTCCAGATCCTCAAGATGGACCGCTCGCGCGGCAACATCGTGGTGTCGCGTCGCGCCGTGCTCGAGGAGAGCCGCGCCGAGGCCCGCTCCGAGCTGGTCGCCAACCTCAAGGAAGGCCAGATCCTCGAGGGCGTGGTCAAGAACATCACCGATTACGGCGCCTTCGTCGATCTCGGCGGCGTCGATGGCCTGCTGCACGTCACCGACATCGCGTGGCGCCGCATCAACCATCCGTCCGAGGCGCTGCAGATCGGCCAGGCCGTCAAGGTCCAGGTCGTCCGCTTCAACCCGGAGACCCAGCGCATCAGCCTCGGCATGAAGCAGCTCGAGGCCGATCCGTGGGAGGGCGTGGTCGCCAAGTACCCGGCGGGTGCCCGCTTCCGCGGCCGCGTGACCAACATCACCGACTACGGCGCCTTCGTCGAGCTGGAGCCGGGCATCGAAGGCCTGGTCCATGTCTCGGAGATGAGCTGGACCAAGAAGAACGTCCATCCGGGCAAGATCGTCTCCACCTCCCAGGAGGTCGAGGTGATGGTGCTCGACGTCGATCCGGTGAAGCGCCGCATCAGCCTCGGGCTGAAGCAGTGCCTGCCGAATCCGTGGGAGGTGTTCGCCGAGAAGTACCCGGCCGGCACCGAGCTCGAGGGCGAGGTCAAGAACATCACCGAATTCGGTCTGTTCGTCGGCCTGCCGGGCGAGATCGACGGCATGGTTCACCTCTCCGACATCGCCTGGGACCGTTCGGGCGAAGAGGCGATCCAGGAGTTCAAGAAGAGCGACCAGGTCAAGGTCAAGGTCCTCGACGTCGACGTCGAGAAGGAGCGCATCAGCCTCGGCATGAAGCAGCTCACCGAGGACACCTTCGACAAGGCGGCCAGCACCGGCGGCCTGCGCAAGGGTGAGGTCGTCACCGGCACGGTCACGGAAGTGAACGACGGCGGTGTCGAGGTCTCGGTCGGCGACGGCCTGATCGGCTTCATCCGCAAGTCCGACCTGTCGCGCGACCGGTCGGAGCAGCGGCCGGACCGCTTCTCGGTCGGCGACAAGGTCGACGCCAAGGTGATGCAGGTCGACCGCGCGGCCCGCAAGGTCTCGCTCTCGATCAAGGCCAAGGAAGTCGAGGAAGAGAAGGCGGCGATGGCCGAGTTCGGCTCGTCCGACTCCGGCGCCTCGCTGGGCGACATCCTCGGCGCTGCTCTGCGCAAGGCGCGCGAGAGCACGACCGAAGAGAAGTAAGCCCAGGCTTCACGGCCTGTGCCGGGCCCGCCTCCGCAAGGAGGCGGGCCTTTTCTTTTGGGGGTTCAAGTTCTTAGGAAGTGGTCTTCCGCGTTGCCTCTCCCGCTTGCGGGAGAGGTCGGAGACGCGAAGCGGCTCCGGGTGAGGGCCCTTTGTCGAGGCTGGGCCAGCCCTCACCCGGTCGTCCTGCGGACGCCCGGCCTCTCCCGCCAGGCGGGAGAGGCTACGCAAGGGAGAGCCCATCGATCTCCATTGACAACCGCCCTCCGGAAGCCGAGGGACGGGGCGGGGGGAGAGAAAGCGCCGGTTCCGAATTCCGAAAGGCCCCTCATGAGCGCAGCCGCGAATCCTCCTTCGAAGGCCATGGCCGTCATCCGCGTCTCCAGCGGCAACTTCCTGGAGATGTACGACTTCATGGTCTACGGCTACTACGCCTCGTATATCGGCAAGGCCTTCTTCCCGACCGGCAGCGAATTCGCCACGCTGATGCTGTCGCTCGGCACCTTCGGGGCGGGGTTCCTGATGCGGCCGCTCGGCGCCCTGGTGCTGGGTGCCTATATCGACCGGCACGGACGGCGCGCTGGCCTGCTGCTGACGCTCGGGCTGATGGCGGTCGGCACCCTGACCATCGGCCTGCTGCCGGGCTATGAGACGCTGGGCCTGCTGGCGCCGGTCCTGATCCTGCTCGGCCGGCTGCTGCAAGGCTTCTCGGCCGGCGTCGAGCTGGGCGGCGTCTCGGTCTATCTGACCGAGATCGCGACCCCGGGGAACAAGGGCTTCTACGCCTCCTGGCAGTCCGGCAGCCAGCAGGTGGCGGTGATCGTCGCCGCCCTGTTCGGCGTGCTGCTCAGCGCGTTGCTGCCGCCGGAGTCGGTCAGCCTGTGGGGCTGGCGGGTGCCGCTGCTGGCAGGCTGCCTGATCGTGCCGCTGATCTTCCTGCTGCGCCGGTCGCTGCAGGAGACCGAAGCCTTCCAGGCCCGGGCGCATCGCCGCCCGACCGTGTCGCAGATCATGCGCTCGCTGGCCGAGAACTGGGCCGTCGTCCTGCTCGGCATGCTGCTGGTGACCATGACCACGGTCAGCTTCTACCTGATCACCGCCTACACCCCGACCTTCGGCAAGCAGGCGCTGCACCTCGCCGACATCGACAGCCTGACGGTGACGCTGTGCGTCGGCATCACCAACCTGATCTGGCTGCCGCTGGCGGGTGCCCTGTCCGACCGCATCGGCCGCACGCCGATCCTGATCGCCTGCACCGTGCTGATGCTGGTCACCGCCTATCCGGCGATGCTGTGGCTGGTCGATGCCCCGTCCTTCGGCCGGCTGCTGTCGGTCGAGCTGTGGCTGTCCTTCCTCTATGGCAGCTACAACGGTGCGATGATCCCGTTCCTGGCCGAGATGATGCCGGAGGATGTGCGCACCAGCGGCTTCTCGCTGGCCTACAGCCTGGCCACGGCGACCTTCGGCGGCTTCACCCCGGCGATCTGCACCTGGCTAATAGAGGAAACCGGCAACCGGGCGATGCCGGGGCTGTGGGTGTCCTTCGCCGCGCTGTGCGGCCTCGCGGCCACGCTGCTGATGGTCCGCGGCCGCTTCGGCGCGGCGGCCCGGGAAATGCGCCCGGCGGAGTGACCTCCCGGGGCGGAAATCCCTTTGTCCAGAAGCACTTGTCCTTGCTTTCGCGCGGCCGTGCTGGCACCATCGCCGCTTGCCGTCAACTCAAGCGAGGCGACGCGGCCATCCGTGTCGACAAAAAAGGCGGCGGACAGGGATTCGGGGGACATGACGAAGTCCGAGCTCATCATGCGGCTTGCCGAGCGCAATCCGCATCTCTACCAGCGCGACGTCGAGCGTATCGTGACCACCATCTTCGACCGGATCACCGCGGCGCTGGCCGACGGCCAGCGGGTCGAGCTGCGCGGCTTCGGCGCCTTCTCGGTGAAGCGCCGCGACGCCCGCACCGGCCGCAACCCGCGCACCGGCGTGGCGGTGGATGTGTCGGAGAAGCTGGTGCCGTTCTTCAAGACCGGCAAGCAGCTGCGCGAGCGGCTGAACACCGATGATTGACCGGCCCGCGGTGCCGGGCCCCGCCCACCACGAGGGATAGCCTGTGCGGTACATCGCCTGGATCATCACCATCCCCTTCGCCCTGCTGCTGCTGTCCTTCGCGATCAGCAACCGCGAGCTGGTGACGCTCGGCCTCTGGCCGCTGCCGTTCCGGATCGACGCGCCGGTCTATTTGGTGGCGCTGCTGCCGCTGCTGTTCGGCGTCGTGATCGGCGGCCTCGTCCTCTGGTTCGGCCGCTTCGCCACCGGCCTGCGCATGCGCCGGCTGGAGACGCGGCTGGCCGCGACCCAGAAGGATCTCGAGGGGCTGAAGGCGCGGCAGCGCCCCGGCGCCATCGCCAACCGCAACGGCGAGCCGGCGCGCCCGGCCCTGCCGGCCGTCGGCCAGACGCGCTGAAGACACCACCATGCTCGCGATCGATGCTGCCGCCCTCGACCGGGCGATCGACACACGCGCCCTGATCGAGGCGCTGCGCCAGGCCTTCCGCCGCGAGGTGGAGGCGCCGCTGCGTCACCACCACACCGTGCCGACCGAGGCCGGCGACGCCACCCTGCTGATCATGCCGGCCTGGGAGCGGGAGCAGGCGATCGGCATCAAGCTGGTGTCGCTGATGCCGGGCAACCCGGCGAAGGACCTGCCCTTCATCGTCGGCTCCTACCTGCTGCTCGACGGCGCCACCGGCGTGCCGCGGGCGATCATGGACGGGCCGACCCTGACCAACCGCCGCACCGCCGCGGCCTCGGCCCTGGCCGCCGACTACCTGGCCCGGCCGGATGCGTCGCGCATGGTGATGGTCGGCGCCGGCGCGCTGGCGCCGCATTTCATCCGCGCCCATGCCGCGGTCCGCCCGCTGGCCGACATCGCGATCTGGGCCCGCCGGCCGGAGCAGGCGGCGGATCTGGCGAAGACACTGGCGGCGGAGGGCCTGCCGGTCCGCGCCGTCACCGACCTCGAGGCGGCGGTGCGCGACGCCGACATCGTCTCCTGCGCCACCCAGTCGCGCCAGCCGATCGTGCATGGCGCCTGGCTGCGGCCGGGCGCCCATCTCGACCTCGCCGGCGCCTATCTGCCGGCGATGCGCGAGAGTGACGACGAGGCGGTGCGCCGGGCGCGGATCTTCGTCGACACCCGCGCCGGCGCCCTGGCCGAGGCCGGCGACCTGCTGCAGCCGATCCGGGCCGGCGTGATCGGCGCGGACGCGATCCTGGCCGACCTGCACGACTTGACCCGCGGCACCGCGCCGGGCCGCGGGTCACCGGACGAGATCACCCTGTTCAAATCGGTCGGCACCGCCCTGGAGGACCTCGCCGCCGCCCGCCTGGCGGTGGAGACGCTGGAGGGGCAGGAAAGTTAGCCCGTTCGGCTCGCGATGACTGATATCGCCGGCAGCATCAGAGCTTGCCGGAAATCGTGATGTCACATATGATGTCATCATGCTCCGATTGGTGATCGACACCGATGTCATGGTTTCGGCGTTCGAGAGTGCGTCGGGCGCGTCCCGCCAACTGCTGCTCGACATCCTGGACGGCAAAGCGAGTCTGCTGCTGTCGGTCAGCCTTATGCTGGAGTACGAGGCCGTTCTGACGCGGACCGCGAGGCTGGCCAGGAGCGGGCTGGCCATGGTCGAGGTGCTGGAGGCCCTGGACGATCTCGCCGACCGGTGCGTCCCGGTTGCCTTCGACTACCGCTGGCGGCCAACGGCTCGGGACGCGGATGACGATCTGGTGGTCGAAACCGCGATCAACGGCGGTGCCGATGTGATCGTCACGTTCAACATCGCCGACATGTCGCAGGGCGCGGACAGGTTCGGCATCGCCGTCGAGCGGCCTGGGACTGTTCTCAAGAGGATCAGGACATGAGCGTCTTTCCTTTGCGGTTGCCGGACGATCTGAAGGACAAGGCTGCGGCCCAGGCTGCCGAGGCTGGTGTCAGCCTGAACCAGTTCATTGCGGTGGCTGTTGCCTCCCGCGTCGGCGCCCAAGCCGAGGCGGAGCGCTACTTTGCGGCACGTGCCGCCCGCGTTGTCCCTGGCCGGGCCAAAGCTATTCTGGAGAAAGCCGGCATCGGTAATCCGCCGCGGGCCGACGACCAGATCGACCCCTGATCGGGAAGGCAGCATGACCAGCATCGTCGTCGGCGCCGGGGTGATGGGGCTGGCCACCGCCTGGCATCTGGCCCGGGCCGGAGAGGCCGTCACGCTGCTGGAGCGGGGGCCGATCCCGAACCCGTCGGCCGCCTCCTGGGACAGCCACCGGCTGATCCGCGCGCTCTATCCCGGCCGGCCCGGCTACACCCGCATGGCGCTGGACGCCTATGCCGCCTGGGACGAGGTCTGGGCCGCCGCGGGTGTGCGCCACTACGAGAATTGCGGCTCGATCGCCTTCAGCCGGGCCGAGGGCGACTGGGCCGATGGCTGCCGCGCCCCGCTCGATGCGCTCGGCGCCGCCTATGAGCTGCTGCCGCCGGAGGAGCTGGCGCGCCGCTTCCCCTTCCTGATCCCGGACGGCATCCGCTGGGGCCTGTTCATGCCCGAGGGCGGCGTGCTGTTCGCCGACCGCATCGTCGCGACCCTGGTCGATCTCTGCCGCGCCGCCGGGGTGACATTGCGGCCGCAGGCGCCGGTCCGCGCGGTCGATGCCGAGGCCGGCGCCGTCACCCTGGCCTCCGGCGAGGTGCTTCGCGCCGATTCGGTGGTGGTGACCGCCGGCGCCTGGGTTGGCGGGCTGTTTCCGGACCTGGCCGCGCGGCTCACCCCGTACCGCCAGCTCGTGGTCTATCTCGACCCGCCGGCGGAGCATGCCGCCGCCTGGGCCGCGGCGCCCGGTATCATCGATTGCGGCTTCCCCGACGACCATTGGGCGATCCCGCCGGTCGGCGGCACCCGGCTGAAGATCGGCGTCGGCGCCTGGAAGCGGCAAGCGGATCCCGAGGCGGATCCGGCGGTCGCGGCCGGGGAGGCGGAGGCGTTCCGCGAGCGCTACCGGCCGGTGCTGCGCGACCTCGACCGCTACAGCATTCTCGAAGCCCGCCCCTGCCGCTATATCTTCACCGCGGACACCCGCTTCGTGCTGGAGCGGCGCGGCCGGGCCTGGCTGGTCAGCCCCTGCTCGGGCCACGGCTTCAAGTTCGGGGCGCTGATCGGCCGGTCGGTGGCCGACGGCGTGCTCGGCCGGCGCGACGCCGCGGAGCTGACATCCTGGGCGGCGGGCCACCTGGCGGCTGAAGGAGATCGTGCATGACCACCAACCCTGTCTATGTCGCCATCGACGCGCCGACCCAGGACGAGGCGAAGCGGCTGGTCGAGCTGGTCGCGGGTGCTGTCGGCGGCATCAAGCTCGGCCTCGAATTCTTCATGGCCGCGGGGCCGGACGGGGTGCGGGCGGTCCGGCCCACCGGCGTGCCGCTGTTCCTCGACATCAAGCTGCACGACATCCCCAACACCGTGGCCGGCGCCATCCG
>JAEKLZ010000087.1 GCA_019508225.1 Inquilinus limosus | reverse complement strand
CCCTGCCCCTGAAGGGGCAACCCTTCCGCCCATCCATGCAGTTCCGTATAGTCGCCGCATGGATTGGGACGACCTGAAGTTCGCCTTCGCCGTCGCCCGGCACGGGTCGCTCAGCGCCGCGGCGCGACAGCTCGGCACCACACAGCCGACGGTCAGCCGGCGGCTGGACGGGCTGGAGCGGCGGATCGGCGTCAAGCTGTTCGAGCGCTCGGCCGGCGGCCTGTCGCCGACGCCGCTCTGCGCCGCGCTGATCGACGGGCTGCAGCGGATGGAGGAGGGGGCACTGGCGGTCGAGCGCCGGATCGCCGCGCGCGACACCGGCCTGCAGGGCGCCATCACCGTCACCAGTCTGGACTGGTTCGGCGACCATGTCGTCGGCCCGATCACGGCGCGGTTCGGCGCATTGCATCCGCTGGTGGCGGTCGAGCTCCTGAACGAGCCGCGCATGTTCAACCTGTCGCGGCGCGAGGCTGACCTTGCCTTCCGCTTCGCCGCCTTCGCCCAGGAGGACCTGATCGAGCGCAAGGTGGCGGAAGTCGGCTACGGACTCTATGCCACCCCCGGCTATCTTGACCGGCACGGGCCGCCGGATTTTTCGGCCGGCTGCGACGGCCATGCCGTGGTCACCATGTACGAGTTCGCCAGCCGGTCGACCCAGGCGGTCTGGCTGCACGGCATCGCGCCGCAGGCGCGGGTGATCGCGCGCACCAGCGGCCTGGGGTCGCAGATGGCCGCGGCCGAGACCGGGGTGGCGATGGCCGGCCTGCCCCGGCTGCTGGGCGATGCGCGGCCGGGGCTGCGGCGGATCGAGACACCGGTGTCCTGCCCGATCCAGTCGGTGCGCCTGGGGGTGCATGCCGATCTGCGCGACTCGCCGCGCATCCGGGCTTTCATCGACTTCGCCGTGGCCGAGCTGAAGGCCCGGTCGCTGGAACTCAACCCGCCCTGAATAGATATACGGATTCGTATAGGATGCATACGGGCCTCGCCGATGGGCATGGCCCCGGCTCCGGGCCAAATCCCCTGTGGTCCGGGCCGCAAAACGAGCACCGGCCTTTCTAGAAGGGGACTTCGCATGTCCGACCCGATCCGCATCCTCGGCCTGTCCGGCAGCCTGCGCCGGGCGTCGCTGAACACGGCGCTGCTGCGCGCCGCCGGTGAGCTGCTGCCCGCCGACGCCGTGCTGGAGATCCATCCGCTGCACGACCTGCCCTTCTTCAACGAGGATGTCGAGGCCGAGGGTCTCCCCGCCCCGGTGCAGGCGCTGAAGGCGAAGATCGCGGCGGCCGACGCGCTGCTGCTGGCGGTGCCGGAGTACAACTACTCGATCGCGCCGGCGCTGAAGAACGCCATCGACTGGGCGTCGCGCCCCTATGGCGCCTCGGTGCTGGTCGGCAAGCCGGTCGCCATCCTCGGTGCCTCGGCCGGGATGGGCACGGTGCGGGCGCAGCTGCATCTGCGCGACGTGGCGATCACCACCGGCCTGCATGTGCTGAACCAGCCGGAGATCTTCGTCGGTCGCGCCGCCGCCAAGTTCGATGAGCAATTGCGTCTGACCGACGAGCCCACGCGGGCGATCCTGGCCCGGATGCTGCAGCGCCTGGTGCACTGGACCCGTGCGATCCAGGCCAGCACGCCGCTTCGGGAGTCCGCGGCGTGACCGCAGCGCTCGCACGGGCCGAGGCGGCGCCGACCCGTTGGATCGCGGTCGCCGTGGTCGTCGCTTCCGGCGTGGTCGCGGCGCTGCAGGTCGGCAAGGGCGCCATCGCCCTGCCGGCCCTGCGCGCCGAATTCGGGCTGGGGCTCGAATCGGCCGGCTGGATCATGTCGGTCTTCGCCCTGCTGGGCGTGGTCGGCGGCATCCCGGCGGGGGCGGCGGTGACCCGGTTCGGCGACCGCCGGCTGCTGGCGCTCGGCCTCGCCGCCCTGGCCTTGGGCAGCGTCGTTGGCGCGACTGCTGGCAGCTTCCCGCTGCTGCTGGCCACCCGCGTGCTCGAAGGGCTGGGCTTCCTGCTTGTCGTGGTCGCGGCGCCGGCCTTGCTGCAGCGCATCGTCGCCGCAAAGGACCGCGACCTCGCCTTCGGCATCTGGAGCGCTTTCATGCCGGCCGGCATGGCGGTCGCCCTGCTGCTCGGCGCCTTGCTGGCGGGATGGCGCCCGTTCTGGCTCGCCAACGCCATCCTGGCCGCCGCCTTCGTCCTGCTGCTACTCCTCGCCGTCCGGACGCAGGAGCATGTGCCGGACGGCCTGTCCTGGCGTGAGATCGGCCGCGACGCGGTGCTGACGGCGACCTCGTGCGGACCGCTGCTGCTGGCTGCCGCGTTCGTGCTGTACAGCCTGCTCTACTTCGCCCTGGCCAGCTTCCTGCCGGTGCTGCTGATGGATCGGATGGGCGTGGCCGTCGCCGCGGCCGGGGCGCTCAGCGCGGTCGCCGTCGGCGCCAATGTCCTGGGCAACCTGGCCGCCGGCCTGCTGCTCGGGCACGGCGCGGCCCGCTGGGTGCTGATCGCCACGGCGGCCACCGTCATGACCCTGTCCGGCATCGCCGTCTTCGCTCTCGCTTTGCCGCCGACGGTGGTGTTCCTGCTCTGCGTCCTGTTCTCCGGCGTCGGCGGGCTGCTGCCGGCCACGGTGCTCGGCGCCGCGGCACTGCTCGCACCAAAGCCGGGGCTGGCGCCGATGACGCTCGGCCTGACCATGCAGGGCAGCAATCTCGGCCAGGTGATCGGCCCGGTGGCGGTCGGCGGCGTGGTCGATGCGGCGGGGTGGCCGGCGGCGGCGGTCCCGGTCGCCTTGGCGGGCGTGCTGGCGCTGGTTGTGGCAATGCTGCTGCGAGGCGTGTTCCGGGCCTAGCCGAACAGCGCCCGGTTCTCGTGGAACAGCCCGGCCAGGGCATCGGCCACCGCCCGCACCCGCGGCACCTCGGTGAGATCCGGGCGGATCAGCAGCCAGATCTCGCGCGGCGGCGGCGGCGCATCCAGCGCGACCTGCGCCAGGCCGGAATCGGGGTCGCCCAGGAAGCGCGGCAGCAGCGCCACGCCCCAGCCGGCGCGGGCCGCCGCGGCCTGGGCCATCTGGCTGTCGCAGCGGAAGGCGATCGGGCGGCCGGGGTGGCGGTGCGCCAGCCAGGCGGCCTCGGAGTCGCCCTCCGCGTCGCCGATCAGCGGCGGGGTGCCGCCGGACGCAGCCTCGGCCGCCACCGCGGGCGCCGCATAGGCGCGATAGGAGATGGTCGCCACCCGCTTGCCGACCAGGGCGCTGTCCGCCGGCCGGCCCAGGCGCAGGGCGATCTCGGCCTCGCGCCGGGCCAGGCTGGTGATCCGGGTCTCCAGCACCAGCTCCAGCGCGATGCCCGGATGGCGCCGGCGCAACCCGTCCAGCCGGTCGATCAGGAAGCCCAGTGCCAGCGACCGGGCGGTGGTCAGCCGCACCGGCCCGACGGGTCCCTCCTCGACAGGATCCAGCCGGCGCAGCAGGGCCATCGCCCCGGCCTCCATCGCCTCGGCTTCGGCCAGCACCGCGGCGCCCGCGGCATTCGGGCGATAGCCGTCCGGGCGGCGGTCGAAGATCGGCCGGCCCAGCGCCCGCTCCAGCCCGTCCAGCCGGCGCGACACGGTCGCGTGGTTCACCCCCAGCGCCCGGGCGGTGGCGGACAGGCTGCCGTGCCGGGCCAAGGCGACGGCGTAGCGGACATCGTCCCAGTCCAGAGCTGTGCGGTTTCGATCGGGCATGGTGCGGGGATGATAGTCCATGCACAGGCTGTCCGGCAGCTAGAGTCGTGTCATCGATCCTTCTGCGAGGCCGTGATGACCCTGCTGCGCGCCGCCACCGTCCAGTTCCGGCACCAGGCCGACGACAAGCCGTACAACCTGTCCCGCATCCGCCACTTCACCGCGGCCGCGGCGGCGCAGGGGGTGAAGATCCTGGTCTTTCCGGAGATGTGCATCACCGGCTACTGGCATGTCCGGAACCTGGGCCGCGACGCCATCGCCGCGCTGGCCGAGCCGGTGCCGGACGGGCTCTCGGTGCAGGCCGTGCGCGATCTGGCGGTCGAGCACGGCATGGCGATCGGCGCTGGGCTGGTCGAGACCGGCGGCGACGGCCGCTTCTATAACTCCTACGCCGTCTGCCTGCCGGACGGATCGGTGCACTGCCATCGCAAGCTGCACGCCTTCGAGAACGAGCACATCGCCAGCGGCAACCGTTACACCGTGTTCGACACGCCCTGGGGCGTGCGGCTGGGCGTGCTGATCTGCTGGGACACCAACCTGGTGGAGAATGCCCGCGCCACGGCGCTGCTGGGCGCCGAGATCCTGCTGGCGCCGCACCAGACCGGCGGCTGCGCCTCGCGCAGCCCGCACGGCATGAAGCCGATCGACCCGGCGCTGTGGCATCGGCGGCGCGAGGACCCGGCGGCGATCGAGGCGGAGTTCGCCGGGCCGAACGGCCGCGGCTGGCTGATGCGCTGGCTGCCGGCGCGGGCGCATGACAACGGCATGTTCCTGCTGTTCAGCAACGGCGTCGGCGAGGATGACGGCGAGGTGCGCACCGGCAACGCCATGCTGCTGGACCCGTATGGCCGGATCCTGGCCGAGACCGGCGTGGCCGACGACGCCCTGGTGGTGGCCGATCTCGACCTCGACCTGCTGCCGCTGGCCACCGGCCGGCGCTGGATCCGCGGCCGGCGGCCGGAGCTGTACGGCCTGCTGACCGAGCGCCAGGGCCACGAGCTCGACCCCCGCCAGGCCCGCTTCTCGTCGGACCCGGTCGTCAGGCGGCCCTCCTGAACCCGGCCGGATTGATCCCGTAGCGGGTGCGGAAGGCACGGGCGAGGGCGGAGCCGGAGGCGAAGCCGCAATCGGCGGCGATATCATTGACCGGGCGACCGGTGTTTTCCAGCAGGCGCCGGGCCAGGGCCAGGCGCAGCTCGGCGTAATAGGCCTTGGGGCCGGTGCCGAGCGTGGCCCGGAAGCGCTGCAGCAGGGCCCGCGGGCCGATGCCCAGCTCCGCCGCGATCGCCTCGACCGGCAGCGGCGCCTCGATATTCGCCTCCATCAGCCGGATCGCCCGCACCAGCAGCGGGTCCTGCCAGGCCAGGCGGCCGGCGGCGACCATGTGCTGCGGGTCGTGGCCGGGATGCGTGCCCTCGTAGAGAAAGGTGCTGGAGACGGCCAGCGCCAAGCTCAGCCCCTGCTCGCGGCGCAGCAGGTCCAGCATCAGGTCCAGCGTCGGCAGCGCCCCGCCGGCGGTGATGCGGCGGCGGTCGATGACGAAACGGTCGGGCACGGCGGTCACGGCCGGGAAGCGCTCGGCGAAGTCGCGCAGGTCCTCCCAATGCGTGGTGGCGCGGTGGCCGTCCAGCACCCCGGCCAGGGCCAGGACATAGGGCGCCGATTCCAGCCCGGCGATCACCGCGCCGCGCCGGGCCGCCGCCCGCAGGAAGCGGCGCACCCCGGGCGTCGCCCGCGCCTCGGCCTCGTAGCTGGCGACGACATACAACGTGTCGGCACTTCCCGCCGCCATCGCCGCATCGGCGTCGACCCGCAGCCCGCTGCTGCTGGTCACCGGGCCGCCATCCTGGCTCAGCACCGACCAGTCGAACAGCCGCCGCCCGGCCATCCGGTTGGCGGCGCGCAGCGGCTCGACCAGCGCCGCCAGGGTCAGGTTGGAAAAGGCGTCCAGCACCAGGATGTCGATCCGTCGGGCTTCGGCCATGCCTCCGATTCCGTATCGACTGGATCCGAAACGGTATCGCCCGGCTGGCCGTGACGGCAATAGCCTTCCGGAAAGCCAGGGAGGCGAGGATGGATTTCGGGCTCAGCCACGAGCAGCAGCTGGTCGTCGACACGGTGCGCGGCTTCGTCGAGCACGAGCTGCAGCCGCTGGAGCGGGAGGTGGAACGCACCGGCCATGTGGCACCGGAGGTCGGGCGCGAGATCCAGCGCAAGGTGCGCGACCTCGGCTTCTACGCCCCCAACATCCCGGAGGCGTTCGGCGGCGGCGGTCTCGACCACCTGACCTTCACCCTGCTGGAGCGTGAGCTCGGCCGTGCTTCGATGGCGCTGACGGTGTTCTGGGGCCGGCCGTCCAACATCCTGTGCGCCGGCACGCCGGAGCAGCGCGAGCGCTGGCTGCTGCCCTGTGTCCGCGGCGAGAAGGTCGACGCCCTGGCGATGACCGAGCCCGACGCCGGCTCCGACCTGCGGGGCATGAGCTGCAGCGCCCGACGCGATGGTGGCGACTGGGTGATCAACGGCACCAAGCACTTCATCAGCCATGCCGACGTCGCCGATTTCGTCATCCTGTTCGTGGCGACGGGCGAGGACGGGCCGGGGCGCAAGCGCATCTCCTGCCTGCTGGTCGACCGCGGCACGCCGGGCTTCGGGATCCATCCCGGCTACAATTCCGTCTCGCATCGCGGCTACCACAATTCGACGCTGACCTTCGACGACTGCCGGGTGCCGGCGGACCAGATGCTGGGCGAGGAGGGGCGGGGCTTCGACCTGGCCAACACCTGGCTGCACGCCACCCGGCTGACCGTGGCGGCGATGTGCGTCGGCCGCGCCCGCCGCGCCTTCGACCTGGCGCTGTCCTACGCCGCCCAGCGCAAGCAGTTCGGCCAGCCGATCGGCCGCTTCCAGGGCACCGGCTTCAAGCTGGCCGACATGATCACCGAGATCGACGCCGCCGACTGGCTGACCCTGTCCGCCGCCTGGCGCATCGACCAGGGCCAGGACGCCAACCGCGCGATCAGCCAGGCCAAGCTCTTCGCCTCGGAGATGCTGGGCCGGGTCACCGACGCGGCGCTGCAGATCCATGGCGGCATGGGGCTGATGGACGATTTGCCGATCGAACGCTTCTGGCGCGACGCGCGGGTGGAGCGGATCTGGGACGGCACCAGCGAGATCCAGCGCCACATCATTGCGCGGGATCTGCTGCGACCGCTGGGGGCGTGATGACCCGGCGCTTTGACCTGTCTCGCCTCCTCCGCCCTCGCTCGATCGCGGTGATCGGCGGCAAGCCTGCCGCCGAGGTGATCCGGCAGAGCCGGCGCATGGGCTTCGCCGGCGAGATCTGGCCGGTGCATCCGCAGCACGAGACGGTCGAGGGCCTGCCCGCCTTCCGATCCGTCGCCGAGCTGCCGGGCGCGCCCGACGCCGTCTTCCTCGGCATCAACCGCCATGCCGTTATCGAGGTCACCGCCGCCCTGGCGGAGCGCGGCACCGGCGGGGCCGTCTGTTATGCCTCCGGCTTCGCCGAGACCGGCGGAGAGGGCACGGATCTCCAGGCCCGGCTCATAGAGGCGGCCGGCGCCATGCCGGTGCTGGGCCCGAACTGCTACGGCGTGATCAACTATCTCGACGGCGCCCTGCTGTGGCCCGACCAGCATGGCGGGCAGCGGGTGGAGCGCGGCGTGGCGCTGGTCACCCAGTCCAGCAACATCGCCATCAACCTGACCATGCAGCGCCGCGGCCTGCCGATTGCCTATGTCGCGACTTTGGGCAACCAGGCGGTGGCTGGACTGGCCGAGATGGTCGAGGCCTTCCTCGACGACCCGCGCGTCACCGCCATCGGCCTGCACATCGAGGGGCTGGCAGAGCCTGCCGCTTTGGCCCGGGCGGCGGCACGGGCGCGGCGCCAGGGCGTGCCGATCCTGGCGCTGAAGACCGGCCGGTCGGCGGAAGGGGCGCAGCTGACCCTCAGCCACACCGCCTCCCTGGCCGGGGCCGATGCGGTGGCGGGCGCCTTCCTGCGCCGCATCGGCGTGGTCCGGGTGGCGTCCCTGCCGGTGCTGCTGGAGGCGCTGAAGCTGCTGCATGTCGTCGGCCCGCTGCCGGGCCGCGACATCGCCTCGATGAGCTGCTCGGGCGGGGAGGCGGCGCTGATCGCCGATGCCGCGCTCGGCACCGGGCTGCGCTTCCGTCCGCTGGACGCAGCCCAGGCCGCGCGGGTGGCGGCGACGGTGTCGGCGCTGGTGACCGTTTCCAACCCCTTCGACTATCACACCTTCATCTGGGCCGACGCCCCGGCCATGACTGAGACTTTTTCGGCGATGATGGCGGCGGAGTTCGACCTGACCCTGCTGGTGCTGGACCTGCCGCGCGGCGACCGCTGCAGCGACGCCGACTGGGTGCCGTCGCTGGCGGCGCTGGTGGCGGCGTCGCAGCGCACCGGCCGCCAGGCGGCGCTGGTCGCCTCGATGCCCGAGGGGCTGCCGGAAGACCAAGCCCAGCGCCTGGTCGCGGCGGGCGTCGCGCCGCTGCTCGGTATCGACGACGCCCTGGCCGCGATCGCCGCGGCGGCGGAGGCGGGGGACATTCTCCGCGAGGCCGATGTGCCGCTGCCGATGGAGCCGGTGCCGCTGGCGCCTGGCGTGGTGCGCACCCTTTCGGAGTGGGAGGGCAAGCGCTGCCTTGCCGCGCACGGAGTGTCGGTGCCGGAGGGGCGGCTGGTCCTGTCGCCGGACGAGGCGGTGACGGCGGCCGAGGCGATCGGCTTCCCGGTCGCGCTCAAGGCCGCCGGCGCTGATCTGGCGCACAAGACCGAGCTCGGTGCCGTGCGGCTGGACCTGGCCGATGCCGCCGCGGTGCGCGACGCCGCCGCGGCCCTGGCCGGGCTGGGCGAGGCGCTGCTGGTCGAGCGCATGGTCGGCGGCGCGGTGGCCGAGTTGATCGTCGGCATCGGCCGCGACCCGCTGCTCGGGCTGCATCTGGTGCTCGGCTCCGGCGGCACGTTGGTCGAACTGGTCGGCGACCGCCGCATCCTGCTGCTGCCGGCCCTCCGGGCGGAGATCGCGGCGGCGATCCGGTCGCTTAAGATTGCCAAGTTGCTGGAAGGCCATCGCGGCCGGCCGCCGGGCGATCTCGGCGCCGCGGTCGATGCCGTGCTGGCGGTCCAGGCCTTCGCTCTGGCCCAGTCCGATCGGCTGGCCGAACTCGACGTCAACCCGCTGATCGTGACCGCTCGCGGCGCCGTGGCCGCCGATGTCCTGCTGCGACTGGTGGAGGACCCCGATGACCGATGATCCCCTGCGCATCACCCGCGACGGCGCCGTGCTCGAGGTGGTGCTGGACCGGCCGAAGGCGAATGCGATCGACGCCGCCACCAGCCGCCGCATGGGCGAGGTCTTCGCCGGCTTCCGCGACGACCCGGATCTCCGCGTCGCCATCGTCACCGGCGGCGGCGACCGCTTCTTCTCCGCCGGCTGGGACCTGAAGGCCGCGGCGGCGGAGGGCATCCGGCCGGACGAGGATTACGGCATCGGCGGCTTCGCCGGGCTGCAGGAGCTGCCGGGCCTGAACAAGCCGGTGATCGCGGCGGTGAACGGCATGGCGGTCGGCGGCGGGTTCGAGCTGGCGCTGTCCGCCGACCTGATCCTGGCGGCCGACCATGTCCGGTTTGCATTGCCCGAGATCAACGCCGGCACCCTGGCCGACGCCGCAACGATCAAGCTGCCGCGCCGCATCCCGTACCATGTGGCGATGGACCTGCTCTACACCGGCCGCTGGATGGAGGCGGTGGAGGCGGCACGCTGGGGGCTGGTGAACGAGGTGGTGCCGGCGGCGGAGCTGATGGACCGTGCCCGCGCCTTGGCCCGGCATCTGGCCGACGGCCCGCCGCTGGTCTTCGCCGCGATCAAGGAGGTGGCGCGCTGGCCCGGCATCTGGCCGACGGCCCGCCGCTGGTCTTCGCCGCGATCAAGGAGGTGGCGCGCGAGAGCGAGGCGCTGCCGGTGCAGGCGGCGCTGGCCCGAGTGATGCGCCGCGGCTTCCCGACCGTGGCGACGCTCTACGACAGCGACGACCAACTGGAAGGCGCCCGCGCCTTCGCCGAGAAGCGCAAGCCGGTGTGGAGGGGGCGGTAGGGCGGCGTCGGCCGAAACCAAACAAGTCCCCCCTCCCCTTGCGGGAGGGGGCCAGGGGGAGGGGGTCTGCGCGCGTCCGCGCGCGAATGGGGAAGATCGCCTCCACTATCACCGCAGCGCGAAGATCGACGCTGGTGCCAGTTGAGAAAACCCCCTCCCCCTAACCCCCTCCCGCAAGGGGAGGGGGGACTCAAAAGCCAACGCCTGAATTCGAGGAGAGGATGAGCCGGCCTATCCGCCCAGATGCGGCGACAGCTCGCGGTCGGCGGCGGCGATCTCGCTGAGGATCTTGGCGAAAGCCGGGCGGGCGGAGAGTCTCTCGTACCAGGCCGCCAAAGCCGGGAACCTGTCCAGCCGCGGCCCGTGCAGCCGCAGCGCGAACAGCACGGTCATGAACAGGGCGATGTCGGCGACGGTCAGCGCATCGAAGAAGAACTCTCGGCCGGTCAGCCGGTCGTCCAGGCGGCGCCAATGGCCGCGCAGCGCCTCCTCGGCTTGGCGGGCGCCGGCCTCCTGGGCCTCGCGCCGGACCGGGGCGGGCGGCTCGCTGCGATGCATCAGCGGCCGGATGTCCGGCATCACGATCTCGTCGGCCTCCAGCTCGGCCAGGCGGCAGCGGGCGCGGCCGGCAGCGCCGCGCGGAAACAGCGGCGGCGTCGGATAGGCATCCTCGAGATAGTCGAGGATCACGGTCGAATCGAACAGGGTGAGGTCGCCATCGACCAGCACCGGCACCTGGCCCTTGGGGTTGCCGGCCAGCACCGCCGGGTGCTTCGGCCGGTAGCCCTCGGTCTGGGTGAAGGGCACCATGATCCGCTCATGGGCCAGGCCCTTCTCGGCCAGGGCGATCTCGACCTTGCGCGAGAACAGGCTCAGCGGCCCGGAATAGAGCGTCATCCCCATGGCGTCCCCCTCGTTGT
>JAEKLZ010000086.1 GCA_019508225.1 Inquilinus limosus | reverse complement strand
GCCGCCCATTGCG
This sequence comes from Inquilinus limosus, assembly GCA_019508225.1. GTDB lineage: Bacteria > Pseudomonadota > Alphaproteobacteria > DSM-16000 > Inquilinaceae > Inquilinus > Inquilinus limosus_D. The sequence continues at coordinate 9,738 of JAEKLZ010000086.1, read as the reverse complement.
CCACCGGGCGCCTGGTGGTCAGCTCCGCCACCGAATAGTCGAAGCCGGGCGGCAGCGTCACCTCGACGCCCCAGGGCTGGCCGCGCTGCCAGCCCGCCTGCGCCAGGTAGTTGGCGGTCGAGGCCATGACGTCGGGGATGCTGCCCCAGATGTCGCGGCGGCCGTCGCCATCGGCGTCGACGGCGGAGCTCAGGAACACCGTAGGCAGGAACTGGGTGTTGCCCATGGCGCCGGCCCAGGAGCCCAGCATGCGGTCGCGGCTGATGTCGCCCTGCTGCAGGATCTGCAGCGCGGCCAACAGCTGTTCCTTGAAGAAATCCTGGCGGCGGCCCTCATAGCCCAGGGTGGCCAGGGCGTCGATCACCTCGGTGGTGCCGAAATTCTGGCCGTAATTGCTCTCGATGCCCCAGATCGCGGTGACGATCTCCTTCGGCACGCCGTAGCGCTGCTCGGCGGCGTTCGCGGTCGACTCCCACTGCGCCAGCATCGCCTGGCCGTTGCGGATGCGGTCGGGCGAGACGGCGCTGTCGAGATAGGTCCAGACCGCTTTGGTGAATTCCGACTGCGACTGGTCGGAATCGATCACCTTGGGCAGGAACTGCACGGTGTCGAAGGCGGTGGCGAGGGTGGCCTGGCTGATGCCGCGCGCCGCGGCCTCGGCCCGGAACGACGCCACCCATTGCGCGAAGCCCTGCGCCTCGGACTGGGCCGGGAAGGCCGGGCCGCCGGGCGTCGGGGTCGGCACCACCGGCTGGCCCTGGCCCGAGCTCTGACATGCGGCCAGCAGCATCACCCCGCCCAGCACCGCCATCCGCGTGGTCATCGACATGGCCTTCTCCGCAATTCCGAATCAGTCGGTGAACGTCGCGGCAAAGTGCCCCGAGATCAAGGCCGGACCGCGGCGGGGCGGCCGATCTAGGGAGTCTTGGCGGCCGGCGCCACGGTCCACGCCACTTCGCCCCTGGCCCGGCGCATGTAGAAATCCATGCGCTCCCGGACCGCCTGGGACGGGTCGCTCAGCAGCCTGCCCACCACGTCCTGCTGCCCGGCCAGCGCCTCGGGCTGTGCGATCAGGGCATCCGCGGCGATCTTCCTGACCGCGGCAGAGCGGTCGGCGGCCCCATCGGAGAGGAGGGCCGCCAACGGGACCGAATGCTCGATCGGCCGCGCCTCGAAGGCCGGGACACGCCGGCTGCGCCCCAGTGACCCGTCTACCCATTCCTGCCGGAAGCCGGCCGGCCAGGTCGCGCGCCTCTCGACCAGCGATTGCAGCGCGATCGCACGGAGAGCGGGCTGCGCTGCGGTCTTGAGGAGATCCGGGAGATATGGGTCCATATGGGGTGAGCGTAGCGCCTCCCGCATGGTGCGGCTCAGGGCGCCGACAGGCTCCGACCGGAAGATCGCGGCGATCTGGTCGAGGACATCCGGGCGGAGCAGGGCCGTGTCGAGAACCGCCGCCTCCGATCCCCAGCGCTGCCAATGCCACCTTTGTGTGAGGAGATGCAGGGCGGCACGCGCGACCACCACCGGAGCGGTTCCGGGAAAGACCCGGCGGGCGCAGTCCGCGGCGGCGATCCGCACCGGCTCCGCCCAGTCGTTCAGGCGATACGCCAGCGCGGCGAACAGAAAGGCATTGGGCGGCGGACCGCTGATCCAATGCAAGGCAGCCTCGCGCAACCGGCCGTCGGCATGGAAGAGGTACAGCCACGCCAGATCCGGCGTGGTGTCCAGGGCCTCTCGCGCGACCCAGGCCGGGGATGCCGGCCGGGAGTGGTGGCGGTTGAGCGGCAGGCGCCGATGGAACTGGCCGAGCAGCGGGATCTCGAGTGCCGCGCCGGCGATGGCGGCCGGGGGCACGGCGGCCGTCATCCCGATCAAAGTCCGCACCGCATCCGCGATGGGCTCGCGCTGCTCGATCTTCTCCGGCAGCTCCGCGATCAGGCGTTGCAGTTCGTCCGGAAGGACGGAACTCCTCCGGTGGGTCAGCAGGCTCGGGTATTGCGGCAGACGGGCCATACCGCAGCATGCCAGCAAGTCTCGGCATGCAAAAGTGGCGTCCACCATGCCTGGAGGCCGTTTACCCCTGCGGCGCGTCCGGGAAGGCGTCGAGCGGGATCTTCAGGTAGCGCCGGCCGTTCGCCTCGGGTTCGGGCAGGCGGCCGCCGCGGATGTTCACCTGCAGCGCCGCCAGCATCAGCGCCGGCAGCGGCAGCGTCCGGTCGCGGTCCCGGCGCAGCGCCACGAACTCGGCCTCCGACACCGCGGCGACGTGGATGTTGCGGTCCTTCTGGTCGGCGACGCTGCTCTGCCAGCGCGGCTCGCGCCCATCCGGCCGATAGTCGTGCCCGGTGAACAGCCGGGTATCGTCCGGCAGGGCCAGGATGCGCTGGATCGAGGCCCAGAGCTGGCGGGCGTCGCCGCCGGGGAAGTCGGCCCGGGCCGTGCCGCCATCGGGCATGAACAGGGTGTCGTGGATGAAGGCGGCGTCGCCGACGAGATAGGTGATCGAGGCCATGGTGTGGCCCGGGCAGAACAGCACCCGCGCCTCCAGCGACCCGATCCGGAACCGGTCCCCGTCGCGGAACAGCCGGTCCCAGCCCGTGCCGTCGATCGGCTGCTCCGGCAGGTTATAGATCTCCTGCCACAGCGCCTGGACGCCAGCGACCTTCTCGCCGATCGCCGTCGGCGCGCCGGTCTTCTCCTTCAGATAGGCGGCCGCCGAGAAGTGGTCGGCATGCGGATGGGTGTCGAGGATCCAGGCGACCCGCAGCCCGGACCGCGCGACATGGTCGAGGATCAGGTCGGCGTTGCGGGTGGAGACGGTGCCGGATTTCAGGTCGAAATCCAGCACCGGGTCGATGATCGCGCAGTCGCCGGTGGCGGGATCGGCGACGATGTACTGCACGCTGCCGGTCTGCGGATCGAAGATGGCGTGGACGGGGGCTTCCCCCGCCGGCACGGCCGCGATCGGTTGGGCGGCATCGTTCATCGGGCGCTGCCGGTCAACGGTCCGGCCATCTTTACCTCCATCCTTCATCGCCATCAGGCCGCGGCGCTCCCGCACTGCGGGAATGTCAGCTTGGGGCAATGCCGTTACAGGAAGACTGCAGGTCAAATTCGATACAATTGCAACAGTAACAGACATCAGCTGGTTGCTCGAGACTAAATATCGTCGCAGTATTATTCAGATAATGAACGAAGCTCTCTGCTTAATAGTCGATGAAATAACAGCCGACCGGTTCGTGCAAGCGGCAAGAACATGGGCGGCATGCAAATTACCGCATCGGTCTTGTTATTTTTGGTCCTCGGATGAGACTGGATGCCGCAGCGATACGGTGTAAGGGGACGCGGGTCGGCTTCCCTGGCACAGTTCTGCGACAAACCGATCGTATCCTTCTCCCTTCCGAATTCCTGGACCCGGCGCGACGGCGGCGGTCCCGCCTTGCATGGCCGGTCGCAGAGACGGAGCTGTCCATGGCTGTCGAACTGAACATCAATGGCCGGATCGAGCATATCGACGCGCCGCCGGAGATGCCCCTGTTGTGGGCGCTGCGCGACGAGCTTGGCCTGGTCGGCACCAAATTCGGCTGCGGCGCCGGGCTGTGCGGCGCCTGCACCGTGCATCTCGACGGCGCCGCGGTGCGCGCCTGCCAGACCGCGATCGGCGATGTCGGCACGGCCAAGATCGTGACCATCGAGGGCATCGGGGCGACCGATGTCGGCACCCGGCTGCAGCAGGCCTGGCTGGCCTTCGACGTGATGCAGTGCGGCTATTGCCAGGCCGGGCAGATCATGTCCGCCGCGGCGCTGCTGGCGACCACGCCGGCGCCCGGCGACGACGACATCGATTCCGCCATGGCCGGCAATCTCTGCCGCTGCGGCACCTACACCCGCATCCGCGCCGCCATCCACAAGGCGGCCGAACGCTCGGCCGCCGAGAGGAGTGCCGGCTGATGGGACACCTCCTTCCTGAGGCCGGGCCCATGGCGGGCAATCTGGGCCGGCGCGCCTTCCTCAAGGCCTCGCTGCTGGTCGGCGGCGGCCTGCTGATCGATGCCAGCCTGCCGCTCCCGGCGACGGCCGCCGGCGAGGGCGCCGGCACCCTCGGCGCCTTCATCGCCATCGCGCCCGACGGGCGGGTGACGATCACCGGCAAGAACCCGGAGATCGGCCAGGGCATCAAGACGTCGCTGCCGATGATCATCGCCGACGAGCTGGATGTCGACTGGGACCAGGTCACGGTGACCCAGGCGATGGTGAACGAGGCCGTCTATGGCCCGCAGACCGCCGGCGGCAGCCGGGCCACGCCGACCAACTGGATGCCGCTGCGCCAGGTCGGCGCCGCGGCGCGGGCGCTGCTGGTCGACGCGGCGGCCAAGCATTGGGGCGTGCCGGCCGACAGCATCACCACCCGCTCCGGCCGGCTGCTGCATGCCGCCAGCGGGCGCTCGCTGGGGTATGGTGAGGTGGCGGCCGAGGCCGCGGCGTTGCCGATGCCGGATCCGGCGACCGTCCGGCTGAAGGATCCGGCGGAATTCCGCATCATCGGCCGGCCGACCGGCGGCGTCGACAGCCCGCGCGTGGTGCGGGGCGAGCCGATCTTCGGCATCGACACCCGGCTGCCCGGCATGCTGTACGCCGCCTTCGAACGCTGCCCGGTGTTCGGCGGCACGCTGAAATCGGCCGATCTCGACGCCGTCCGCGGCAAGCCCGGCGTGCGCCAGGTGTTCACGGTCAAGGGCAATGGTCGGGCGGAGAGCCTGGTCGACGGCGTGGCGGTCCTGGCGACCAGCTGGTGGCTGGCCAACCAGGCGCGCGAGTCGCTGACGGTCGAATGGGATGAGGGGCCGGGCGCGGCGCAGAGCACCGAGGCCTATGACGCCCAGGCCAAGGCCCTCCTGGACGGCGCGCCGCAGGCCGAGCTGTTCCGCACCGGCGACGTCGACGGCGCGCTGGCCGGGGCGGCGAAGCGGATCACGGCGGATTACGCCTATCCCTACCTGTCGCATGCGCCGCTGGAGCCGCAGAACTGCACCGCCCTGTGGCACGAGGACGGGACGCTGGAGCTGTGGGCGCCGAGCCAGTTGCCGGAGCGCGGCCGCGGCGTGGTGGCCGACGCGCTGGGGCTGAAGCCGGAGCAGATCACGATGCACATGCCGCGCATCGGCGGCGGCTTCGGCCGGCGGCTGATGAACGACTATGTGGTGCAGGCGGCGGCGATCGCGCGGCAGGTACCGGGCACGCCGGTCAAGCTGGTGTGGACCCGAACCCAGGACATCCAGCACGATTTCTACCGGCCGGCCGGCTGGCACCGCTTCACCGCCGGCCTCGACGCAGCGGGCAGGCCGACCGCCTTCGCCGCCCATTTCGTCACCCTGACCCGGGGCGGCAAGCCGGTGTCGGGCGGCGAGTTCGATTTCCAGGAGCTGCCGGCCCTGATGACGCCGAACCTGGTCTTCGCCCAATCCGGCATCGACAGCGTGGTGCCGACCGGGCCGATGCGGGCGCCGCGGTCGAACGGCCTGGCCTGGGCCTACCAGTCCTTCCTGGACGAGGTGGCGCAGGCGGCCGGCACCGACCTGCCGGCGCTGCTGCTCGGGCTGCTGGGCGAACCCCGGGCATTGCCGGCGCGGCAGGGGTCGCAGGTGCAGTTCCACACCGGCCGTGCCCGCGGCGTGATCGAGAAGGCGCTGGCGATGTCCAGCTGGCCGGTCAAGCCGGCGGCCGGCAGCGCCAAGGGCTTCGCCTTCTATTTCTGCCATCTCGGCTATTTCGCCGAGGTGGTGGAGGCTGCGGTGGCGCAGGACGGCACGGTGCGGGTGCCGCGGGTCTGGGTCGCCGGCGACATCGGCAGCCAGGTCGTCAATCCGTCCGGCGCCGAGAACCAGGTGCGCGGATCGGTGATCGACGGGCTCGGCCAGGCGCTGGGCGGGCTGTCGATCACGCTGGCCGGCGGGCGGATCGAGCAGGAGAACTTCGACACCTATCCGCTGCCGCGGATCCCGGGCACGCCGGATATCGCGGTCGAGTTCGTGCGGAGCGACTTTCCGCCGACCGGGCTGGGCGAGCCGGCGCTGCCGCCGGTGATCCCGGCGCTGTGCAACGCCGTCTTCGCCGCCACCGGCAAGCGGGTGCGCAAGCTGCCGCTGGACACGGCGGGGTTCAGCCGGCCGGCCTAGGGCAAACGAAAAGGGGCGGCCCGAAGGCCGCCCCTGTCCATTCCGCCGAAGCGAAGCCTCAGAACGTCGTCTCCGGCTGCGAGCGCGACTGCTCGTCGCGCGGCAGCTCGGCGCCGGTCTGCTGGTCGATGAACTTCATCGACAGCTTGATCTTGCCGCGGTCGTCGAAGCCGAGGACCTTGACCTTGACCTCGTCGCCGACCTTCAGCACGTCCGCCACCTTGGCGACGCGGCCGGGCCGCATCTCCGAGATGTGGACCAGGCCGTCGCGGCTGCCCAGGAAGTTGACGAAGGCGCCGAAATCGACCGCCTTCACCACCTTGCCGCTATAGACCTTGCCGACCTCGGGCTCGGCGACGATGCCCTTGATCCAGTTGATCGCCGCCTCGGCCGCCGTCTCGTCGACCGCCGCCACCTTGATGGTGCCGTCGTCCTCGATGTCGATCTTGGCGCCGGTGGTCTCGGTGATCTCGCGGATCACCTTGCCGCCGGTGCCGATGACTTCGCGGATCTTGTCCTTCGGGATCTGGAAGGTGGTGATGCGCGGGGCGTTCTTGTTGACCTCGCCGCGGGCCGCCGACAGCGCCTTGGACATCTCGCCCAGGATGTGGACGCGGCCTTCGCGCGCCTGCTCCAGCGCGATCTTCATGATCTCCTCGGTGATCGAGGTGATCTTGATGTCCATCTGCAGGCTGGTGATGCCGCGCTCGGTGCCGGCCACCTTGAAGTCCATGTCGCCGAGATGGTCCTCGTCGCCCAGGATGTCGGTCAGGACGGCGAAGCGGTCGCCCTCCTTGATCAGGCCCATGGCGATGCCGGCCACCGGGTTGGACAGCGGCACGCCGCCATCCATCAGCGCCAGCGACGAGCCGCAGACCGTGGCCATCGAGGACGAGCCGTTCGACTCGGTGATCTCCGACACCACGCGGATGGTGTAGGGGAACTGCTCCTTCGACGGCAGCACCGGGTGGATCGACCGCCAGGCCAGCTTGCCATGGCCGATCTCGCGGCGGCCTGGGCTGCCCATGCGCCCCGCTTCACCGACCGAATAGGGCGGGAAGTTGTAGTGCAGCATGAAGTTCTCGCGGTACTCGCCCTCGAGCGCGTCGATGATCTGCTCGTCCTGGCCGGTGCCCAGCGTGGTGACCACCAGCGCCTGGGTCTCGCCGCGGGTGAACAGGGCCGAACCATGGGCCCGCTTCAGCACGCCGACTTCGGCGACGATCGGGCGGACCGTCTTGGTGTCGCGGCCGTCGATGCGCAGGCCGGTGTCCAGGACGTTGCCGCGGACGATGTCGCTCTCGAAGTCCTTGAACACCTTGCCGCCGACGGCCAGCTCGGCCTCGTTGCCCTCGAGCAGGGCCAGCGCCTTCTGCTTGACCGCGTCGACCGCGGCGTAGCGGTCCTGCTTGCGGACGATCTTGTAGGCGTCGCGCAGCTCGCCGGCGACGGCCTGGAACTTGCCGCGGACGGCACCGACCTCGGCCGGCTCCTCGGTCAGGGCCCAGGGCTCCTTGGCACACAGCTCGGCCAGCTCGATGATCGCCTGGATCACCTGCTTGGACGCGGCGTGGCCGAAGGCGACGGCGCCGAGCATGATCTCCTCGGTCAGCTCATGCGCCTCGGACTCGACCATCAGCACGCCTTCGTCGGTGCCGGCGACCACGAGGTCGAGCTGGCTCTCGGCGGTCTGGGCGATCGTCGGGTTCAGCACGTACTGGCCGTCGATGTAGCCGACGCGGGCGGCACCGATCGGGCCCAGGAACGGGATGCCCGAGATGGTCAGGGCGGCGGAGGCGCCGACCAGGGCCGCGATGTCCGGATCATTCTCCAGATCGTGGCTCAGCACCGTGGCGACGACCTGGGTCTCGTTGCGGTAGCTCGGGTGGAACAGCGGGCGGATCGGGCGGTCGATCAGGCGGCTGACCAGCGTCTCGTTCTCGGACGGGCGGCCTTCGCGCTTGAAGAAGCCGCCCGGGATCTTGCCGGCGGCGAACGCCTTCTCCTGATAGTTCACGGTCAGCGGGAAGAAGTCGAACTTCGACTTCTGCTTCGACCCGACCGCGGTGCAGAGCACGACGCTTTCGCCATAGGTGACGAGGACGGCGCCATCGGCCTGGCGGGCGATCTTGCCCGTCTCGAGGACCAGCTTGCGGCCGCCCCAGTTGATCTCTTTGCGATAGATGTTGAACATCGCTTTTCTTCCTTCATCGGACACCCCGTGCCGTAGCGGCCTATCGGGGTCGGGCCGCTCCACGCCGGGCCCGGGGGCTAAAAACGACAAGCGCCGCCGGCAAGGTTGCCGGCGGCGCTGATGTCACGAAATCAGAGACTCTCTTCCGGTCGTCATCCCCGCAACAGCGGGGATCTCGTCACGTCCAAAGCGGATGGAGATTCCCGCTTTCGCGGGAATGACGTGGAAAGGAGGGTGCATGCGTCTGTTAGCGACGCAGACCGAGACGCTTGATGACCTCGTCATAGCGCGCGACGCTCTTGCGCTTGAGATAGTCGAGCAGGCGGCGGCGGCGGCCGACCATGATCAGAAGACCCCGACGGCTGTGGAAGTCCTTCGAGTGGGTCTTCAGGTGTTCGGTCAGGTTGGCAATGCGCTCGGACAGGATCGCGACCTGCACCTCCGGCGAACCGGTGTCCCCGGCCTTGGGGGCGTAGGCGCCAATGACTTCCTGCTTGCGCTCCGGCGTAATCGACATCGTGGTCTCCTGAATCAGAGGTTGAGGAGGCGCACCGGCCGGATCTCGCCGCCGTCGATACGGGCCAGGGCCACGGGGAGATCCCCGCAGGTGGCCAGAACGATGGCGTCCGGGTTGTCCGGATCGAGATCGAGGGCGGCGATCCGCTCCCGATCCGAGCGCCGTAGCAGCGCGACCGACTGGCCGTGCCGCATCCGATGCGCTTCAGCTTCCGTCAGGGCCACCGCCGGGATGTCGTCCAGCGGGGTCTCGACCGGAAGCAGAATGCCGTCGAGGGCCGATTGCTCGGCCCCCGGCTGCTTGGCTAGCGCGTCGATATGCTCCAAGGGGACCGCGTCGTCAAGGCCGAAGGGCCCGACTCGCGTGCGACGCAATGCGACGATGTGTCCCACCGTGCCGAGCGCGATGGCGATGTCGCGGGCCAGGCCGCGCATATAGGCACCCTTGCCGGACTGCACGTCGAAGGTGGCGTGGTCGCGGTCCGGGATCTCGGCCAGGCGCAGGTCGTCGATCCGGATCAGCCGCGGCGCCAGCTGCACGGCCTCGCCGGCGCGGGCCAGGTCGTAGGCGCGCTCGCCATCGACCTTGATCGCGGAGAAGGCCGGCGGCACCTGGCTGATCTCACCGATGAAGCGCGGGATGATCGCGGCGATGGCGTCGGGGTCGGGGCGCGCGTCGCTGGTCGCGGTGATCCGGCCTTCGGTGTCGTCGGTGTCGCGCGCCTCGCCCCAGCGCACGGTGAAGCGGTAGGTCTTCTCGCCGTCCATGGCGTAGGGCACGGTCTTGGTCGCCTCGCCCAGCGCGATCGGCAGGATGCCGCTGGCCAGCGGGTCCAGCGTGCCGGCATG
>JAEKLZ010000085.1 GCA_019508225.1 Inquilinus limosus | reverse complement strand
GCACGGTGATCCGGCGCGACCAGGGCAACCTGCTGAACGTCACGGTGCGCGACGTCCGCCGCGACGACCGCAGCGCCCTGGCCTATGCCCGCGAGGACGTGTTCGGCCTGGTCATGCTGTTCGTCCAGGAGAGATCCGTTGCCGGCGAGGAGCGGATGCAGCGCATGACCCGCGGCCTGATCGACGCCGCGCTCGACGCCGGCGGCACCTACTACCTGCCCTACCGGCTGCACGCGACCGGCGAGCAGTTGCGCCGCGCCTACCCCGCCTGGGACGAGGTGGTCGCGGCGCAGCGCCGGCACGACCCGCGGGGCGTGTTCCGCAACGGGCTGTTCGCACGTTACGCGGAGGCGTGAGGGCTTCTGCCATTCCGACGTAGGTTGGGTTCGCGGAAGCGAACCCAACGTCGCGCCGGCCGAGAGAGTGTTGGGTTCGCCAGAGGCGAACCCAACCTACGCGTGCCCGTCACTCCGCCGGGATCCGCAGCGCCTCGTCTGCGGCCTCGGCCCGGATCGGGTGCTGCAGCCGCGACACCATCTCCTTCGGCACCACCTGCCAGAATTTCGACCGCTCGATCGGCCAGTCATGCAGGATCGAGGCGGCCCAGGCGCTCCCGGTCTCGCGCACATGCTCGGCGATCAGGCCGCGCAGCTGGTCGTCATAGTGCCGGGTCTCGACCCGCTGCCACAGCACGCTCTCCGGATTGGTCCGGCGGGCGAAGCTGCCATCGGTGTCGTAGACGAAGGCCATGCCCCCGGTCATGCCGGCGGCGAAGTTGTCGCCGACCGGGCCCAGGATCACGGCGGTGCCGCCGGTCATGTACTCGCAGCCGTTGGAGCCGCAGCCCTCGACCACCACCGTGGCGCCGGAGTTGCGCACCGCGAACCGCTCGCCCGCCTGGCCGGCGGCGAACAGCTTGCCCGCGGTGGCGCCGTACAGCACCGTGTTGCCGATGATGGTGTTCTCGTTGGTCTTCAGCGAAGACGCCGCGAAGGGCCGGACCACGATGGTGCCGCCGGACAGGCCCTTGCCGACATAGTCGTTGGCGTCGCCGAACACCTCGAGCTTCAGCCCCTGCACCGCCCAGGCGCCGAGCGACTGGCCGGCATTGCCGCGCAGCCGCACCGTCACATGGCCCGGCTGCAGCCCGGTCATGCCGAACTTGCGGGTGATCATCGACGACATTCGCGTGCCCACCGCGCGGTGGGTGTTGCGGATCGAGTAGGTCAGCTGTGTCTTCTCGCCGAGCTCGAACAGCGGCCGGGCGTCGGCGATCATCTGCGCGTCCAGCGTGTCCGGCACCGGGTTGCGGCCCTCGAGCGTGCAGTACATCGCATGCTCGCCCGGGTCGGCCTTGGCCAGCAGCGGGTTGAGGTCGAGGTCGTCGAGATGGGCGGCGCCGCGGCTGACCTGGCGCAGCAGCTCGGTCCGGCCGACGATCTCGTTGATCGAACGGTAGCCGAGCTGGGCCAGGATCTCGCGCACCTCCTCGGCGATGAAGCTGAACAGGTTCACCACCTTCTCGGGCGAGCCGCTGAACTTGGCCCTGAGCTCCGGGTCCTGGGTGCAGACGCCGACCGGGCAGGTGTTGGAGTGGCATTGCCGGACCATGATGCACCCCATCGCGATCAGGCTGGCGGTGCCGATGCCGAACTCCTCGGCGCCGAGGATCGCGGCGATCACCACGTCGCGCCCGGTCTTGATGCCGCCATCGGTGCGCAGCCGGATGCGGTGGCGCAGCCGGTTCAGGGTCAGCACCTGGTGCACCTCGGACAGGCCCATCTCCCACGGCACGCCGGCGAATTTCAGCGAGGTCTGGGGCGAGGCGCCGGTGCCGCCGACATGGCCGGAGATCAGGATGATGTCGGCATTGGCCTTGGCGACACCCGCGGCGATGGTGCCGATGCCGGTGCGGCTGACCAGCTTGACCGTGACCTTGGCGTCCGGGTTGATCTGCTTCAGGTCGTAGATGAGCTGCGCCAGATCCTCGATCGAGTAGATGTCGTGGTGCGGCGGCGGGCTGATCAGCATCACGCCGGGGGTGGCGTGGCGCAGCTTGGCGATCTCCACCGTCACCTTGAAGCCGGGCAGCTGGCCGCCCTCGCCGGGCTTGGCGCCCTGGGCGACCTTGATCTCCAGCTCGCGCGCCTGGTTCAGGTATTCCGCGGTGACGCCGAAGCGGCCCGAGGCGACCTGCTTGATCGCGGAGTTCCAGTTGTCGCCGTTCTTGTCCGGCCGGAACCGGGCCGGGTCCTCGCCGCCCTCGCCGCTGTCGGACCGGGCGCCGATCCGGTTCATGGCGACGTTCAGCGTGCCATGCGCCTCCGGGCTCAGCGCGCCGAGCGACATGCCGGGGGTGATGAAGCGCTTGCGGATCTCGGTGATGCTCTCGACCTCGTCGATCGAGACCGACTCGCGCACCGGCACGAAGTCCAGCAGGTCGCGCAGCGCCACCGGCGCCTGGTGCCGGATCATGTCGGAATATTTGCGGTACAGCGAGTAGCTGTCGGTCGCCACCGCCTGCTGCAGCATGTGGATCATCCGCCCTTCCCAGGCGTGACGCTCCTGCCCCTGGCGGTAGCGATAGAAGCCGCCGACCGGCAAGGTGACGACGTTGCTGTTCCACGCCGCCTCGTGCATCTCGATCGCCTTCATCTGAAGGCCGGCCATGCCGAGGCCGGAGATGCGGCTGGGCATGCCCGGGAAATACTCGGCGACCAGCGAGCGCGACAGGCCGACCGCCTCGAAGTTGCAGCCGCCGCGATAGGACGAGATCACCGAGATGCCCATCTTGGACATGATCTTCAGCAGCCCATCATCCACCGCCTGGCGGTAGCGCTTCATGCAGGCGTCCAGCGACAGGTCGCCGAACAGGCCGCGGCGCTGCCGGTCGGCGATCGCCTCCTGCGCCAGATAGGCGTTCACCGTGGTGGCGCCGACGCCGATCAGCACCGCGAAATGGTGCACGTCGACGCATTCCATCGACCGCACGTTCAGCGAGGTGAAGGTGCGCAGCGACTGGCGGATCAGATGGGTGTGGACGGCGCCGGTGGCCAGGATCATCTGGATCGCCACCCGGTCCGGCCCGACATGCTGGTCGGTCAGGACGATGTGGGTGGCGCCGCCGCGCACCGCGTCCTCGGCCTCGCGGCAGACCCGGCGCAGCGCGTCGCGCAGCCCCTGCTCGCCGCCCGCACGGTCGAAGGTGCAGTCGATCTCCGCCGCGGTCGCGCCCATATAGGCGCGCATCGCGTCATATTCGGCGTTGGTCAGCACCGGGCTGTCGAGCTGCAGCAGGTCGCACTGGCTGGCATCCTCGTCGAGGATGTTGCCCAGGTTGCCCAGCCGGGTGCGCAGGCTCATCACCCGCCGCTCGCGCAGGCTGTCGATCGGCGGGTTGGTGACCTGGCTGAAATTCTGCCGGAAGAAATGGTGCAGCGGCCGGTTCAGGTCGGACAGGATGGCGATCGGCGTGTCGTCGCCCATCGACCCGACCGCCTCCTTCGCGTCCTCCACCATCGGGTGCAGGATCAGCTCGAGGTCTTCCATGGTGATGTTCATGGCGACCTGGCGGCGGCGCAGCTCCTCCCGCGGCATCGACGCGCCGGTGTCCTCGCCGCCGGCGCGGATCAGCCCGTCGATCACCTTGATCCGCTTGGTCCAGTCCTGATACGGCTGCTTCGACGCCAGCACCTGCTTGATCTCGCGGTCGTGGTACAGGCGCCCTTCCTGCAGATCGACGGCCAGCATCTGGCCCGGACCCAGGCGCCCCTTCTCGATGATGCGGCTGTCCTCGAGCCGGACCATCCCGGCCTCCGACCCCGCGATCAGCAGCCCGTCCTCGGTGATGGTGTAGCGCATCGGCCGCAGGCCGTTGCGGTCCATGCCGCCCATCACCCAGCGGCCGTCATACATGGCCAGCGCGGCCGGGCCGTCCCAGGCCTCCATCACCGCGTTGCAGTAGCTGACGAAGGCGCGGTGCGTCGGCGTGATGTCGGCGTCGGCCGGCGTCGCCTCCGGCACCAGCATGGCCTTGACCATCGGCGCGTCGCGGCCGGCGCGGACCATCACCTCGAACACCGCGTCGAGCGCGGCGGAATCCGAGCTGCCGCCCTGGATCACCGGCTTGATGTCCTCGACCGCGTCGCCGAACACCGGGCTGGCCATGCGCGTCTCATGCGCGCGCATCCAGTTGCTGTTGCCCTTCAGCGTGTTGATCTCGCCGTTGTGCGCCAGCATGCGGAAGGGCTGGGCCAGGCGCCAGGTCGGGAAGGTGTTGGTCGAATAGCGCTGGTGGTAGATCGCGAAGTTGGAGATGAAGCGCTCGTCCAGCAGGTCCGGGTAGAAGGCGGTCAGCTGCGCCGCCAGGAACATGCCCTTGTAGATGATCGACCGGCAGGACAGCGAGCACAGGTAGAAATCGGCGATGCCGGCCGCCTGCGCCGCCTTCTCGATCCGCCGCCGGATGACGTAGAGGTCGCGCTCGAACTGCTCCTCCGGCACCCCCTTGGGGTTGGCGATCATGATCTGCTCGATCTCGGGCCGGGCGGCATTCGCCTTCTCGCCGATGATCGCCACGTCGATCGGCACCTGGCGCCAGCCATAGATGTAGTAGCCGAAGCTGAGGATCTCGCCCTCGACCAGGCAGCGGCACTTCTCCTGCGCCTCCAGGTCGGTGCGCGGCAGGAAGGCCTGGCCGACCGCGATCAGGCCGGGCTGCGGCCGGTGGCCAACGCGCTCGACATGCTCGTGGAAGAACTGCTGCGGGATCTGGACATGGATGCCGGCGCCGTCGCCGGTCTTGCCGTCGGCGTCGACCGCGCCGCGGTGCCACACCGCCTTCAGCGCGTCGATGCCGGCCTGCACCACCTCGCGCCGCGGCTTGCCGTCGAGCGTGGCGATGAAGCCGACGCCGCAGGCGTCATGCTCCTCCGCCGGGTCGTAGGCATGGGCCTCGACCAGGTGCGCGACATTGGCGTCGTATTCACGGACAAAGCGCTCGCCGGCGGACATCGGGCTGTTCTCGGACTGGCTCATGGCTGGCTCCCCGCGCTTATTCCGCCGCGACCGCCGGAACGGCGGCCTTGGCAGCGAGATGGCTGTGGATCGCGGCGGCGGCGTCGCGGCCGTCGCGGATGGCCCAGACCACGAGGCTGGCGCCGCGGACGATGTCGCCGGCGGCGAAGATGCCGTCGACCGCGGTCATCATGGTCTTGTGGTCGACCCGGACCGTGCCCCACTTCGTCACCGGCAGGCCCGGCGCGTCGAACAGGGCCGGCAGGTCCTCGGGGTCGAAGCCCAGCGCCTTGACCACCAGGTCGGCCTCGATGGTATGGGCCGACCCCTCGATCACCACCGGGCTCTGCCGGCCGGTGGCGTCGGCGACGCCGAGATGGATCGAATGGGCGCGCACGCCGGTGACCACGTCGTCGCCCAGGAAGGCCTCCGGCGCCGCCTGCCAGACGAACTCCACGCCCTCCTCCTCGGCGTTGTGCACCTCGCGCTGGCTGCCCGGCATATTGGCGCGGTTGCGGCGGTACAGGCACTTCACCGAGACGGCGCCCTGGCGCACCGCGGTGCGGACGCAGTCCATCGCCGTGTCGCCGCCGCCGATCACCACCACCCGCTTGCCGGCGGCGTTCAACGTGCCGTTGGCGAAGTCCGGCACGTCGTCGCCGAGGCCGGTGCGGTTCGAGGCGGTGAGGTAGTCGAGCGCGGCGACGATGCCCTTGAGGCCGGAGCCCGGGGCCTGAAAGTCGCGCGCCTTGTACACGCCGGTGGCGATCAGCACCGAATCGTGGCGCGACCGCAGCTCCTGCAGCGTGGCGTCGCGGCCGATCTCGAAGTTCAGGTGCAGGGTGATGCCGGCATCGGCCAGCCACTGCGCCCGGCGGGCGACGACCTCCTTCTCCAGCTTGAAGCTGGGGATGCCGTAGATCAGCAGCCCGCCGACCCGGTCGTAGCGGTCGTAGAGATGGACCTGGTAGCCGAGGCGGCGCAGCTGCTCGGCCGCGGCGATGCCGGCCGGGCCGGCGCCGATGATGCCGACCGACTCGGTGCGCTCGCGCAGCGGCACCGGCGGCTTGACCCAGCCCTCGGCCCAGGCCGTGTCGGTGATGTACTTCTCGATCGAGCCGATGGTGACAGCGCCGTGGCCCGACTGCTCGATCACGCAATTGCCCTCGCACAGCCGGTCCTGCGGGCAGATCCGGCCGCAGATCTCGGGCATCGAGTTGGTGGACGAGGCGATCTCATACGCCTCCTCCAGCCGGCCTTCGGCGGTCAGCTTCAGCCAGTCCGGGATGTTGTTGTGCAGCGGGCAATGCACCTGGCAGAACGGCACGCCGCATTGCGAGCAGCGCGACGACTGCTCCTCGGCCTTCTGCCGGACATAGGGGCCGTAGACCTCGAGCCAGTCGTGGCGGCGAGTCTCGGCAGCGCGCTTCGACGGCATCTCGCCGGCGGTCTTCACGAACTGCAGCATCTTCGTCGTCGCCATGGGCGGCCCCTCGTCACGCGGAGTCGAACAGCCCCGCAGCGGCGAGGCCACGTGACATTTAAGGATTTTGCCGAGGCATGGCGAGCAGTTTTTCGTGATTAGGTCACATTTGTTGACTAATTTTTCGTTGTTAAGAGCGACTCGCAGATAGAAAGGCATTCTGGCACGATTGTTTCAAGAAAAATAGATCCGGTGCGGTCCTATCGGACAATCGCATCTTTCCGATGCCTCATTGGAGGCCGCTTGTTCCGGACCAGAGCGTGGAGGAAGGGTGTTTGCCCTTGTGTTGCCTTCCCGCCTGGCGGGAAAGGCCGGGCTCGCGCAGCGAGACCGGGCGAGGGCGGGCTCGGGCCTCGACAAAACCCCCTCACCCGGAGGCGCAAGCGCCTCCGACCTCTCCCGTAAACGGGAGAGGCAAAACAATCCGGCCCTGACCTCTGATGCTGTTCTCCAACCCAAACCGTCATTGCGAGCGCAGCGAAGCAATCCAGGGGCAGCACGCACCGGCCCCTGGATTGCTTCGTCGGCTTCGCCTCCTCGCAATGACGATGAGGCGTCAGGATGGCTAGCTGCTGTCCGGTTTCGACGGCTTCGGCACGGGCCGGCCGGTGTCGGGTTCGTCAGACGCTCGACGCCAGCCGGGCTCGGGTCGAGCGGCCAAGGCTTCGGCGGGGGTATCGGGCAGGAGCTCGGGCGGCAGGCGATCGGACGCCGCGGCGGCGACGGCCCCGTCACAGTCCCGCGGCAGCAGGGCGGCGTCCAGGTCGCGGCGGTCCTCCACCTCCTCGCCCGGCTCGGGTTCGTCCTCCAGGCATTCGGTCTCGGTCAGGGATTCGCGCGGCTCCGCCCGGGGTTCGCCGTCTTTCGGACCGGCCGCCGGCGCGGCCTCGGCCGTCGCAACCTCGGGCGCCGCGGCCTCAGCCACGGCCTCTTCCGCCGGGGTGCGCTCCGGCACTGCCACCTTGCCGGCCTTGCGATCCTGATAGGTCTCGCGGACCCGCTGGCTCATTGCGATCGACAACCGCACCGAGCGGGCCAGACGTACCTGCGCCAGCGCGAAATCCGGCTTCGTCCGCAGGATCGGCGTCGCCGATTGCTCCGCAGCCGTCATCCGGGCCGTACGGAGATGGATCTCCACAAGCTCGGCCAGCGAGCCCAGCGCCCATTGCGTCCAGGCCAGATCCATATCAGCCGGAGGGGTCTCGGGATCGGATGGCGCCATATTCATGGAACATATCATGAACGAAGACGACCATTAAGGCTACTGCGATCGTCGTTCCGGCCTTGACTTCAAGCCGGCTTGAACCTTTACGAAGGTCGCTCCCGCCCTATCCGGAGCCCGTCATGACCGATGCCAAGCCCTATGTCTCGATCAGCGTGATCACGCCCAAGCCCGGCCGGTTCGACGAGTTCATGGAGCTGCAGCTGGCCCAGCACCATCGGGTGCGCGGCCAGGTGCAGGGGCTGCGCGGCGGCCGGCTGTTCCGGGCGCTCGACGGCCGCAGCGTCGTGCTGGTCACCGCCTTCGACACCGCCGAGGACGCCCAGCGCTTCCGCCAGGACCCGCGCTTCACCGAGCACATCGCGCGGGTGCAGCCGCTGCTCGAAAGCGCCGTGCCGGGCGGCTACGAGACGGCCTATGAGGTCGGCGCGATCTGATTCTGCCGGCCGACGGCATACCAAGAGGTAATTGGACACCGGTCCCGGCCGGGCCTAACCGCTCGGGCCGGTTTCCATTGCCCCTGCCCGCCCCTTCATGTCGATCGCGATCAGCGCCCCGCTCCGCCGCTCCCGCAGCGATATCCTGCTGCTGCTGGCCGCGCATGTCGTGCTGTGGACCGCGTTCTGCCTGCTGTATCTGGGGCCGTCGGACCTGCAGAACGACATGACCGAGGCGTTCTCCTGGGCGCAGGAGATGCCGCTCGGCACCTACAAGCACCCGCCCTTCTACGCCTGGGTGGTGCATGGCTGGTTCAGCCTGTTCCCCACCGCCGACTGGGCCTTCTACCTGCTGTCCTCGGTCAATGCCGCGATCGGCCTGGCCGCGGTCTGGGCCATCGCTGGCCGCTATCTCTCCGGCCCGGCACGGCTGGCGGCGGTGCTGCTGCTGGAGACCCTCCCCTTCGCCACGGTCCAGTCGCTGAACTTCAACGCCAATTCGGTGCTGCTGTCGCTGTGGCCGCTGGTGATGCTGCTGTTCCTGCGTGCCTTCGACCGGCGCGACCTGGCGAGCGCTGTGGCGCTGGGCCTGGCGGCGGCCGCGGCGATGCTGTCGAAATACTACAGCGGCATCATTCTCCTCTGCTGCCTGGCCGCGGCGCTGGCCCATCCCGACCGTCGCCGCTTCTTCGCCAGCCCGGCCCCCTATGTCGCGATCGCCGTGTTCGCCGCGGCGATGGCGCCGCATGTGCTGTGGCACATCCACGCCGCCATCGGCCCGCTGCAATACATGGCCAGCAAGAGCCATTCCGACACGCTGAGGATCCTCGCCAAGGCCGGGCTGTTCGTCGCCGGCTGCGCCGTCCTGCACGCGCTGCTCGGCGCCGCGCTGGCCTGGCTGGGACGGCGCGGCCGGGCGGCGACGCCGGAGGACCGGCCCGCCGCTCCATCCACGGGCGATTGCCGGACGCTGGCGATCTTCGCCCTCGGCCCGTTCCTGCTCACGGTCGCGATCGCCCTGGCCTTCAAGGTGAAGATCGTCCCGCAATTCGCCATCCCGATCTTCAGCCTGTCGCCCCTGGCCGCGATCGTCTGGCTGCGGCTGGCGATCGACCGGACGGCACTGCGCCGGCTGGCGCTGCTGGCCGGCCTCGGCGGGCTGCTGCTGCTGGCCGTGGCGCCCTTCGCCGGCGCCTGGACCCTGCGGCACGACATCGAGCACGCGGCCGAGCCGCGGCGGCAGGTGGCCAGGCGGGTGACCAAGCTGTGGCGCCAGCAGGTCGGCACCAGGCTGGCGATCGTCGCCGGCAGCGAGAGCTACGCCCTGGGCGCCACCTTCTACAGCCCGGACCACCCGACCGACTTCACCGCCTTCGCCCCGGCCTACGCCCCCTGGATCGATGCCGACCGGCTGCGCCGCGGCGGCCTGGCCGTGATCTGCCTGAAGAACGACGATTGGTGTCTGGCCGAGGCGGCGAAGTATCAGGGGCTGGACACCTGGCGCACCGAATTCGGCATCGCCAAGCGGGCGCGCGGCGTGACCGGGCGGCCCTTCGACTTCGTCGTCGTCTTCGTCAGGCCGGGCCAGACGCTGCCGTTGGAACC
>JAEKLZ010000084.1 GCA_019508225.1 Inquilinus limosus | reverse complement strand
AACCCAACCTACGACTCCAACTCCTCCAACCTCTTTAGCAGGAACCTTCTCTCCGATTCCTGCTGCGTCAGGCCGAGCGCTCTCTCGTATGCGGCGCGGGCCTCGGCCGTCCGGCCGAGCCGGCGCAGCAGGTCCGCGCGGGCGGCGTGGGCCAGGCGGTAGCCGCCGAGATGGCCGTGGGCCAAAATCGCGTCGATCAGGGCCAGCCCGGCCGCAGGGCCGTCGCGCATCGCCACCGCCACCGCCCGGTTCAGCGCCACCACCGGCGACGGGTCGGCCCGCATCAGCAGGTCGTAGAGGCCGACGATCTCGGCCCAATCGGTCGAGGCTGGGTCCGGCGCCTCGGAATGCACCGCCGCGATCGCCGCCTGCAGCGCGTAGGCCCCCACCTCCCGGCCCAACAGCGCCCGCCGCACCAGCGCCGTGCCCTCCGCGATCAGGCCGCGGTCCCACAGGCTGCGGTCCTGGTCGGCCAGCAGCACCAGGTCGCCGGCCGGGGAGCTGCGGGCGGCGCGGCGGGAATCCTGCAGCAGCATCAGCGCCAGCAGGCCGATCGCCTCCGGCTCCGGCAGCAGCCCGACCAAGAGCCGGCCCAGGCGGATCGCCTCCCCCGACAGGTCGGGCCGGGTCAGGTCGGCGCCGGAAGAGGCCAGATAGCCCTCGTTGAACACCAGGTAGATGACCTGCAGCACGCTGTCCAACCGGTCCGGCAGCTCGGCCTTCGGCGGCACCTGGTAGGGGATGCCGGCGTCGCGGATCTTCGCCTTGGCCCGGACGATGCGCTGCGCCACCGTGGTCGGCGCGGTCAGGAAGGCCTGGGCGATCGCCTCGGTGGTCAGGCCGCACATCTCGCGCAGGGTCAGCGCCATCCGGGCCTCGGGCGCCAGCGCCGGATGGCAGCAGGTGAAGATCAGCCGCAGCTGGTCGTCCTCGATCTCCTCCGGCTCGCGTTCATGCGGATCCTCCGCCTCCTCCAGATGCTTCGCCAGCTCGGCCCGGGCCGCGTCCAGGCGGGTGCGGCGGCGCAGCCCGTCGATCGCCCTGAACCGGCCGGACGAGACCAGCCAGGCGCGCGGATTGCCCGGCACGCCATCGCGCGGCCACTGCTCCGCCGCCGCCCGGAAGGCATCGTGCAGCGCCTCCTCGGCCAGATTGAAGTCGCCGAGCAGGCGGATCAGCGTGGCCAGCACCCGGCGTGACTCCGTCCGGTAGACGGACTCGATCGTCCGCTGCATCGCCCGGGCGGGATCCGTGGTCATCGGTCGCCACAGAACTCCCGCACCGGCCGGACCTCGATGCTGCCCATCCGCGCCATCGGGATGCCGGCGGCGAGCTGCAGCGCCTGGTTCAGGTCCCGCGCCTCGATCATGATGAAGCCGGACAGATGCTCCTTGGTCTCGGCGAAGGGGCCGTCGGTGGTGGCGACCCGGCCGCCGCGGATCCGCAGGGTGGTGGCGGCGCTGGTCGGCTGCAGCGCCTGGGCGGCGACGTAGTGGCCGCGGCGGCGCAGATCCTCGTCATTGGCCAGGGATTCGCTGATCAGCGCGTTGAACTCCTCGGTCGACATCGCGTCCAGGGTCCGCTGCTCCATATAGACCAGGCACAGATACTTCATCGGGGGCTCCTTCCGGCTTCGCTCAGTGTGGATGCTGGCTGGTCGTTCGGCGAGACCCGGAATCGACACTGGCGGGCAGAGTTGCGGCCGCGGCGGTTTACGCCGGGCCGGCGCGGGCCTAGATAAGCGCCATGGCTGAAGCCCTGACCATCGGTTCCGTCGCGGTTCCCGGACGGGTCTGGATCGCCCCGATGACCGGGGTATCCGACCTGCCGTTCCGCCGCGCCGCCTCGCGGCTGGGCGCGGCCTATGTCGCGACCGAGATGGTGGCCTGCGCCGAATTCGCCCGCGGCCGGCCCGACGTGGTGCGCCGCGCCGCGGTCGGCGATGGCCTGCCGCTGATGGTGGTGCAGCTGATCGGCCACGAACCCGGCGCGGTGGCGGAGGGCGCCCGCCTGGCCGCCGCGGCCGGGGCGCAGATCATCGATTTGAATTTCGGCTGCCCGGCGCGCGAGGTGACCGGGGTGCAGTCCGGCTCGGCCATGATGCGCGACCCGGAGCGGGCCGAGCGTCTGGTGGCGGCCGCGGCCGATGCGGTCGACGTGCCGGTCACGGTCAAGATCCGGCTGGGCTGGGACGATTTCAGCCGCAACGCGCCGGACTTCGCCCGCCGCTGCGTCGCCGCCGGGGCCCGCGCGGTGACGGTGCATGGCCGCACCCGCTGCCAGTTCTACAAGGGCACGGCCGACTGGAGCGCGGTGCGAGCGGTGAAGCAGGCGGTCGATGTGCCGGTGATCGTGAACGGCGACATCGTCGACGGCGCCAGCGCGCGCGAGGCGCTGGAACAATCCGGCGCCGACGGCGTGATGATCGGCCGCGGCGTCACCGGCAAGCCCTGGATCGCCGCCGTGATCGAGGCGGCGCTGGACCGGCCGGACGCCGGCGGCATCGCCGGACCGGACGGTGCGGACCGGCTGGCCGTCGCCCTGCAGCATTTCCACGAGACGCTGGCCTTCTACGGCGACCCGCACGGGCTGCGTGTGTTCCGCAAGCACCTGGCCGCCTATATCGAGGCCGCGCCCTGGCCGGCCGCCGCCGAGGACCGGCGCGAGGCCCGCCGGCTGCTGTGCCAGACCGACTCCCCGGCCGAGGTCGAGGCCGGCCTGGCCGCGCTGTGGACCGGCCGGGCGCAACGTCTGGCGGCCTGACACCCTCAATCCGTTGCGTGGGCCGTAACGCCGGGGCGCGGCCGCCCCAGAATCACGGCGGCGAGCACTGCGGCGACGACCGCGATCCCCGCGCTGACCAGCGCCGCCAGGCCGAAAGCGTGGGTGAAGGCGCCGCGGGCCGCCCGGCTCAGATCCTGGCCGATATCGCCCGGCAGCTCCCGCGCCGCCGCCAGTGCGCCGCCCAGCGTCGCCCGGGCGGCCTCGGCCGCCTCCGGCGGCACCCCGGCCGGGACTCCGTCGATCATGACGCCGCGGTACAGCGCGGTGGCGATGCAGCCCAGCACGGCGATGCCCAGGGCGCCGCCGAACTCCGCCCCGGTCTCGGAGATCGCGGCGGCAGACCCCGCCCGCTCCGGCGGCGCTGCGCCGACGATCAGGTCGGTGGTCAGGGTGAACACCGGCGACAGCCCGGTGGCGAACACCACCGCGGCGATGGCCAGCAGCGCCGGGCCGGACACGTGGTCGACCAGCGTCAGCGCCAGGAAGCCCAGCGCCGCGACCAGCAGCCCGCCGGCCATCAGCACCACCGGCCGGGTCCGGCGCAGCGCCATCGGGGTCAGCATCGACCCGGCGACGAAGGCCAGCGACGAGGGCAGCGTCCAAAGCCCGGCCTCGAGCGGCGATAGTTCCAGCACCAGCTGCAGGTACTGCGCCACGAACAGGAAGGTGCCGAACACCGCGAACAGCCCCAGCACATTCACCGCCAGCGCCGCGCCGAAAGCCGGCGACCGGAACAGCCGCAGGTCGATCAGCGGGTCGTCCAGCCGGGCCTGCCGGCGGATGAACACGGCGCCGATGGCGAGGCCGGCCACGATCCACAGCAGCGGCGGCCAGCCCGGCCCGTGCTCGGCCAGCATCTTGATGCCGTAGATCGTGGCCAGTACCGCCGCCAGTGACAGCACAGCGCTGGCCAGGTCCAGCCGCCCGGCCTGCGGGTCGCGGTATTCCGGCAGCAGGATCGGCGCGACGATCAACACCAGCACCATCACCGGCACCGCCAGCAGGAACACCGAGCCCCACCAGAAATGCTGCAGCATCACGCCGCCGAGCAGCGGCCCGATGGCGCCGCCAACCGAGTAGCCGGTGATCCAGACGCTGATGGCGAAGGTGCGCTGCTGCGGGTCGTGGAACATGTTTCGGATCAGCGACAGGGTCGACGGCGCCACGGTGGCCCCGGCGATTCCGAGCAGCGCCCGGGCCGCGATCAGCGTCTCGGCGGTATCGGCGAAGGCGGCCAGCAGCGAGGCCAGGCCGAACACAGCGGCGCCAATCATCAACAGCTTGCGGCGGCCGATGCGGTCGCCCAGCGTGCCCATGGTGATCAGCGACCCCGCCACCAGGAAGCCGTAGATGTCGACGATCCACAGCAGTTGCGCGGCGCTGGGCCGGAGATCTTCGGTCAGCGTCGGCACCGCCAGGTTCAGCACCGTCAGGTCCATCGAATAGAGCAGGCAGGGCAGCGCGATCACCGCCAGGCCGATCCATTCGCGGCGGGTCGCCCTCGGCCCGGCGGCGAGGGTGTCGGGCGTGTCCTCCGGCATGATTTATAAACCATTTGGTTAAGTTATTGCTTGATGGATATCGGGATGGAGCGGGCCCTGTCAAGCAGCCGACACCGAGCAGATGAATAGGTAGACATCGAATGATTCGATATCTATATATTGACTCATGCGACCCTTGCAATGATGCGCGACGGCCCGCTCGGCCATGGCGAGCTGGCGGAGCGCGTCGGGGTGCAGGGGCCGACCCTGACCCATCACCTCGATGGGCTGGAGCAGCGCGGCCTGGTGCGGCGCGAGCGTCCGCCCGGCAACCGCCGGGCCCAAGTCGCCAGCCTGACCGAGGCCGGCACGGCGATGTTCCACCGGCTGCGCCAAGCGGCCCAGGCGCATGACGCGAGACTGCGCGCCGGCCTCGCCGCCGAGGATCTGGAGCGGTTGCGAAGCTTGCTGGGCTGCCTCTCCGCCAATGTCTCTCCATCCATCCAGGAGGATCCGACCGATGACCGCTGACATCTTGTGGCAGGACTGGGCCCGGGCCGAGGGCCAGGCCGACATTGCCGCGCTCGACCGGCTGCTGACGCCCGGGTTTCGGGGCGTCGGCCCGGTCGGCTTCGTGCTGGACAAGGCGCGCTGGCTGCAGCGCTTCGCCGACGGGCTGGTCCACGAGTCGATCGAGCTCGAGGAGGTCGAGACCCGGGCGCAGGACGGCACCGCCGTCGCCATCGGTGTCCTGGCCCAGTCCGGCCGCTTCCGCGACCACCGCACCGACGGGCGCTTCCGGGTGACCCTGATCGCCCGCCGCCTGGCGGAAGGCTGGAGGCTGGACGGGCTGCATCTCAGCCCGATCCGGCAGCCGGGCTGATGGCGGCGCCGGCTGGCCTGGTCCGCTCGGTGCTGGCGGCAGAGGCGCTGGCCTTCGCCCTCGCCTCGCTGGTGCATCGCGGCTGGATGCTGCCGGGCTATGCCCATGGCGCGGCGGCGACGGCGGAGACCGTCATCGCCGCCGCGCTGCTGGCCGGGCTGGTCCTGTGCTGGACCCTGCCCTCCCGTACACGGGTGATCGGCCTGACCGCCCAGGCCTTCGCCCTGCTCGGCACCCTGGCCGGAATCGCCGCCATCGCCGGCGGCGTCGGGCCGCGGACGACTCTCGATCTCGCCTATCACGCAGCCATGGTCGCGGTGCTGGCTGCCGGCCTGTTCTCCTTTGCCAGGGCCCGAGGGACCAGCGCCACCGTTTGACGACTTGTTCCCTCTGTGTTCCAATCCCATCTTGGTCGTGCACTCGCCGCAGACCGGCCGCATCCCCGTTCCGCTTCGCCGGCGGCCCTTCCCCTCCGCCCTTGCCGGACCGATAGTGTCGACATGAGCTCAGCGCCTCTCCTCTCCCCCACCCCGGCCTCGCCGCGCGGCGAGACCTCCCCGGTCGTCGTCCATCGCCCGACCCTGCCGGAGAAGGACCGCTCGACCCCGTTCAAGCTGGTCTCGGACTACAAGCCGGCGGGCGACCAACCCGAGGCGATCGCCGAGCTGATGGCCGGGATCGAGCGCGGCGAGCGCGACCAGGTGCTGCTCGGCGTCACCGGCTCGGGCAAGACCTTCACCATGGCGCATGTGATCCAGAAGCTGCAGCGCCCGACCCTGGTGCTGGCCCCGAACAAGACCCTGGCCGCCCAGCTCTACGGCGAGTTCAGAAGCTTCTTCCCGGAGAACGCGGTCGAGTTTTTCGTCAGCTACTACGACTACTACCAGCCGGAAGCCTACGTCGCCCGTACCGACACCTATATCGAGAAGGAAAGCCAGATCAACGAGCAGATCGACCGGATGCGCCACGCGGCCACCCGGGCGCTGCTGGAGCGGCACGACTGCATCATCGTCGCCTCGGTGTCCTGCATCTACGGCATCGGCGACGTCGAATCCTACAGCGAGATGACGATTCCGCTGGAGGCCGGGCAGCGGCTGAACCGGCAAGTGCTGCTGAAGCATCTGGTCGACATCCAGTACCGGCGCAACGACACCGCCTTCGCCCGCGGCACCTTCCGGGTGCGCGGCGACACGGTCGAGATCTTCCCCGCCCACCTTGAGGACCGCGCCTGGCGCATCTCCTTCTTCGGCGACGAGATCGATTCGATCCATGAGTTCGACCCGCTGACCGGCGAGAAGTTCGCCGCGCTGAAGCAGGTGCGGATCTACGCCAACAGCCACTACGTCACGCCGAAGCCGACGCTTTTGCAGGCGATCAAGGGCATCCGGATCGAGCTGAAGGAGCGGCTGGAGGAATACCATGCCACCGGTAAGCTGCTGGAAGCGCAGCGGCTGGAGCAGCGCACCCAGTTCGACCTGGAGATGATGGAGGCGACCGGCAGTTGCGCCGGCATCGAGAACTATTCCCGCTACCTGACCGGGCGGGCGCCGGGCGATCCGCCGCCGACCCTGTTCGAATACCTGCCCGAGGACGCGCTGCTGGTGGTCGACGAGAGCCATGTGATGGTGCCGCAGGTCGGCGGCATGTACCGCGGCGACCGGGCGCGCAAGGACATCCTGGCCGAATACGGCTTCCGCCTGCCCTCCTGCCGCGACAACCGGCCGCTGAAGTTCGAGGAATGGGACGCGATGCGGCCGCAGAGCGTCTTCGTCTCCGCCACGCCGGGCCCTTGGGAGATGGAGCGCACCGGCGGCGTCTTCGCCGAGCAGGTGGTGCGCCCGACCGGGCTGATCGACCCGATCGTGCTGGTCCGGCCGACCGCCACCCAGGTCGACGACGTCATGGCCGAATGCCGCGAGGTCATCGCCCGCGGCATGCGCATCCTGGTCACCACCCTGACCAAGAAGATGGCCGAGGCGCTGACCGAATACATGACCGAGGCGGGCATCAAGGTCCGTTACCTGCATTCCGACGTCGAGACGCTGGAGCGAATCGAGATCATCCGCGACCTGCGGCTCGGCGTGTTCGACGTGCTGGTCGGCATCAACCTGCTGCGCGAAGGGCTGGACCTGCCCGAGGTCGGGCTGGTCGCCATCCTCGACGCGGACAAGGAAGGCTTCCTGCGCAGCCGCACCTCGCTGATCCAGACCATCGGCCGCGCCGCCCGCAACATCGAGGGCCGCGCCATCCTCTATGCCGACACCATGACCGGCAGCATGACCGCGGCGCTGGAGGAGACCAACCGTCGGCGCGAGAAGCAGCAGGCCTACAACGCCGCCCACGGCATCACGCCGGAGAGCATCAAGAAGCAGATCGGCGACATCCTCGACAGCGTCTATGAGCGCGGCGACCGGGTCACCGTCTCGACCGGCGACAGCGGCGCCAAGCACCTGACCGGCAAGTCGCTGAAGGAGCATATCGGCGACCTGGAGAAGCGGATGCGCGAGGCGGCCGCCAATCTGGAATTCGAGGAAGCCGCCCGGATCCGCGACGAGCTGCGCCGGCTGGAAGCGGCCGATATGGGCCTCAATGCG
The DNA here is from genome assembly GCA_019508225.1 of Inquilinus limosus. Lineage (GTDB taxonomy): Bacteria > Pseudomonadota > Alphaproteobacteria > DSM-16000 > Inquilinaceae > Inquilinus > Inquilinus limosus_D. Next base: position 13,227 of record JAEKLZ010000084.1, on the reverse strand, counting down.
GGGTCGGAAAGTGGCGGCGCCGGCCTGATCGTCCATGCCCGCGTCGGCTCGCACGGCCATGCCGCGGCACTGGAGGGCGTGCCCCTCTCGATCGCCAAGCCGACCGAGAGGCCGCGCAAGGGCGGCCGCCGCCGCAAGGGACCGTGAGCCGATGAGCCCAGTTGAACGCCCCCTGCCGCCCACCGGCAAGGCCGAGCCACGCATCGCCGTGGTCACCGGCGCCGCCAAGCGGATCGGCCGGGCGATCGCGCTCGACCTCGCCCGGCATGGCTGGCGGGTGGCGATCACCTGGCACAGCTCCGCCGAGGAGGCGGCGCAGACGGTGCACGACATCGAGGCAACTGGGACGCAGGGCCTGGCGATCCGGGCCGACCTGACCGACGAGGCCCAGGTCGAGGCCATCATCCCGCAGGGGCGGCCCGGTGTCGCTGCTGGTCAACAACGCCTCGGCCTTCCGCATGGACACGGTGGTGACGGCGACCCGGGCGAGCTGGGACGAGCATCTGGAGACCAATCTGCGCGCGCCCCTGGTGCTGACCCAGGCCCTGGCGCGGCAGCTGCCGGCGGACTGGCCGGGCAACGTCGTCAACATGCTCGACCAGCGGGTGTGGAACCCGACCCCCTATTTCCTGTCCTACACCGTGGCCAAGATCGGGCTGTGGACGCTGACCCGCACCTTGGCCCAGGCGCTGGCGCCGAAGATCCGGGTCAACGGCATCGGCCCCGGCCCGACGCTGAAGAGCGACCGCCAGAGCGAGGAGCATTTCGCCCAGCAGTGGGATGCGGTGCCGCTGCGCCGGTCGACCTCGCCGCAGGAGATCTGCGACGCCATCCGATTCATTCTGTCCGCCCCGGCGATGACCGGGCAGATGATCGCGCTGGATGGCGGCGAGCATCTCGGCTGGGCCCAGCCGAGCCGGGGCATCGTGCCGCTGGAATGAGCGGTGCGGAGATGATGCCCGGGAGCCGCATCCAAATTATCTCAAATTTGCGATCGATCCTCTCTTGACCCACGGGACGGGGCACGGCAGCACCGGGAGGACCTTCTCCTGCGCCCGGACGCCGCAGGGGGACCGCTCTGCGGCAGCCGCTATCACCTTGGATTTCCTGGCCTCGCCGCATCGCCACGACCGCAAGTTGTGCACAGGCGAAATCCGAATCGGAGGGGTCCGCAATTTTCCGGCTCGCACATAGTGTATGATGCTTCTGTTTCAACTTGACTTGGAATTTGTCTCTATTTCTCAATCAGTTAGATTTTTTGCCTACTTTTTGGGCAAGAACGATGACACTTAGGCGGCGCCTCAGTTGGCGCACCCTCAAGGTCGGTTCCCCACAAACTTATCCACAGATTCGGTGGATATCACCGAAGCGTCATCGGGCCGCCCGTCCGACTCACTTCGACGTTCACGATCCGGTCTTGAAGCCGGGACCGGACCGGCCGACATTGCCGCCATGAGCGATACCGTCACCGACCTGCCGCCCGATGGCCCGCCCGGCGGCCCGCCACCCGAGCGCCCCAAGCCCGCGGGCCGCGCCCGGACGCGGGCGCACAGCGTCGCCGACGGGGTCGCCGTGATCCAGGCGCATCTGCGCACCCTGCCCAGCTCGCCCGGCGTCTACCGGATGCTCGACGATGCCGGGAACGCGCTCTATGTCGGCAAGGCGCGCAACCTGAAGAAGCGGGTCTTCGCCTATACCCAGACCGGCAAGCAGCCGGCGCGCCTGCTGCGCATGATCGCCGACACGGTCGCCATGGAATTCGTGGTGACCCGGTCCGAGGTCGAGGCGCTGCTGCTCGAAGCCAATCTGATCAAGCGGCTGAAGCCCCGCTACAATGTGGTGATGCGGGACGACAAGACGTTCCCGCACATCATGATCTCGGGCGACCACGCCTTCCCGCGCATCGCCAAGCACCGCGGCGCCACCGGGGCCAGCGGCCAGTTCTTCGGCCCCTTCGCCTCGGCCGGGTCGGTCAACCGTACCATCACCGCGCTGCAGCGCGCCTTCCTGCTGCGCAACTGCTCGGATTCGATCTTCGCCACCCGCAGCCGGCCCTGCCTGCAGTATCAGATCAAGCGCTGCACCGGCCCCTGCGTCGGCTATGTCACCGAGGCGCAATACGCCGAGCAGGTGGCCAGCGCGGTCGATTTCCTGAGCGGCCGCAGCCAGGGCGTGCAGGCCCGCTTCGCCGAGCAGATGATGGCGGCCAGCGAGCGGCTGGACTTCGAGCAGGCGGCGCGCTGGCGCGACCGCATCCGGGCGCTGACCAACGTCCAGTCGCACCAGGACATCAATGTCGAGGGCATCGGCGACGCCGACGCGCTGGCGATCCATGAGGCCGGCGGCCACAGCTGCATCCAGGTGTACTTCTTCCGCGGCGGCCGCAACTACGGCACCCGCGCCTATTTCCCGAGCCATGACAAGACGGCGGAGCGGGCCGAGATCCTGGCCGCCTTCCTGAGCCAGTTCTACGACACCAACCCGCCGCCGCCCCTGGTCCTGCTCAGCGACGAGGTGGCGGAGACCGAGCTGCTGTCGGAAGCGCTGACCCTGAAGGCCGACCGCAAGGTCGAGATCGCGGTGCCGAAGCGCGGCGACAAGCGCCGGCTGATCGAGCATGCGCTGAGCAACGCCCGCGAGGCGCTGGGCCGCCGCATGGCCGAGAGCGCATCCCAGGCGGTGCTGCTGGAGGGCGTGGCCCGGGTGTTCGGCCTGGACGCGCCGCCGCGCCGGATCGAGGTCTATGACAACAGCCATCTGGGCGGCACCAACGCGCTGGGCGCCATGATCGTCGCCGGGCCGGACGGCTTCGTCAAATCCGCCTACCGCAAGTTCAACATCAAGGGGCCGGTCACGCCGGGCGATGACTACGCGATGATGCGCGAGGTGCTGGGCCGCCGTTTCGCCCGCGCCCTGAAGGAGGATCCGGACCGCGAGCAGGAGGGCTGGCCCGACCTGGTGCTGATCGATGGCGGCCAGGGCCAGCTGACCGTGGTGCGGGAGGTCTTCGCCGAGCTCGGCATCACCGACGTGCCGCTGGTCTCGATCGCCAAGGGGCCGGACCGGGACGCCGGGCGCGAGCGCTTCTTCATGCCCGACCGGCCGCCCTTCAGCCTGGAGCCGAAGGACCCGGTGCTGTACTTCCTGCAGCGGCTGCGCGACGAGGCCCACCGCTTCGTCATCGGCGGCCAGCGCACCCGCCGCGCCGGCGACATCACCCGGTCGCCGATCGACGAGATTCCCGGCATCGGCCCCCGCCGGAAGAAGGCCCTGCTGCTGCATTTCGGCTCGGCCCGCGCGGTCAGCCGGGCCAGCCTGCAGGACCTCGAGGCGGTCGACGGCATTAGCGAGACCGTCGCGGGGCTGATCTACCGGCATTTCCACCCCGATGCCTGATCGGACGAATTTCGGGGTCAGGCGCGAGGCTGCTTGTGCTAGCGTTCGGGAGCCCCTGAAGTCAGCGTCCTCGCCATGGTTACCAGCCTGCCGAACCTCCTGACCTACTCGCGCATCGCGGCCATTCCCGTGCTGATCGCGCTATTCTACGTGCCCGCCGGCTGGGCGTCGTGGACCTGTCTCGCGATCTACGCCGCCGCCGCCATCACCGACTATCTCGACGGCAAGCTGGCGCGCGCCTGGAACGAGACCTCGCCGATCGGCCGGCTGCTCGACCCGATCGCCGACAAGATGCTGGTCACCGCCGTGCTGTTCATGCTGGCCGCCTTCGGCCGGCTGCAGGGCTGGTCGATCATCCCGGCGGTGATCATCCTGCTGCGCGAGGTGCTGATCTCCGGCCTGCGCGAGTTCCTGGCCGGGATGAATGCGCGCGGCCTGCCGGTGACCGCCCTGGCCAAGTGGAAGACCACGATCCAGATGCTGGCGATCGGCTTCCTGATCGTCGGCGACGCCGGCACCCGCGCCTTCGACGGCCAGGTGCCGGTCACCCAGATCGGCATCGCCGGGATCTGGGTCGCCGCGGTGCTGACCCTGGTGACCGGCTGGAGCTATCTGCGCGAGGGCGTGCGCCAGGCCATCACCGAGGAACCGCGCAGCCCGCCTCCGGCCAAGGCCGCCGGCACCTTCGGATAACACCCCCATGCGCGTGCTGGGCATCGCCGGCTGGAGCGGCAGCGGCAAGACCACCCTGCTGGCGAAGCTGATCCCGGCCTTGATCGGCCGCGGCCTGACCGTCTCCACCATCAAGCACGCGCATCACGATTTCGATGTCGACCAGCCCGGCAAGGACAGCTGGCGCCACCGTGAGGCCGGCGCGACCGAGGTGCTGATCTCGTCCGACCGGCGCTGGGCGCTGATGCACGAGCATCGCGGCGCCGCCGAGCCGCCGCTGGCGGCGCTGCTGGCGAAGCTGCAGCCGGTCGACCTGGTGCTGGTCGAGGGCTTCAAGCGCGAGCCCTATCCGAAGCTCGAGGTCTGGCGGGCCGAGACCGGCAAGCCGCCGCTGCACCCGGATGACTCCAGCATCGTCGCGGTGGCCAGCGACGGCCCGATCGCCGATCCCGCCAGGCGCCGGCTGGACATCGACGACATCGAGGCGATCGCCGATTTCGTCGCCGATTTCGCCCGCAAGGCCGGCTGATGGCCCGCCTCGCCGATGACTGCTTCGCCCTGGGCGACCGGCTGCTGTCGGTCGAGGAAGCCGTGGCCGAATTCCGGTCCCGGCTGGCCGTGGTCACCACAACCGAGACCGTCCCGCTCACCGCCGCCGAGGACCGGTTCCTGGCCGAGGATCTGGTGGCCGACCGGTCGGTGCCGCCGCACGCCAATGCCGCGGTCGACGGCTATGCCGTCCATTTCGACGACCTGGCCCCCGGCGCCCCGACCACACTGCCCGTGGCCGGCCGCGCCGCCGCGGGCCATCCGCTCGGCCGGCCGGGCTGGCGGGGCGAGGCGATCCGCATCTTCACCGGCGCGCCGCTGCCCGCCGGGCCGGACACGGTGGTGATGCAGGAGGATTGCGCGGCCACGGGCGACCTTGTCACCCTCCCGCCCGGGCTGCGGCGCGGCGCCCATGTCCGGCAGGCCGGCGACGATATCCGCGCCGGCGACACCGTGCTGACCGCCGGGCGCCGGCTGGGACCGGCCGAGATCGGCCTGGCCGCCTCGCTGGGCCGCGCCACTCTCCCTGTCCGCCGCAGGCTGCGGGTGGCGGTGCTGTCGACCGGCGACGAGGTGCGCGACCCCGGCATGCCGATCGCCGAGGGCCAGATCTATGACGCCAACCGCCATCTGCTGGCGGCGCTGCTGCGCCGGCTGGGCTGTGCTGTCGCCGACCGCGGCATCGTGCCGGACCGGGCCGATGCCGTGCGGTCGGCCCTGGTGGCGGCCGCGGCAGAGGCCGACGCCATCGTCACCTCCGGCGGCGTCTCGGTCGGCGACGAGGACCATGTGAAGGCGGCGCTGGAGGCCGCCGGCGGCCGGCTGCATCACTGGCGCCTGGCGATCAAGCCGGGCAAGCCGGTGGCGCTGGGCCAGATCGGCGGCGTGCCGTTGCTGGGCCTGCCGGGCAATCCGGTGGCGGCGATGGTCACCTTCCTGCTGGTGGCCCGGCCGCTGCTGCTGCACCTGGCCGGCGCCGAGCCGCTGCCGCTGCGCCGCTTCCCGGTCGCCGCCGGCTTTGCCCACGCCAAGAAGCCGGGCCGGCGCGAGTTCCTGCGCGCGGTGCTGGAGGCCGATGCGTCCGGCGCCCTGGTCGCCCGCCGCCACGGCCGCGAAGGCGCCGGCGCGCTGAGCTCCCTCGCCGGCGCCGAAGGACTGGTCGAGCTGCCGGAGGACGTCGCCGGCGTGGCGCCGGGCGACCCGGTTGCCTATATCCCGTTGAGCGCCCTGATCTGAGAACCGGCATGAAGCTCCTGTATTTCGCCTGGGTCCGCAGCAAGATCGGCATGGCCGCCGAGACGGTGTCGCCGCCGGACTCGGTGCGCGACGTCGCCGGGCTGCTCGACTGGCTGCGCGCCCGCGGCGCCGGCTATGCCGACGCCCTGGCCAACCCGGCGGTGGTCCGGGTCGCGGTCAACCAGCGCTTCGCCAGGCCGGCCGATCCGGTGGCGCCGGGCGACGAGATCGGCATCTTCCCGCCCGTGACGGGAGGCTGAAATGGCGGTTCGCATCCAGGAGGCCGATTTCGACGTCGGTGCCGAGATCGCCGCCCTGTCCGACGGCCGCAGCGATGTCGGCGGCGTCGCCAGCTTCGTCGGGCTGGTCCGCGACATCGCCGGCGGCGCCACGGTCACGGCGATGACGCTGGAGCACTATCCCGGCATGACCGAGCGGCAGCTCGAGGAGATCGAGGCCGAGGCCCGCAGCCGCTGGCCGCTGCTGGAGGTGCGCATCGTCCATCGCGTCGGCCGGCTGGAGCCGGGCGACCGGATCATGTTCTGCGGCGCCGCCTCGGCCCATCGCGGCGCCGCCCTCGAGGCCTGCGCCTTCCTGATGGACTGGCTGAAGACCAAGGCCCCCTTCTGGAAGAAAGAGGAGACGCCGGAAGGCGAGCGCTGGGTCGAGGCCCGGGCCGAGGACGACGACGCGGCAGCGCGCTGGCGCTGATTTCTGTCCTGCCGATTCCCCGCTTCTCATCGTGACGCCCGCGGTGTAGCCCGGCTGGAACGAAGGGGAAACGCAACATGGTGCAGGCATCGGCGCAACCGGCGCCCGGCTGGGCGGATCTGCTTGCCGAAGGGCGGCTGCCGCGATTCGCGATGGTCTGCCTCGGCATCTGGCTGAACGCGGCCGATGCCCTGGTCACCGCCACCATCATGCCCAGCGTCGGCGCCGACCTGGGCGGCTATGCCTATTTCAGCTGGGCCACCGCCGGCTTCCTGGTCGGCGCCATCCTGGCCGGCGCCAGCGCCGGGCGGCTGTCGGAGCGGTTCGGGCTGCGCTGGGCCTCGGCCATTGCCGGCCTGGCCTTCGCGCTGGGCTGCGTGGCCAGCGCCGCCGCCCCGGACATTGGCGTCTTCCTGGCCGGCCGGGTGCTGCAGGGCGTCGGCAGCGGCTGGGTCGCCGGCTTCTCGATGGTCGCCATCGCCGTCTTGTTCCCCGAACGCCATCTGGCCCGGATGTTCGCCGTCGCCTCCGGCATCTGGGGCATCGCCACCATCCTGGGACCGCTGGTCGGCGGCCTGGCCGCCCAGGCGGGCGACTGGCGCCTGGTGTTCTGGCTGTTCACGGCGCAGTCGCTGGTCTTCGCCGCCGCCTCGCCCTGGCTGCTGAAGGGCACGGTCCGCGGCGGCGGCCAGCCGGGCGTGCCCTGGCCGCAGATCGGCGGGCTGGCGCTCGGCGTCGGCGCCATCGCCATGGCCGATGTCAGCCCGGACCCCGCCATCGCCCTGGCCCTGGTCGCCGCCGGCCTGGGCATCCTGGTGCTGGTGCTGCGGATCGACGCGAGCGCCCGGGTGCGGCTGCTGCCGCGCCAAGCGGGCAGCCTGCGCACGGTCTGCGGCACCGCCTATGCCGCGATCTTCGCCCTGATGGCGACCTCGATGGCGCTGAACGTCTACGGCCCCGCCATCCTGCAGACGCTGCATGGCCTGTCGCCGCTCTGGGCCGGCTATGTGGTGGCGGGGATGGCGCTGGCCTGGACCCTGGCCGCCTTCGTCGTCGCCGGCGCCACCGGCACGGGCGAGCTGCGCTGGCTGCTGCGCGGCGCCGTCTGCATCCTGGCCGGCGCGGTGCTGCTGGTGCTGGTGATGCGCGACGCCCCGCTGGTCTGGATCATCGCCGCGTCCCTGCTGATGGGCGCGGGCTTCGGCTTCTCCTCCAGCCTGTTGAACCGGCGGCTGATCGGCACCCTGGCCGATGACGACAGAGCGATCGGCAGCTCGGCGCTGATCGCGGTGCGCCAGACCGGCGGGGCGGTCGGCGCCGCCATCGCCGGCGCCACCGCCAACTTGGTCGGCTTCGGTTCGGGCCTGACGGTCGAGACCGCCCGGGCGGCGGCGCTGTGGGTGTTCGTCACCGCCCTGCCGCTGGCCGTGTTCGGCGCCTGGGCCGCCTGGCGGCTGACCGTCGCGGCCAGGCGCTAGCGCGATCCGTCTTCGGCCGGTTCGAGGCTGATCCACAGCGCGCCGTCGAACGGCAGGGCGGAGAAGCGGCTGTTGATCTCGGCCAGGGTGGCGCCGGGGTCGAGGTCGCCGAAGATCTCCGGCCGCACCCAGCGCGCCACCGCCTCCACCGCCACGATGTTCAGCGGCACGGCGTTGAAGAAGTTCCACAGCCCATGGACCCGCCCCTCCCGGGCGGCAGCGAGGCCGGACAGGCCGGGCGCCGCCAGCACGGCCGCGAGGTTCCGCCGGGCGACCTCGGCCGGAACGCCGGGGCCGACGACGAAGCCCGGCGCATCCTCCGCCTGCGGCAGGCCGGTGGCGATATAGACCTGCGGGTCCCGCCCGATCACGTATTCGAGGCTGAGCACCCCGCCCCCGGCATCCGGGAACCGGTCGGCGGCGATGTTGCGGCCGCCGACCAGCGAGACCAGCTCGCCCAGCCCGGTCTCGCCGAACGCCCAGCAGCACTCCTCCGGCTGCGGATAGGCGTGCAGCAGCACGGTCGGGCCCGGCTCCGGATGCGCCGCCATGCGCCGGCGGATGCGGTTCAGTCGGACCTCCCAGAAATCGGCGAAGGCGTTGGCGCGGTCCTCGCGGCCGAGCACCCGGCCCAGCAGCCGCATCCCCGGCGCCGTGTTCGCCAGCGGCCGGTGGTTGAAGTCGACCACCACCGCCGGCACTCCCGCCGCGGTCAGCCGGTCCAGGATCTGCCGGCCCTGCTCCGTCTCCGCCTGCCAGGCGCCGAAGATCGCCAGATCCGCCCCGACCGTCAGCGCCTTCTCCAGCGAGAAGCTCTCATCCGTGCCGCCGCCCACCACCGGCACCTCGGCCAGCTGCGGAAACCTGGCCAGGAAGGCGGCATAGAGGCCCGGATCGTATCGCCGCGTGTCGTCGGCCCAGCCGGCCAGCAGCGACACCGGATCGGGGTCGAGCAGCGCCAGCGCCACCAGGTTGATGCCGGCGCCCAGCAGCACCGCCCGCGGCTGGTGCGGCACCGTCACCTGCCGGCCGGCGGCGTCGGTCACGGTCACCGGCCACTCCGCCCGGGCCGGGATCGAGACGAGAAAGGTCAACAGAAAGAGGGCGCAGACGAGCGCCTTGCCTCGGGTCATCGGCCGTCCTGGTCACGTTACCATAACGGTCTAGACGAGAATGAGAATTAATGTCAATTAGCCCGATATTCGAACCCGGCAGCCCTGCCGGCCTCTCCCGCGACCGGAGCCGACCTTACCGATGCGACATCGACCAAGCCCCCGCACCTGTCTCCTTCTCGGGCTGCTCGCCACCACGGCGCTCGCGCCGACGCCGATCCTGGCCCAGGCCGAGACCCGAGCGCCGGCCCCGGCCGATGCCGCGGGGCTGACCCTCGCCCCGATCGTGGTGCAGGGCGGCCGGGAGACGCCGACCACCGAGGTGCCGGGCTTCACCGCCACGACCAGCGCCAGCGCCACCAAGACCGACACGCCGCTGATCGAGACGCCGCAGTCGATCTCCGTCATCACCCGCGGGCAGCTGGACGCCCGCAACGCGCAGAGCCTGCAGGAGGCCCTGGCCTACACCCCGGGCATCCTGACCGGCCTCTACGGCTTCTCGCCGCGGCTCGACCAGTTCTGGATCCGCGGCTTCGACGCCGCCTATTTCGGCATCTTCCGCGACGGGCTGCGGCAGCCGACCGGCCAGGTCTTCGCCGGCATCCGCACCGAGCCCTACGGCCTGGCGGCGATCAACGTGCTGCGCGGCCCGGCCTCGGCCAATTACGGCCTGTCCTCGCCGGCCGGCCTGGTCGACCTCGTCACCAAGCGCCCGCCGGACCAGCCGGCGCCGGCCTTCACCTGGCGGCCGAACGAGGACACGACCGTCACCTTCCTCGGCGCCTACCAGAAGGACAAGACCGGCGGCAGCCTGTTCAACTACTACTCGCCGACGACGGGGCTGCTCGACATCCGCACCGCGGATCCCGCCTGGAACGACCTCGACATCGAGAGCGTGCGGGCGGGCTATCAGATCGAGCACCGGGTCGACGACGCGCTGACGCTGCGGCAGAGCTTCCGCTACGCCCATGTCGATGCCAACACCCGCTATGTCTACATCACCGGCCTCTCCGACGACGGCAACACCGTCTTTCGCCGCGCCGGGCAGGACCGCGAGAGCCTGGACACGGTGTCGGTCGACAACCAGGCGCAGCTGCGCTTCGACACCGGGCCGGTGCAGCACACCCTGCTGGCCGGGTTCGACTACACCTTCCTCGACACCACCCACATCGCCGGCGACGGCCCGGCGCCTGACTTCGACCTGATCACGCGGAACTACGGCAAGCAGCACATCGACATGCCGGCGGTCTATGGCCGCACCCTCCAGCAGCAAAGTCAGATCGGCGTCTATCTGCAGGACCAGATCCGCTTCGGCGGCTGGCTGCTGACGCTGAGCGGCCGGCACGACTGGCTCGAGACCACGAGCCGGGAACGCATCGCCGGCACCGATCAGGACGCCTCCGACAGCGCCTTCACCGGACGGGTCGGCCTGAGCTACGTCACCGATTTCGGCCTCGCGCCCTATGTCTCCTACGCCACCTCCTTCACCCCGAACTCGGGGACGGACTGGCAAGGCCGCCTGTTCGAGCCGACGACCGGGGAGCAGATCGAGGCCGGCGTCAAGTACCAGCCCGACGGGCTGAACAGCCTGATCACCGCCTCGGTGTTCCAGATGACGCAGGAAAACGGCCTGATCGCGGATTCGAGCCACATCAGTTACCGGGCCGCCCGCGGCGAGGTGCGGGTGCGCGGCATCGAGCTGGAGGGCTTGGCCGATCTCGGCGACGGCCTGAGCCTGCAGCTCGCCTACACCTATCTCGACCCGGAGGTCACCGAGGGCACCGCGGCGACCGAGGGCAAGGACCCGTCCGGCATCCCGAACCATGTCGTCTCCGCCTGGGCCGACTACCGGGTGCCGGACACCGTCGTGCCGGGGCTGAGCCTGGGCGCCGGCCTGCGCTACATCGGGTCGAGCTACCGCGACGACGACAACACCACCGGCCGGAACGATGCGGTGACGCTGTTCGATGCCGCGATCCGCTACGATCTCGGCGTGATCGAGCCGCGGCTGGACGGGGTGCAGCTGGCGGTCAATGCCACCAACCTGTTCGACCGCGACACCACCACCTGCGCCCAGGGCTACTGCTACCAGGGCCTGGGCCAGACCGTGATCGGCAGCATCCGCTATCGCTGGTGAGAGACTCAGCGGCCGGTGCGAGCTTCGTAGGTTGGGTTCGCGGCACGCGAACCCAACATCTCGCCACCGGCACTGCTGCGCGATGTTGGGTTCGCCGATGGCGAACCCAACCTACGCGATGCGGTGTCCTAGGCCGCGGCGGCCTTCGGTTCCTTGCGGACCTCGGCCGAATAGGCGTCCATCATGGTCTTGCAGATCTGGCCCGGGGTGAAGCGGTGCGCCCCGATCTCACCGACCGGGGTGATCTCGGCCGCGGTGCCGGTCAGGAACACCTCGGTGCCCTTGGCCAGCTCCTCCGGCTGGATGTGGCGCTCGATCACCTCGATGCCGTTGCGCCGCGCCAGCTCGATCGCGGTCTGGCGGGTGATGCCGTTCAGGAAGCAGTCGGCGGTCGGCGTGTGCAGCTTGCCGTCGATGGCGATGAAGACATTGGCGCCGGTCGCCTCCGCGACATAGCCGCGATAGTCGTACATCAGCGCGTCCTGGTAGCCCGCCGCCTCGGCCTTGTGCTTGGCCAGGGTGCAGATCATGTACAGCCCCGCCGCCTTGGCGTGCACCGGGGCCGAGTCCGGCGACGGCCGGCGCCAGTCGGACAGGGTCAGGCGGATGCCCTTCATCTTGGCCTCGGCCGAGAAGTAGCTCGGCCACTCCCACACCGCGATGGCGACGTGGATGGTGTTGGCCTGGGCCGAGACGCCCATCATCTCCGACCCGCGCCACGCCACCGGGCGCAGATAGGCGTCGGTCAGGCCGTTCTTCTCCAGCGTCAGCCGCTTCGCCGCGTCGAGCTCGGCCGTGCTGTAGGGCAGCTTCATGCCCAGCGTGGTGGCCGAGAACTCCAGCCGCTTCGAATGCTCGGTTCCCTTGAAGATGCGGCCGTTGTAAGCCCGCTCCCCTTCGAACACGGAACTGGCATAGTGTAGGCCATGAGTCAGGACATGGACGTTGGCGCTACGCCATTCGACCAGCTTGCCGTCCATCCATATCCAGCCGTCACGGTCATGGAAGGGAGGAGTCGTCGACATGATGGGCCTTTCCCGGAGTGTCATTTGTGTCGCCGTCGGGTCGTGAGCGGTAACATTCGGGGTCAAAACAAGTCAACATGGCTGACATAAAATCACCCGTGAACCCGCTCTTCCTCCGCGAGGAGGAGATCCGCCAAGGCATCGAATTGCTATTCTACGCCTATCGCGGCTTCACTGCCGAGCCCGATGCGCTGCTCGCAACCCTGGGTCTCGGCCGGGCCCATCACCGTGCGCTTTATTTCATCGGACGGCATCCGGAGATCACGGTCAGTGCGCTGCTGGCCATCCTGCGCATCACCAAGCAGAGCCTGGGCCGGGTCCTGAACGAGCTGGTCGAGCGCGGCTATGTCGAGCAGCAGCAGGGCCAGCGCGACCGGCGCCAGCGCCTGCTGACCCTGACCGACACCGGCGCCGTGCTGGAGCGGCAGCTGTTCGAGAGCCAGCGGCGGCTGATCGGCCAGGCCTATCGCAGCGCGGGGGCGGAGGCGGTGGACGGCTTCCGCAAGGTGCTGGAGGGGCTGATCGCGCTGAGCGAGCCGGCGGCGATGGAGGAGGAGCCGGAGGCCCCGGTCCCCGCCCCGCGCGTCGCCAGCCGGTAGCCGCCCCATGACCCTGACCACCGACGAGCCCGCCCACATCCTGGTCGTCGAGGACGATCGCCGGGTCCGCGAGCTGCTGCGCAAGTACCTGATGGAGAACGGCTTCCTGGTCACCGCCGCGGTCGATGCGGCGGATGCGCGGGAGAAGCTGGCGGCGATCGCCTTCGACCTGATCGTGCTGGACGTGATGATGCCGGGCGAGACCGGGCTGCAGCTGACCGCCGACCTGCGCCAGCGCATGGGCACGCCGATCCTGCTGCTGACCGCGCGCAGCGAGCCGGAGGACCGCATCGCCGGGCTGGAGAGCGGCGC
>JAEKLZ010000083.1 GCA_019508225.1 Inquilinus limosus | reverse complement strand
GACCGGGCGGTGGAGGAGACGCTGCGGATCCAGCTGCAATAAGAGGGGCTTCGTAGGTGGGTTCGCCTTGGCGAACCCACCTACGCCCGCGGCACCGGGGTGTAGGTCACCATCCTGAGATCCGCCGCGCCCTCGACGGTGAAGGTGGCGTGGGCGAATTCCAGCAGGCCCAGCGTGTCGTGCCGGATCCGCTTGATGCCCTCGCTGCGCTCCGCCACGTCCTGGCCGGGCCACCAGCGGCGGAATTCCGGGCTGGCCGCCTGCAGCGCCTCGACCAGCGCTGTGAAGGCGGGGTCGCCACCGGCCCGGCCGTGGTCCAGACGGAACTTGGCCAGGACGCGGCGGGCGGCGGTCTCCCAATCCGGGATCATCCGGCGCCAGCGCGGCTCGGCGAAGATCATCCACAGGCTGTTGCGCTGGTCCGGCGGGATCAGCGCGTAGTCGCCGAAGATCGCGGTGTTGGCGGCGTTCCAGGCGACGATGTCCCAGCGCGCGGTCTTGATGTAGGCGGGGTTCGGCAGGCTGTCCAACAGCGCCTGAAGGATCGGCGAGACTGTCGGCAGGCCGGGGGCCGCATGCGGCGGCGGGCGATGCTGCGCCAGGGCGTAGAGATGCTGCCGCTCGGCCGGGTCCAGCTGCAGCGCCCGGCACACCCGTTCCAGGAAATCGGCCGAGACCTGGATGGCGCGGCCCTGCTCGAACCAGGTGTACCAGGTGACCCCGACCCCGGCGAGCTGGGCCACCTCCTCGCGCCGCAGCCCCGGCGTGCGGCGGCGGGACCCGGCCGGCAGGCCGACCGCGTCCGGGCTGGTGCGGGACCGGCGGTCGCGCACGAAGTCGGACAAGGCGCGGCGATCATCGGTGCGCTGCAGGCTGGTGACGGCCATAGGCTGTTGCTTCTACTAATAGGATAAGAACTTATCTTTTCCTATTATAGGCCATCCTCCAGTCTCTGTCGCGGGCGGACTGCCGGTCGCCGACTGCCGGTCCGCCGATGGAGATCCCCGATGACCGATGTGACCTATCCCGCCGGGGCTGCCCGGCGGGCGACCGTGGCCCGTCCCTGGCTCGGCCTGGCGGTAGTGCTGCTGGGGCCGTTCATGACGGTGATGGATGTGATGATCGTCAATGTGGCGATCCCGAGCATCCGGCTGGGGCTCGGCGCCAGCTATGCCGAGGCCGAGCTGGTGGTGGCCGGCTACAGCCTGGCCTATGCGGTGGCGCTGATCACCGGCGGCCGGCTGGGCGACCTGCGCGGGCGGCGACGGATGTTCGTCGCCGGGCTGCTCGCATTCACCGTCACCTCGGCCCTGTGTGGCCTGGCGCCCAGCGCCGAGACGCTGATCCTGGCCCGGCTGCTGCAGGGCGTTGCCGCGGCGATGCTGTTCCCGCAGGTGTTCGCGCTGATCCGCGTCACCTTCCCGGAGCCGCAGGCCTGCGCCAAGGCTTTTGCCGCGCTCGGTGTGGTGCTGGGGCTGGCCGCGGTGGCCGGCCAGGTGCTGGGCGGCATCCTGGTCGCGGCCGATCTGTGGGGGCTGAGCTGGCGGCCGATCTTCCTGCTGAACATCCCGATCGGTCTTCTGGCTGCCGTTGCGGCGCCGCGGCTGATCCCGGCCGACACGGTGACGCCGGGGCAGCGGCTGGACCTCGTGGGCGTCGGGCTCAGCGCGCTCGGCCTCGGCCTGCTGCTGTACCCGCTGATCGAGGGGCGCGAGGCCGGCTGGCCGGGCTGGTCGCTGGCCATGTTGGCTGCCGCGGTGCCGGTGCTGGCCGTCTTCGCCCGGCACCAGCACGCCCGGTCGCGCCGCGGCGCCTTCCCGCTGCTGCAGACTGCCCTGTTCCGCGACCGTGCCTTCGCCGTCGGGGTGCTGCTGGCGCTGGTGTTCTATTCGACGCTGAACTCGGTCTACCTGGCCTATGCCTTCCTGGCCCAGCTCGGGCTCGGCCGGTCGGCGCTGGCGGCCGGGCTGGTGTTCTCCCCGGCGGCCGTGTCCTTCATGATCGCCTCGATCGCTGCCGGCCGGGTCGCGCCCGAGCACCGCCGCGCGGTGCTGATGGCCGGGGCCGCGATCGCGGCGCTGGGCGAGTTCGTCGCCGCCGCCACGGCGCTGGTCGGCGCGCCGCTGCAGGCGGAGGCGCTGATCCCGGCGCTGCTGCTGCTCGGCACCGGCCAGGGGCTGCTGATGACGCCGCTGCTCAACACCGTGCTCGGCGGCATCCGCGACGGCGACATCGGCTCGGCGTCGGGCATGCTCAGCACCATGCAGCAGGTCGGCGGCGCCTTCGGCGTGGCCGTGGCCGGGATCCTGTTCGCGGTGGTGCTGGACGGGGCCCGGGCCGCCGGCATCGGCGAGGCCGCCGCCTACGCCCGCGCCTTCGCCGCCGCGGCCGGCTATGGCGGGCTGGCGACGCTGTTCACTCTCGGCCTGCTGTTCGCCCTGCCGAAAATTGCACCGCGGGAAGGGTGACGATTCGGCGCTTTGGGCCGGCGGCCGGCTGTGGCATGACTTCCCGGTCCTCCCCTTTGAGCACAGCCGCCGCCATGCAGCCCTTCACCACGCTCACCGCCGTCGCAGCGCCGCTGCCGATCGTCAATGTCGACACCGACATGATCATCCCGAAGCAGTTCCTGAAGACGATCAAGCGCACCGGCCTCGCCGCCGGCCTGTTCTACGAGCTGCGCACCGACGAGCAGGGCAACCCGAAGGATTTCGTGCTCGACCAGCCGGCCTATCAGAAGGCCCAGATCCTGGTCGCCGGCGACAATTTCGGCTGCGGCTCGTCGCGCGAGCACGCGCCCTGGGCGCTGCTGGATTTCGGCATCCGCTGCGTGCTGGCGCCCAGCTTCGCCGACATCTTCTACAACAACTGCTTCAAGAACGGCATCCTGCCGATCGCCCTGCCGCAGGAGCAGATCGAGGAGCTGATGAAGGACGCCGAGAACGGCGCCAACTCGACCATGACGGTCGATCTGGAGAAGCAGGAGATCACCCGGCCGGACGGCCAGAAGATCCGCTTCGACCTCGACCCCTTCCGCAAGCACTGCCTGATCAACGGCCTCGACGACATCGGCCTGACCCTGCAGCAGACCGGCGAGATCGACAGCTTCGAGGCCAAGCGCAAATCGGCGCAGCCCTGGCTGGCGGCCTGAGCCGTAGGGCTTCCTCCTCCGTTCCTCCAACCCCGCTGAAGGTCGTTTCCCCATGGCTGCCAACAAGAAGCTCCTCGTCCTGGCCGGTGACGGCATCGGCCCGGAGGTGATGGGCGAGGTCAAGCGCGCCGCCCAGTGGCTGGGCAGCCATCGCGCGGTCGGCTTCGACATCGACGAGCAGCTGGTCGGCGGCTGCTCGATCGACGCCAACGGCGTGCCGGTCACCGACGCGACCATGGAGAAGGCTCTGGCCGTCGACGCCGTGCTGCTCGGCGCGGTCGGCGGGCCGAAATGGGACGGCGTCGACTTCTCGATCCGGCCGGAAGCCGGCCTGCTGCGCCTGCGCAAGGACCTGGAGCTGTTCGCCAACCTGCGCCCGGCGCTGGTCTACCCGGCCCTGGCCGATGCCTCGACCCTGAAGCGCGAGGTGGTCGAGGGCCTCGACATCCTGATCGTGCGCGAGCTGACCGGCGGCGTCTATTTCGGCGAGCCGCGCGGCATCACCGACCTCGGCAATGGCGAGCGCCGCGGCATCAACACCCAGGTCTACACGACGTCGGAGATCCGCCGCGTCGCCGCCGTGGCCTTCGAGCTGGCGCGCAAGCGCGGCAACCGGCTGTGCTCGGTCGAGAAGATGAACGTCATGGAATCGGGCCGGCTGTGGCGCGAGGAGGTGACGAAGCTGCACCAGGAGCAGTATTCGGACGTCCAGCTCAGCCACATGCTGGCCGACAACTGCGCCATGCAGCTGGTGCGCAACCCCAAGCAGTTCGACGTCATCGTCACCGACAACCTGTTCGGCGACATGCTGTCGGACGAGGCGGCGATGCTGACGGGCTCGCTCGGCATGCTGCCTTCGGCCTCGCTCGGCGCCCCTGACGCCACCGGCCGCCGCAAGGCGCTGTACGAGCCGGTGCACGGCTCGGCGCCCGACATCGCCGGCCAGGGCAAGGCCAACCCGATCGCCACCCTGCTCAGCTTCGGCATGATGCTGCGCTACAGCTTCGACCTCGGCGCCGAGGCCGACCTGATCGAGCAGGCGGTGTCCGACGTGCTCGACCGCGGCATCCGCACCGCCGACATCGCCGGCACCGGCGCGTCGCAGGTGGTGTCGACCGGCGACATGGGCACCGCCATCCTGGAAGCGATGGCGGCTCGCTCCCACTAGCCCTTCTCAGGTATTTGTGCAGTGCAGCAGGGGCGGTGCCATGGGTTCCGCCCCTTTTGTCTGGCATTTCGCCAGTCCCGGCGCATAACCGAATCAATTTTACGCGATCCGTCCCGACGGCCGGCGCGGTTAGATCCAGGCTGTTCTTTCCGGCGGCATTTTCCGTGGTGGGTTGACGTAGCGTCCCGCTGGGCTTTTCCGAGTCGCAGGTATTCAATCTCATCGAGACCTTGAACAGTGCTTGACGGCACGCCGCCTTGCGCGTTGACGTATTGTTACAACCGCAACGTTGCGCAACATATCGGTCGACGACCGGGGGGGCATGCCGAGATGAAGCAGGGGATCATCGGGACCGTTTCGCGCCTGGCGCTGGGGGTGGCGGCGCTGTCCGCCGCGGCGGGGCTCGGGGCCGGGGCGGCGAACGCGGCCGGCTTCTTCATCCAGGAGCAGAGCGTGACCGGCCTGGGCCGGGCGTTCGCCGGCGGCGCCGCCGCGGCCGATGACGCCAGCACGGTCTTTTCCAACCCGGCCGGCATGACCTTCCTGAAGCAGGGCGAGGCCCAGTTCGGCGGCAGCCTGCTGCTGCCGGATTCCCGCCTGAAGGACAGCGGGTCGACCATCGACTATCCGGGCTTCCGCACGCCGCTCGGCATCCTCAACCCGCCGCCCGGCGTGATCTCCGGCGACGGCAAGAGCAACAACCCCTACGACCCGACGCTGGTGCCGCATGGCTATGTCGCCCTGCCGGTGCCGTCGACCGACAACCGCCTCTGGGTCGGCATCGGCCTCGGCGCCCCGTTCGGGCTGGAGAGCCAGTACAACAGCGACTGGTTCGGCCGCTACGACGCCACCAAGACCGAGCTGCAGGTCTACAACTTCTCACCGGTCGTGGCGTATCGGGTGAACGACTGGCTGTCGATCGGCGGCGGCGTCGACATCTCCTATGCCTGGGCCAAGCTCGAGAGCCATGTGCCGAACCCGGTCGGCAAGCTGGTGCCCAGCTTCGCCGGTGACGGCGACCTGTCGATCAAGGGCGACAGTTGGGCGATCGGCTACAACATCGGCGCGATCGTGCAGCCGGTGGAGGGCACCCGCCTCGGCGTCCATTTCCGCTCCGGCGTCGACCACATGCTGGACGGCCGGGCCAGCCTGAAGGGCGTCAACTTCCCGCCGCTGCCGGGCCTCCCGGCGACCGCCGATTTCGCCACCGACGGCCGGGCCAAGCTGAACCTGCCGCCGATGCTGTCCTTCGGCATCCGCCAGGAGGTCACGCCCCAGGTCGCGCTGCTCGGCGGCGTCACCTGGTATGGCTGGTCGTCGTTCAAGGAGATCCGGGTCAAGCGCGGCGACGGCGGCGACGACCTAGTGAACGAGCAACGCTACCAGGACACGGTCGGCGTCTCGATCGGTGGCGAATACTATTGGAACGACGACCTGACCCTGCGTGCCGGCTTCCAGTACGACCCGACGCCGACCAAGACCGGCTACCGCTCCAGCCGCACCCCGGACGGCGACCGCTACTGGCTGTCGGCAGGCGCCAGCTACGACATCATGGAGAACATGTCGGTCGACTTCGCCTACACCCACATCTTCATCGACGCCCGCAAGCTGGACGCCGAGCGCGACTTCTATGTCGGCACGCCGCTGGAGACCCGGGTGTCCTATGACGGCAGCAACAGCAGCAGCGTCGATATCGTGGCGCTGGGGCTGCGGTACCGGTTCTGAGACTCCGACCCCTCGGATCGAGACCGCCGCCGGGAGACCGGCGGCGGGCTTTTTCATTTGTGGAAGGCGCTGCCGATGCCGGCTTGGGGGGAAAGCGGACGTCGCATGCCCACACCGAGATCGACCGGCCTCCCGCAGCATGGCAATAATGTGCAGAGTACGAGGGGAAGAGGCATGTTCCGAAAAACATATGGACTCTTCTTGGCGTGTTTAGTGGTGGCGTCCTGTGCTTTAGTAAAAAATAAAATTACGCCCGATAAATGGGACAGCTTGCCAATTGCATGGAGATCGGCGACGGCGTGGGAATGCACTCCACGATCGGAATTGTCTGGAATGCAGGTTCTAATGTATCCGAAGGAAAAAAAGGTCCTTTCCCGTACTGTCGGTGGAACAGATACAATTGATATTGAGGATGATATCGATAGTATATTCTACGATCATACGAATGATAAATTAGAAATAACAATAAAATCAATTCCGAATTTTGAAAGATCAATCCAATGGTCCATCGATACAAACACAGGAATTTCTGAAAAAGCCACACACAACGCCGCGTACGGTGTGGGATTATACAAATATAGATGCTTTCCGCAACAAAAATCATAATCAGCTACGGCAAATTCCGATCATTATTGGGTGCCGATTTCATCTGCTTAATAGCGGGGATGTCGGCGTAAGTGCTTTCAGGCACCGGACTGTCTCCACCGGATTGCAAGCGGCTGTCCCATCGAGCCTCCGAACACTGAGCCTAAGGCCGCACCCCCGCCCGGCGCAGCTCGTCCTCCAGCCGGCCGGACACCCACAGCCCGTACATGCGGAAGTCGCTCAGCAGCGACCACAGCGGGTAGGTGAAGGTGGCCGGGCGGTTGTGCTCGATGAAGAAATGGCCGATCCAGGCGAAGAGATAGCCCGAGACCAGCGCCGCCAGCAGCCACCACCAGCTGCCGGTGGCGACCAGCAGCACCAGGCACAGGATCGCCAGGCTGGTGCCGAAGAAATGCAGCGCCCGGGTCCGTGCCCGGCCATGCTCGCGCAGATAATGGGGCCAGAAGGCGGAATAGCTCGGCAGTTTGTCGGCCATCGTGGTGCCTCCCATCCGATGCGAGGGTTGCAGGCCTCCCGGGGCGGCCCATCTATAGCCGGATCTCGGGAGTCCTGTTCAGTCCAGCGACCAGCCGGCGCTTGACGGCATGATCGTCACGCACGAATCGCATGGCTGCGCCGTTGCGCGCAGACTGGCAACCATTCTACCGAGTGCATCCGTTACAGCAATCGAACAAGCCGGATTACAGACATGGGCTATCGGGTCGCGGTCATCGGTGCCACCGGCAATGTCGGTCGCGAGATTCTTTCCATCCTGGCCGAGCGGGAGTTCCCGATCGACAAGGTCGTCGCGCTGGCGTCGGAGCGCTCGGTCGGGCGCCAGGTCTCCTTCGGCGAGGACGATGTCCTCGACGTGCAGGACCTCGCCAAGTTCGACTTCAAGGGTATCGACATCGTGCTGTCCTCGCCGGGCGCCAAGATCTCGGCGGTGCACAGCCCGCGCGCGGCCAAGGCCGGCGCGGTGGTGATCGACAACACCTCGCAGTTCCGGATGGACCCGGACGTGCCGCTGGTGGTGCCCGAGGTCAACCCGCAGGCGATCGCCCAGTTCAGCCGCAAGGGCATCATCGCCAACCCGAACTGCTCCACCATCCAGATGGTGGTGGCGCTGAAGCCGCTGCACGATCTGGCCAAGATCCGCCGCGTCGTGGTCTCGACCTACCAGTCCGTCTCCGGCGGCGGCAAGGAGGCGATGGACGAGCTGTTCAACCAGACCCGCGCCGTCTACGTGAACGATCCGCTGGTGAAGGAGAAGTTCACCAAGCAGATCGCCTTCAACGTCATCCCGCACATCGACAGCTTCATGGATGACGGGTCGACGAAGGAGGAGTGGAAGATGATGGTCGAGACCAAGAAGATCCTCGACCCCGCGATCAAGGTCATCGCCCATTGCGTGCGGGTGCCGGTCTTCATCGGCCATTCCGAGATGGTGAACATCGAGTGCGAGAACCCGATCTCGGCCGCCGAGGCGCGGGCCGCGCTGAAGCGGGCGCCGGGCATCGCGGTGGTCGATCACCGGCAGGATGAGGGCTACGTCACCCCGGCCGAATGCGCCGGCGAGGACCAGGTCTTCGTCAGCCGCATCCGCGAGGATTCCACGATCGAGAACGGCCTGTCCTTCTGGGTGGTCGCCGACAATCTGCGCAAGGGGGCCGCGCTGAACGCGGTCCAGATCGCCGAACTCCTGGTCAAGGGCGGCCACTTGCGCAAGGCGGCGTGAGGCTGCAGGCGTGGCGTAGGTTGGGTTCGCGCTCGCGAACCCAACATTCACCGCTGGAGAGACGTCGTGTTGGGTTCGCTGCCGCGAACCCAACCTACGATCGGGAATGCTGGCGGAGCTTCCTAATCGATTTTGGTCGAGGTCCGATTCGATATAGACAATTTTATCTAATCTTCATAGATAGGGATGACGTCCCCCCTATCACCACCGAAGCGGGCATGAGCCGACTGACCGCCCACGAGCTCGATCTTTCCGCCCGGGTGCTGCTTCGCCGGCATGGACCGGCCGCGCCCGAGGAGGCACGGCGCCAGGCGGAGTCCTGCGCGCCGGGCGGCCAGAGCCACTGGGTGGCGACCTGGCTGCTGATCGCCGAGCTGTGCGAGGAACTGCTGGCGGGGGCCGGCGCCGAGGCGCCGGTCACGCATCCGGCAGGGTGAAGACGGCGCAGGGCGCGGCGATGCCGCGCAGCGCGTGCTCGCCCAGCGGCACCAGCGGCGCCGCGGTTTCGGCCGCCACCGCGCCCGAGATCAGCACCGGCCGGCCCAGCGGCCGGCACATCCCTTCCAGCCGGCTGACCAGGTTGACCGCCGGGCCGATGGCGGTGAAGTCCAGCCGGTCGGCGGCGCCGATATTGCCCCACAGCACCTCGCCCAGATGCAGCGCGGCGCCGAACGGCAGTGGCGGCCGGCCCTGGGCCTGGCGCGTGGCGTCGAGATGGGACATGCCGGCGCGGGCGGCGGCGACCGCGCGCAGCGCCGCGTCGCAGGCCCCGCGGGCCTCGCCGGCCCCAGCCGGGGATCCGGTCACCGGAAAGATCGCCAGCAGCCCGTCGCCCATGAATTTCAGCACCTCGCCGCCGAAGGCGTGCACCGCCCCGGCGATGCGGTCGAACCAGGCGTCCAGCGTGGTGATCACCTCGGTGGGCTCGGTCGCCTCGGACAGGGCGGTGAAGTCGCGCAGGTCGGCGCACAGCAGCACGGCGCGGATGGTCTCGCCGGCGCCGCGGCGCAGCGCGCCGGCCTGCACCCGGGCGGCGCTGCGCCGGCCCAGATAGGCCTCCAGCAGGGCCGTCAGCCCCGCCTGCGACGCCAGGGCGGACAGCGGCGCCGCGGCGAAGCGCGCGGCTTGGCGCAGCCGCTCGGCCTCGGCGGCGTCGAACGGCCGGGTGCCGGCCCAGCCCAGGGTCGCCGGCCCGGCCGCATCCTCCTGCACGGGGCCGAGCCCGGCCAGCCAGTCGCGGCCGGCCGGGGGGCTGTCGGCCGGCAGCGGCATGCCGGCGAAGCCCAGCGCCTCGATCACCGCCCCGGTCCCGGCCCGCCACAGCCAGGTGCGGCGGGCGACGATCGGGTGCGGCACCGCCAGGGTCAGGGCACCGCCGGCCAGCGGCAGCCCGTCGGCCAGCCCGGCCAGCAGGCGATCCGGTGCGGGCGAGGCGCCGGCGTGGTCGACGAGCCAGGCGAGGGGCGGGGGCAGGTCCATGCCGCGATCATGGCGCCGCGAGCCGGGGTCTGTCATCCGCCGTGGCGGGTGGTGAAACCCGTCCGCGCCGTGTTATTTTGCCGGCCGTCCCGGTGACCGGGGCCAATATGGAGCAAGGGGGAGCGAGATGGACGAACCGACCGTCTTCCGGCGCGAGATGCGGATCCCGGCGCCGCCCGCCACAATCTTCGCCTTCCTGACCGATCCGCAACAGATCCTGCGCTGGATGGGCAACTCCGCCACCTTCGACCCGCAGCCCGGCGGCCTCTATCTGCTCGACGTCGACGGCAAGAACGTGGCCCGCGGGGCCTTCCGCGAGGTGGTGCCGGTGCACCGGCTGGTCTACAGCTTCGGCTGGGACGACAATGCCGAGGTCCCGCCGGGGTCCAGCCTGGTCGAGATCGACCTGATCGAGCAGCCGGACGGCACCCTGATGCGGATGACCCATAGCGGCCTGCCGCCATCGGCCGTGCCGGACCATGCCAAGGGCTGGACCCACTTCCTCGACCGGCTGGCGGCGGTCGCCGCCGGCCGCGACCCGGAGGGCGCCTCGTCGGCCTGCAACGGCCGCCAGGACTGACCGCCGCGGCCCGCGCCGCAACCATGGTGGAGGAGACCCGATGCCAGACGATCTCGTCGTCCGCCGCGAGACCCGGATTCCGGCGCCGCCGGCCGCGGTGTTCGCGCTGCTGACCGACCCGGAGCAGATCCTGCGCTGGATGGGCACCGAGGCGCAGCTCGATCCGCAGCCCGGCGGGCTCTACCTGGTCAACGTCACCGGCGCCCGCTTCGCCCGCGGCGCCTTCCGCGAGGTGGTGCCGGTGCACCGCCTGGCCTACAGCTTCGGCTGGGACGGCAGCGAGGTGGTGCCGCCGGGGTCGAGCCTGGTCGAGATCGACCTGATCGAGCAGCCGGGCGGCACGCTGCTGAAGATGACCCAGACCGGCCTGCCCTCGGCCGCGCAATGCGCCGGCCATGCCGAAGGCTGGGCCCACTATCTCGGCCGCCTGGCCGAGGCCGCCGGCGGCCGCGACCCGGGGCCGGATCCCTGGCTCGGGCGGACCGGGGAGGAGTAGCGGGTCTCAGTCCTCGCCCTTGCCGGCCAGCCGGCCCTCCCGCGCATCGTTGATGTACTGGGCGGCGACCAGCCAGCCCTTCAGCGGCCGCAGCAGCGCCAGGCAGCCGCCGATCAGCAGCGGCACCGAGGTCAGCAGATGCACCCACATCGGCGGCTCATAGGCCAACTCCAGCCACGCGGCGAAGGCGATCACCGGGAAGCTGACGATCGAGATGACGAAGAAGGCCGGGCCGTCCGCCGGGTCGGCGAAACCGTAATCCAGGCCGCAGACCTCGCAGTTCGGCGCCAGCGTCAGAAAGCCGCGGAAAAGATGGCCCTTGCCGCAGCGCGGGCAGCGCGCCCGGATGCCGACCGCGAAGGGCGTCAGCGTGGGGTAGCGGGGGATCTCGGCCATGATCGGTGCCCTGTGGAGGGGCCGCAGCTTCGGGCTGCGGTCTGGATTGTATGGAGCGCAATGTAATATTGCCATACACATTGGTCAAGTGTATGGTTCTGCGATCAACCGACGCAGCCTGAGATCCATGTCGAAATACCGCTCGATCGTCGCCCAGCTGGCCGACCGGATCCGCTCCGGAGGCCTGCTTCCCGGCTCACGCCTGCCGGCCCAGCGGCAGCTGGCGGCGGAACTGGGCGTCGACCTGACCACGGTGACGCGCGCCTATACCGAGCTGAAGCGTATGGGGCTGGTCGAGGGGCGCAGCGGCAGCGGCAGCTTCGTCCGCGGCGTTCCGGCCGGTGAGACGCCGGTCCCGTTGCAGGACGGCTTCGACCTCAGCATGAACGTGCCGCCCCAGCCGCCGGGGCTCGGCGACCGGGTGGCGGAAGGGCTGGCGGCGCTGCTGGCGGGGCCGGAGGGCACGGCCAGCCTCGGCTATCAGCCCAGCAGCGGCGCGGCGCGGGACCGCGCCGCGGGCGCGTCCTGGCTCGGCCGCCGCCTCGGCGCGGTGGCGGAGGACCGCGTGGTGGTCGCGGCGGGGGCGCAGAGCGCGCTGTTCGCCCTGCTCGACCTGCTGCTCGATCGCGGCGACACCCTGGCCTGCGCCGGCCTGACCTATCCCGGCGTGCGGGCGATCGCCGCCCATCTCGGGCTGCGCCTGGCCGGGCTGGCGCAGGATGCCGACGGCCTCGACCCCGACGCCTTCGCCGCCCTGTGCCGGACCGACCCGCCCAAGGCGCTCTACCTGGTGCCGACCATCGCCAGCCCGACCACGGCGACGCTGCCGCCGGGGCGGCGGCAGGCGATCGTGGCCACGGCCCGCCGGCACGGCGTCGTCCTCGTCGAGGACGATGCCTATGGCGCGCTGCCGGAGACGGCGCCGCCGCCGCTCGCCGCCCTGGCGCCGGATCTCGCCTGGCACGTTGCCTCGCTGTCGAAATGCGCCAGCCCGGCGCTGCGCGTCGCCTATGTCGCGGCGCCCGACGCCCGCGCGGCGCTGCCGCTGACCGCGGGCCTGCGCGCGATCAGCCTGATGGCCTCGCCGCTGACCGCCGCCTTGGCCACGCGCTGGATCGGCGACGGCACGCTGGGTGAGCTGACGACGGCGATCCGGGTGGAGAACCGGGCCCGGCAGCGCCTGGCGGCCGCGACGCTGCCGGCGGGCGCCGTCGCCGCCCATCCGGACGGCAACCATCTCTGGCTCGCCTTGCCGGAGGGGTGGACGGCCACCGCCTTCACCGCCGCCGCCCGCGAATCCGGGCTGCTGGTGGTGCCGGCCGACGCGTTCGATGCTGGGGGCCATGTCACCGGCGCGCCGCCGCGAGCGGTGCGGCTGTCGCTCGGCGGCGTGCCCGATCGTGCGGGGCTGGAGCGGGCGCTGCTGCGCCTGTCCGGCCTGCTGAGCTGGACCGCCGCCGGACCGGGCGCCGCGATCGTGTGAGCCTGGCGGCGGCGCCTCACGGCGCGGCGGGGCTCCAGGCGTCGCCGACCTCGGCCTGCCGCACCGCGTCGATGAAGGCGCGCAGCGCCGGCGCCATCTGGCGCTGCTGCGGATAGCACAGGAACAGCCCCGGGAAGGGCGCCGACCATGGCTCCAGCAGCGGCACCAGCCGGCCGGCGGCGATGTCGGCGGCGACCGCCTGCTCGACGGCGAAGCCGATCCCGATGCCGCGCAGGGCCGCGCGCCGCGCCATCTGCTTGTCGTCGACGATCAGCGGGCCGTCGACCGCGACGGAGAACCAGCGGCCGTCCTCATGGAACTCCCAGGCATAGGGGGTGGCATGCCCCGGCCAGCGCCAGCGGATGCAGCGGTGCCGCACCAGGTCGCGCGGGTGCTGCGGCCGGCCATGGGCGGCCAGGTAGTCCGGCGATGCCACCGCGATCTGGCGCATCTCGGGGCCCAGCCGCACCGCGATCATGTCGTGCTCGATCACCTCACCGATGCGGATCGCCGCATCGAAGCCGCCGGCGACGATGTCGACCACCTCGTCGTCGAGCGTGATGTCGAGCACGACATCCGGATAGGACCGCGCGAAGCCGGGCAGGATCGGGTCGAGATAGGCCTCGGCGGCCGAGCGGAAGGCGTGGATGCGGACGGTGCCTGCCGGCCGCTCGCGATAGCGCCGCACCTGCCCGATGGCGTCGCCCAGCTCCGCCACCACCGGCCGCACGCGGCGGAGCAGGTTGTCGCCCGCCTCGGTCAGCGCCACGCTGCGGGTGGTGCGGTTGAGCAGCCGCACGCCGACGCGCTCCTCGAAGCCGCGCACCATCTGGCTCAGCGCCGAGGGCGACACGCCGAGCCTCTCCGCCGCGCGGCTGAAACTCAGCAATTCGCCCACGGCGACGAAGGCCCGCAGCTGGTTGTAGTCGCTGCCCGACAGAAGAGTGTCCATGGCCGCATGGCACCATCTTTAAGTTGAGCTTACAAGCGCTGTGAGCATCCGGGCCATTCTGAACCTGTCCGTCCGAGGCTATCTCCGCATCACAGACAGGAGACCCTCATGACGACCTGGTTCATCACCGGTATCTCACGCGGCCTCGGCCTCGCCCTGGCCAGGGCGGCGCTCGCCGAAGGCGACACCGTCATCGGCACGGTGCGGGGCGACGCGCCCGCTCTCGACCCCGGCGCCGGGACGCTGCATGTCCTGGGCCTCGACCTTTCGGACGGCGCCGCCATCGACGCGACGGTCGGACGCGCCTTCGCGCTGGCCGGAACGATCGACGTCATCGTCAACAACGCCGGCTACGGCCTGCTCGGCGCGATCGAGAAGGCCACCGACGCCGAGGCCGCGCGCCTGTTCGAGGTGGACGTGTTCGGCCCGTTCCGCGTCATCCGCGCGGCGCTGCCCCGCCTCCGGACCCAGGGCGCAGGGCACATCGTCAACATCACCTCGATCGCCGGCCGGGCTCCCGGGTCGGGCACCAGCCTCTATGCTGCGGCGAAACACGCCCTGGAGGGCCTGTCGGCGGCCCTGGCCCAGGAGGTCGCGCCGCTCGGCATCAAGGTGACGGCGGTGGCGCCGGGCGCCTTCCGCACCGACTTCCTCTCCACCCATTCGTTCCGCAGGAGCGAGGCGGATGACGGGGCCTATGCGGCCAGCGTCGGGCGCAGCGCCGCGGCCTTCGACGCCATGGCCGGCAGGCAGCTCGGCGACCCCGACCGCGCCGCCCGGGCGATCATCGCGGCCGTCCGCGCCGACCGGCCGCCGTTGCACCTGCTGCTCGGCAGCGACGCCCTGCGGCGGGCCCGGGAGAAGCTCGATGCCGTCACCGAGGAGATGGATCGCTGGGCGGAGGTGACCCGCGGCACCGACTTCGCTGCGGAGTCCTGATCCGGCGCGGGCCGGCTCACCCGGCCGTTGGCAGCGCCTGCCAGCGGCCCTTCACCTTCTCGAAGCCGTGCGGCGGCATCGGCACGAAGCCGGCACCGTCCCAGCGCCGCGGCTCCAGCGTCAGCCGGTCGCCGTCGACCAGGATGCGGTTGTAGGCGTTCGGCTCGTTGCGCCGCCG
Source organism: Inquilinus limosus (assembly GCA_019508225.1). Lineage (GTDB taxonomy): Bacteria > Pseudomonadota > Alphaproteobacteria > DSM-16000 > Inquilinaceae > Inquilinus > Inquilinus limosus_D. The sequence continues at coordinate 9,136 of JAEKLZ010000083.1, read as the reverse complement.
GCTCGAGGTCGCGGTCGCCGCCTGCGCCACCAGGATCGGCCGCCGCACCCTTCCGTGATGGGTGGTGACCTCGCCGTAGAAGCCGCGGTGCAGGTGGCCGGTCAGGATCAGGTCGACCCCGGCGGTGGCGAACACCCGCAGCGCCGTCTCGGCCCGCCCGATCAGCTTGGTGTCCGGCGCGTCGGGCGGCGGCAGGAAGGGGTGATGCGCCACCACCACCTTCAGCAGGCCGCGCGGCAGGGCGCGCAACGTCTCGCGCACCCGCTCGATCTGCTCCAGGCTGATCGAGCCGTGCGACCAGTTCCAATGCGCCACCAGACGCCGGGCGGTGTTGACGCCGATCAGCGCGATCCCGTCCTGGACCAGGAGTGGCGCGGTGTCCGGGGTGATGTGGCGGCGATAGCGCGAGAACGGCTTGGTGAAGCGCGACAGCAGGTTGTGCCGCGGGATGTCGTGGTTGCCGGGGACGACGATGTAGGGTGCCGGCAGCCGGTCCAGGAAGTCCCGCGCCGCCGCGAACTCGCCGCTGCGGGCATCCTGGGTCAGGTCGCCGGAGACGGCGACGACCGAGGGGGCGAGCGCCTTCAGCTCGGCCAGCAGGGCCTCGACCAGCGCCGGTTCGGTGCGGCCGAAATGCAGGTCGGAGATGTGGGCGACAGTCTTCATCACATCGGCTTGTCCGTGTCGGCGCGCGGCACCAGCACGGTCAGCGCCCGCGGCAGGATGCGATAGCGCAGCGGCGTCGCCAAGAGATGGTTCTCGCCGTCATTGGCGACCCATAGCCGCGCCCGGCGCGAGATCACGTCGATCCGGCGGGCGGCCAGCGCCACGGTCGCCCGGTCGTGTTGCCAAGTGCCGGCGACCAGGCGGGCGAGCAGGCGCCACAGGTCCAGCCGGCGGCCGATCCGCGCGGCGTAGACGCCCAGCACGCCGCCATCCAGCGCGGCGCGGCTGTGGATCGCGGCGAAGCCCTCGGCCAGCGGGTTGTTGCTGATCGCCAGGGTGCGGGTGATCAGCCGCACCGGCCGGCCATCGGCCTGCAGCACGACATGCAGCCGCGGCCCGCGGTCGAAGCCGCGGAAGAAGGCGCGCGCCAGGCGCAGCCATTTCAGCCTGCCGGGCGTGCGCCGCATCCGCTCGCGCTGCTGCACCATGCGCGGGGCGATGCCGGGCAGCGAGCTGTTCAGGAAGATCCGGCCGTTGACCAGGCCGACATCGATCCGCCGGGGGATGCCGGCCAGCAGCGCCGGCAACGCCGCCTCGGGCGACAGCGGGATGCCCAGGTCGCGGGCCAGCAGGTTGGCGGTGCCCAGCGGCAGGATGCCGAGCGGCCGGGTGCCGGACGGCCGGGCGGGGCCGCCGGCCCGGCTCTCCGCCAGCAGCCGCTCGGCCGCGGCGATGATGGTGCCGTCGCCGCCGCCGACCAGAATCATCTCGGCATCGGAGGCGACGGCCGCGTCCAGCGCCCTGGACAGCGCGTCGCCCTCGGCCACGGCCGCGCGCCCCTCGGCCCCGGCCGCGGCCAGGATCCGGTCCAGCGGCGCCGCGATCGCCTCGGCCGTGCGCCCCAGCAAGGCGCCCGCCGCGCCGTTCAGCACCAGCGCCACCCGCATCGGACGGTCCTCAACGGGCGGTGCCGGTGGTGCCGCCCTCGCAGGTGCAGGCGGTGCTCGGGATGGCGCCGCCCGGGATCGGGCAGCTGCCATACATCGTGACGCAGCGCTGCGCCATGCCGGCCGAAGGCAGCGGCAGCAGCGGCGTGCCCGGCACCCTGCGGTCCAGGCTCTCCGCCCGGCGCGGCCGGGGGACCTCCAGCCGCGGCGGCCGCGCCAGCTGCGGCGCGCCGACCTGTCCCGGCGGCGTGATCTCCAGGGTGGCGGGCGGTCGGCCGCCGACGAGCGGCGGCGAGCCGATGCCGCCGGCGCAGGGGCTGCCGATCTGGCCGGGGTCGACGATGCATTGCGCCAGAGTGGGCGCCGGGATGGCGGGGGCGGCCGCGACGGCAAGGCCGGCAGCGAGCGCCAAGCGGATCAGCGGGCTCATGCTGATGACATGTGCGGGGCTGCGGCTACTTCAATGGTCGAAGGGCGCGATGTTTCGCTGCGTTTCCGTCCCGTTTCGTCCTATTCTCGCACCAGAATCAGAAGGCGGGCGCGGTGCCGGGCCATTTTCGGCCGGCCGATCGCGCAACCGAGCTTCGAGGACTGTCACAGAGCCCATCGATGAGTGCAGCCGGCCGGGGCAGCCCAGGTCGGCCGACTGTGTCCTATCCGCCCCAGCCACCCGAGAGGCAGCCATGGCTTTCACGTTGAAGATCAACGGCACACCCCATGAGGTCGATGTCGACGGCGACACCCCGCTGCTGTGGGTGCTGCGCGACGTGCTCGGCATGACCGGCACCAAATTCGGCTGCGGCCAGGCGCTGTGCGGCGCCTGCACCGTGCATGTCGACGGCGCGGCGACGCGGTCCTGCGTCACCACAGTCGACAGCATCGGCGACAGCGCCATCACCACCATCGAAGCGGTTGGCGAGACGCCGCAGGGCGCGGCCCTGCAGCAGGCTTGGCTGGAGCTGGAGGTGGTGCAGTGCGGCTACTGCCAGTCCGGCCAGATCATGTCGGCGGCGGCGCTGCTGAAGGACACGCCGAAGCCGACCGATGACGACATCGATGCCGCCATGTCCGGCAATGTCTGCCGCTGCGGCACCTACCAGCGGATCCGCGCCGCGATCCACAAAGCCGCGGCCTGAGGGAGGGACAGACCATGCCTGATGGTTCTCGGCGGCGGCCTGGCCATCACCGTCGCCCTGCCGCCGGGCCTGCGGTCGGCCCTGGCGGAGACCCAGGTGTCGCACCGCTTCACCCCGAACGCCTTCATCCGCATGGATCCCAAGGGGCTGGTGACCCTGGTGATGCCGTCGGCCGAGATGGGGCAGGGCATCTACACAGCCGAGGCCATGCTGCTGGCGGAAGAGCTGGAGGTCGGGCTCGACCAGGTCCGGCTCGAGCATTCGCCGCCGAACGACGCGCTGTACGGCAACGCGCTGCTGGGCAGCCAGGCGACCGGCGGCTCGACCTCGATCCGCGCCTTCTGGACGCCGCTGCGCCAGGCCGGCGCGGTCGCCCGCACCCTGCTGATCGCGAGCTGGTCGATATCGCCGCGACCCTGCCGGCGCCCGACCCGAAGACGGTGGCGCTGAAGGACCCGAAGGACTTCACCCTGCTCGGCACCCGGGTCAAGCGCCTGGACACGCCGGACAAGGTGAACGGCAAGGCCGAATTCGGCATCGACGTGAAGCTGCCGGGCATGAAGGTGGCGGCGATCGCGATCTCGCCGGTCACCGGCGGCAAGCCGAAGACCGTCGACGAGGCCGCGGCGATGGCGGTCAAGGGCGTGCGCCAGGTGGTGAAGACCGACGCGGCCGTGGCCGTGGTCGCCGACCATATGGGCGCCGCCAAGAAGGGGCTGGAAGCCGCCGCGGTGCAGTGGGATGACGGCCCGAACGCCACCGTCAGCAGCGCCGATATCGTCCGCCAACTGGAGGAGGAGTCGAAGAAGCCTGGCGCCGTGGCCCGCAACGACGGCGACGCCGACAAGGCGCTGGCCGGCGCAGCGCAGCGTGTCGAGGCGATCTACCAGGTGCCGTTCCTGGCCCATGCGACCATGGAGCCGATGAACTGCACCGTGCATGTGCAGAAGGACGCTTGTGAGATCTGGGTCGGCACCCAGGTGCCGACCATGGCCCAGGGCATCGCGGCCGAGATCACCGGCCTGCCGAAGGAGAAGGTGCAGGTCTACAACCATCTGATCGGCGGCGGCTTCGGCCGGCGGCTGGAGGTCGACGGCGTCGCCCATGCGGTCAAGGTGGCGCAGCAGGTCGACGGCCCGGTGAAGGTGGTCTACAGCCGCGAGGAGGACATCCAGCACGACATGTACCGGCCGTACTACTACGACCGGTTCTCGGCTGGCCTCGATGCCCAGGGCAAGCCGGTGGCCTGGACTCACCGCATCGCCGGCTCCTCGATCATGGCGCGCTACTTCCCGGCGGGCTTCCAGAACGGCATCGACCCGGATGCGGTCGATGCCGCGGCGGAGCCGCCCTACGCCTTCCCGGCGATCCGCGTCGAATATGTCCGGGTCGAGCCGCAGGGCGTGCCGACCACGTGGTGGCGCGGGGTCGGCCCGACCCACAACGTCTTCGTGGTCGAAAGCTTCATCGACGAGCTGGCGGCCGCGGCCAAGCAGGACCCGGTCGAGTATCGCAAGGCCCTGCTGGGCCACAACCCGAGGGCCCTCGCGGCACTGACCCTGGCGGCCGAGAAGGCCGGCTGGGGCACGCCGATGCCGAAGGGCCATGGCCGCGGCGTGATGGTGCAGTTCGCCTTCGGCAGCTATGTCGCGATGGTGGCGGAGGTCGAGGTTGCCGGCGACGGGTCGATCAAGGTCCATCGCCTGGTCTGCACCGTCGATTGCGGCCTGACGGTGAACCCGGACACGATCGAGGCGCAGGTCCAGGGCGGCGCGATCTTCGGCCTGACCGCGGCGCTGCACGGCGCCATCACCTTCGCCAACGGCCGGGTGGAGCAGGGCAATTTCGACACCTACCTGCCGATGCGGATCGACGAGGTGCCGGTGGTCGAGACCCATCTGATCAAGAGCGCCGAGGCCCCCGGCGGCATCGGCGAGACCGCGACCGCCGCCGTGTCCCCGGCGGTGGCGAACGCGATCTTTGCCGCGACGGGCAAGCGCCTGCGCACCCTGCCGTTCGACACGGATCTGCTGAAGTCGTCGTCCTGACCGACCGAATCCGGCGGGGGCCAAAGGCTCCCGCCGGCACCATCCCGAAGGAAGAGGAAGAAAGATGAAGCTGACGCAGTGGGCCCTCGCGGCCTTGCTGACCGCTGGCGCCGTGTCGCCGGCCCTGGCCGATGGCGATGCCGCGCGCGGCCAGACCCTGTTCTCGCGTTGCAGCGCCTGCCACACGGTGACCGAGCAGAACAAGCTCGGGCCGCACCTGTCCGGCGTGTTCGGCCGCACTGCCGGAACGGTGGCCGGCTACACCTACTCCAAGGCTATGGTCGCCTACGCCAAGCCCTGGGACGAGGCGACGCTGGATGCGTTCCTGGCCGGCCCGAACAAGGCCGTGCCCGGCACCAAGATGGCGGCCGGCGCCATCGCCAACCCCCAGGACCGCGCCGACATCATCGCCTATCTGAAGACGCTCGGGGCGTCGTAAGGCCAGCACCAACAACAGAAGCCGTCATGGCGAGCCCCGCAGGGGCGTGGCCATCCAGTGGCACCGCCCTCTGGATGGCCACGTCGGCTTCGCCTCCTCGCCATGACGGTCCAAGGCGTGGACGTCACCCCATCCACACCGCCTCGACATTGTTGCCGTCCGGGTCGGTCAGGAAGGCGGCGTAGTAGGTCGGGCTGTAATCGGCGCGCAGCCCCGGCGCGCCGTTGTCGCGGCCACCCGCGGTCAGCCCTCGGGCATGGAAGCGGTCGACCGCCGCCCGGTCCGGCGCGCGGAAGGCGACATGCGTGCCCGCGCCCGCCGCCTCGGAGCGGTACAGCCACAGCGCGGGCGCTCCGGCCGGGCCCAGGCCGGCATCGGCATCGCCGCGGGAACACACCCCATGACCGAGCGGCGCCAGCACCGCCTCGTAGAAGCGCAGGCTGGCGTCGAGGTCGCGGACCTTCAGGCCGACATGGTCATACATGGCAGAACCTCCGTAATGAGCCGGAGGTCATGCTGCGGCGATCGGGGCCAGCCCTTCTTGGAGGATCTTGCGGTCGCCCCGTGCCGCCTTCCGAAACCGCTGCGGCGAGGTGCCGGCGGCGCGGTGGAAGCTGCGCACGAAGTTCGACAGGTCGCCGAAGCCGACATCATAGGCGATGTCGGTGACCGGCCGCGCATCCTCCGCCAGCAGGCGGGCGGCGCGGCGCAGCCGGGCGCGGACCAGGTACTGGTGCGGGGTGACGCCCAGGCTGCGGGCGAAGATGCGCAGGAAGTGGAACGGGCTGAGGCCGACGGTCCGGGCCGCACCGTCCAGGTCGACCGGCTGGTCGGCATGCGCGTCGATCCACAGCGCCGCCTCCACCGCCCGGCGGCGGTCGCGCGCCGCCGGTTCGGGCGGTCGTGCCTCGCGCCCGGTCGCCAGGGCGACGAAGCGGGCGGCGAAGGCGATGCCGACCTCGTCCAGCCCCAGATCGCTGCGGCCTGTCGCGGCGGCCTGGGCCAGCTCGCCCAGCACCACCAGCCCGGGCAAGGGCGGCATCGCCCCGGCGCGCCAGGCGGCGCGGTCGTCGCCGATCGCCTCGACCAGCGCCGGGGCCAGCTCGAAGGACAGGCACTCGTCGCCGCCATGGTGATGGTCGTGGGTGCAGGTGAACTCGTCGCCCGGATGGCCGACCAGCACCGACCCGGCCACCAGCTCGTCCGCCCGGCCCAACTGCCGGCAGCCGAAGCTGCCGCGCCGGACATAGGAGACGGAATGGCCGGTGTGCAGCTCGGTGAACGGGCGGTCGCCCGGCCCGGCGCTGCACCGGTAGTCGCCTGGGCGGCGGCCGCGGCGCCTTCGATCCGCAGCATGCGCAGCTTGGTGTCGACCCCGCCGGGGGCGGAGAAGCCGCCGGGCTTGCCGCCGGCCGCCAGCACCCGATGGCAGGGCACCACGATCGGGAACGGGTTGTGCCCCATCGCCTGGCCGACGTCGCGGGCCAGCAGCGGATCGCCCAGCCGCTTGGCGATCTCGCCATAGGTCATGGTCGACCCCGGCGGGATGGCGCGGGCGATGGCGTAGACCCGGCGCTCGAACTCCGGCACGCGGCCGAGGTCGACCGGCACGTCCGACAGGTCATCGCGCTCGCCGTGCAGCAGGGCGCCGATGCGCTCGATCACCCGGGCGATGTCGGGCGGGGGCGCGCCTTCCTCGGCGCCGGGGCAGCGGCGGAGCAGACGCGTGCGCGTCTTCTCCGGGCTGGACCCCGGCAGTTGCACGCCGGTGATGCCGCGCAGACCCCAGGCGATGCCGCAGGGGCCGATGGCGGTCTCGAACAGGGTGTAGAGATGTTCGCTCATGGGCCGGATCATACTCCCCGCGCCGGGGGCGGTCGGCCCGGTTCTTGCGGTCAAACTCAGTGGCCGACGGCAGCCGGGCCGGGCTCCGCCGCCGCCTCGATCTCCGCCTCCTGCGGCCTCGCACCGGCCGGGCGCGGCGCGATCGGGATCAGCCAGATGGTGACGAAGGTCAGCACCGCCATCGCCACCACGCCCAGGAAGGTCCAGTGCAGCGCCTGGTCGAAGACGCCGCGGACCGAGGGGTTGGCGGCCAGCTCGGCCAGGCCTGCCGGCTGGTTCAGCACGTCGTGCACGCTCGCCGCCAGCGCGCCGCTGCCGAAATGGGCGATGCCGATGTTCAGGATGGCGCCCAGGGCGGTGGCGCCGATGGTGCTGCCCAGGTTGCGGGCGAAGATGATCGACGCGGTGGCGCTGCCGCGCATCGACCATTCGACGCTGTCCTGCACCACGGCGATGGTGGTCAGGCTGATCAGCCCCATGCCGAAGCCCATGATGAAGGCGCCGGCGCCGGCCACCACCGGGTGGGTCTGCGGCGTCAGGAACAGCAGGAAGCTGGCGCCGATCGGGAACAGCAGGCTGCCCACCCGCAAGGTGCGGCGCACGCCGAAGGCGCGGTACAGCCGCTGCGACAGCATCACCGCCAGGGGCCAGCCGAACACCAGCATGCTCAGGGTGAAGCCGGCGGTGATCGGCGACCGGCCCAGGACGCCCTGGACATAGACCGGCAGGATGGTGGTCAGGCCGATCAGCGCCATGCCGGCCAAGAGGGTGGCGATGTTGCTGGTGGCGACCAGCCGTCGGCCCCAAAGCTCGAGCGAGATGATCGGCTCCGGCGCCCGCCGCTCCTGCCACAGGAACAGCCAGCCCGCGACCAGGAACAGCAGCCCCAGCCCGCCCAGCACCCAGCCATCGGCGTCGGTCTCGGTCAGGATCACCAGCAGCGACACGATGGCGGCCGAGAACAGCGCGGCGCCGGTGTAGTCGATCCGGACCTGGCGCGGCTGGATCGATTCGCGCAGGAACAGCAGGAAGCCCAGGATGGTCAGCACGCCGAAGGGCAGGTTGAGCCAGAAGATCCAGGCCCAGGACAGGTGGTCGACGATGACGCCGCCGGCCAGCGGCCCGATGACGGCGGAGGTGGCCCAGACGCTGGCCATCATGCCCTGCGCCCGGCCGCGCTCCTCCAGCTTGTACAGGTCGCCGATCACGGTCATCGTCACCGGCGTGATCGCGCCGGCGCCTAGCCCCTGCAGCAGCCGGAACAGGATCAGCGACCCCATCGACCAGGCGAAGCCGCACAGCACCGACCCGGCCAGGAACAGCGCCGTGCCGCCGACCAGGACCGGCTTGCGGCCGAACACATCCGACATCTTGCCGTAGATGACGGTGGTGGTGGATTGGGCCAGCAGGAAGGCCGAGAACACCCAGCTGTAATAGGTGAAGCCGCCCAGCTCGCCGACGATGCGGGGCATGGCGGTGGCGACGATCGTCGCCTCGATCGCGACCATGAAGGTCGCCAGCATGATCGAGGCGATGATGAACGGTCGCTTCGACCGGTCGACAGCGGTGGACATCGGCGTTCCTCCGGGCCTCGGGCAGGCCGGTGCGGCGGATGGGGGTCTCGGGGAGATCGACGGATGACTCATCCTACATCCGACTCCGGTCCTGGCGGAGGGGAGGCAAAGCAGCCATGCATCGGCCGTTCCGGCCCTTGTCCCGGTCGCCGGGATTGCCCAGGGCCGACACCGGGTCCAGCTTTCTAGGGGAACCAGCACGGGGAGGGGACCATGCTCTACAAAGGAAGCTGCCATTGCGGCCGCGTGGCCTTCGAGGTCGAGGGCGAGCTGAACGGCGCGGTGGCCTGCAACTGCTCGATCTGTTCGCGCAAGGGCGCGCTGCTCTGGGCCGTGCCGCATCTCGGCCTGCATGTGCGGGCGACGCCGATGGACCTCGGCACCTATCTGTTCAACCGCCACGCCATCCAGCACCGCTTCTGCCGGAACTGCGGCATCCACGTCTTCGCCGAGGACACCGCGCCGGGGACGGACCGGTCGG
>JAEKLZ010000380.1 GCA_019508225.1 Inquilinus limosus | reverse complement strand
ACGACGCCGATCCCCGGCGATTGCGGCGACGAATACCGCCGCCCGCCCTACCTGACCGCCTCGGGCGATCTCAGCCACCATCTCGACGCCCTGCCGTCGATCTTCACGGCGGAGCCGGTGCCCGGCCGGCCGGACCGGCTGCGGGTCTCGTCCGGCAGCGTGTGGGAGCCGATCGCCGGTTACAGCCGAGCGGTGCGGGTGAAGGACACCATCCGCGTCTCCGGCACCACCGCCACCCATGGCGGTGACCGCTGCGTGGCGCCGGGCGACCCCGGGGCGCAGGCCACCTATATCCTCGACAAGGTCGCCGCCTCGATCTCGGCCCTGGGCGGGTCGATGGAGGATGTGGTGCGCACCCGCATCTACCTCCGCGACGCCGAGAAATGGGAGCCGGTGTCGCGCGCCCATGGCCGGGTGTTCGGCGCGATCAAGCCGGCCAACACCCTGGTCCAGGCCGGCGCCCTGGTCGGCGACTACGAGGTCGAGATCGAGGTCGAGGCGGTCGTCCCCTAGGCGGAGCGGCGGCGCAGCAGCACCGCGGAGGATTGCTGCTGCATGCCGATGGTCAGCAGCACCAGGGCATCGCGGTCGATCTCGGCCTGGCATGCCGCCAGCGTCACCGCCACCGAGGCGGAGGTCATGTTGCCGTACTCCGGCAGCGTCGTCAGGTACTGGCCCGGCCGGATCGCCTCGGCCCAGGCGGCGCTCAGCACCGAGGAGGTCTGGTGCCCGATCAGCGTGATCTCGCCGGGTGCCAGGCCGTTGCGGCGCAGCAGCCGGTCGACGATCTGCGGTGGCACCTTGGCGCCGTAGTCCCGATACGACCGGGCCGCCTCGGCACTGAGATTCATCAGCGGGATGGTGAAGGTCTCCGCCGCATAGGGCGGCGGCGGGTCGATCGTGCCGACCCGCCGCGGGCTCACATGCATCGCGCCGTAATAGCCGGTGTCGGTGTCGGTCTCGACATCGACCAGGGCGAAGCGGTCCCGGTCCTCGCTCGCGGCCACGACCGCCGCACCGGCACCGTCACCGGCGCCGATGCAGGTCGCCTCGTGATAGCTGACATGCCGGCTCCAGTTGCAGCCGCAGACCACCAGGGCGTTGCGCGCGCCGCGGCCGGCGCGGATCAGGGCCTCGGCCAGCACCAGCCCGTCGTTGAACACGGTGTATTCGGTGCCCAGCGGCAGCACCTGGCAGCGCGACGGCAGGCCGAGCGTCCGGTGCAGCGCCACCAGCGCGTTCGGGGTGACGTGGTCGGAGACCGAGGCGACGCCGAGCAGCAGGTGGATATCGGCGCCGCGCAGCCCGGCCTCGGCCAGGGCGCGGCTGCCGGCCGCGGCCATCAGCCCCTCCAGCGTCTCACCCGGCGCCAGGATCCGGCGCCGCTCCAGCCCCTGGAACAGGTCGGCATGGGGCGGCCTGTTGGCCCTGACCCAGTCGAAGACCGGCGCGTCATTGGCCCGGACCTGGTCCGGCACGGCGAAGCCGGTGCCGATGATCCGGGCGGTCGTCTCAGCCATTCTGCGTCCTTTCGCGAGTCCCGGCGCAGTCTCGTCCGCACGGACCTCATCGAGCAACGCCTATGGCGACGATCACCCCGCCCGGACCAGGCAGGCGGCCTCGGTGCCGCCCTCGGCCGGGCGCAGCGCCGGGCGGATGGCCGCGCACTCCTCGACCCGGATCGGGCAGCGGCTGACGAAGGGGCAGCCGGCGGGCATCGCCAGCGGGCTCGGCAGGTCGCCGGACAGGATGATCTTGCGGCGCTGCCGCTGGGCTCGCGGGTCGGGCAGCGGGATCGCCGACAGCAGCGCCTCGGTGTAGGGGTGGCGCGGCGCGGCGAAGACCGCATCGGTGTCGCCCTGCTCGACGATGGTGCCGAGATACATCACCGCCACCCGGTCGGCGATGTGGCGGACCACCGACAGGTCGTGGCTGATGAACAGATAGGCCAGGCCGAGCTGGTCCTGCAGCCGCACCAGCAGGTTCAGGATCTGCGAGCGGATCGAGACGTCCAGCGCCGAGACCGGCTCGTCGCAGACCAGCAGCTTCGGCGACAGGGCCAAGGCCCGGGCGATGACCACACGCTGGCGCTGCCCGCCCGACAGCTCGTTCGGCGTGCGCTGGACATAGCTGGCCGGCAGGCCGACCAGATCCAGCAGCTCCGCCACCCGGCGTCGCCGCTCGGCGCCCGGCGTGCCGCGGATCGCCAGCGGCTCGGCGATGCTGGCGCCGATCCGCATCTTCGGGTCCAGCGCGGCGCTGGGGTCCTGGAACACGATCTGCATGGCGCCGGCCAGGGCGCGGCGCTCGGCCGGGGCGGCATGGGTGACGTCGCGGTCCTCGAAGGCCACGGTGCCGCGCGTCGCCCGCTCCAGCCCCAGGATGGCGTAGCCGGTGGTCGACTTGCCGCAGCCGCTCTCGCCGACCAGCGCCAAAGTGCGGCCGGCCTCGAGGTCCAGCGAGATGCCGTCCACCGCCTTGACCACGGCGCCCGGCGATGGTCTTCAACTCCTCCCGGCGTGGGCCGTCCAGCCGCGGCACGGTCGCCAGCAGCAGCTTGGTGTAGGGATGGGCGGGGGCGTCGAAGATCGCATCGACCGGCCCGCTCTCGACCACCGTGCCGCCATACATCACCGCGACGCGATCGGCCATGTCGGCGACCACGCCCATGTCGTGGGTGATCAGCAGGATGGCGCTGCCGGCCTCGGCCCGCAGGGTCTTCAGCAGGTCCAGGATCTGGGCCTGGATGGTGACGTCCAGCGCCGTGGTCGGCTCGTCGGCGATCAGGATCTCCGGCCGGCAGATCAGGGCCGACGCGATCATCACCCGCTGGCACATGCCGCCCGACAGCTCGAACGGGAACTGCCCGGCCCGCCGCTCCGGATCGGCGATGCCGACCCGCGCCAGCATGGCCACGGCCTCGGCCCGGGCGGCGGCGGCCGAGACGCCGCGATGCAGCCGCAGGCTCTCCGCCACCTGGTCGCCGACCCGGACCAGCGGGTTCAACGATGCCACCGGCTCCTGGAAGATCACCGACACCCGGTTGCCGCGCAGGTCGCGCAGCGAAGCCTCATCCAGTGCCAGCAGGTCGGTGCCCTCCATGGCGACGGTGCCGGCGGCGACGCGCGCGGCGGCCGGCAGCAGGCGCAGCACCGACAGGGCGGTCAGGCTCTTGCCGCAGCCGCTTTCGCCGACCAGGGCCAGCACCTCGCCGCGGCGGATCGACAGCGACACCCCATCGACCACGGACCGGCCGCCGATGGCGACCCGCAGCCCGTCGATGGCGAGCAGGGGCAGGGCCTCAGCCGGCATCGGCCGGTCCTCCGACCGCGACGCCGGACCAGGGGCTGGTCGGGTGGGCCATGCCGACCGTCTCGCCGGTCTCCGGATCGCGTGAGGCCGCCGAGGCGATGGCGAAGTTCACCGGATACAGCGTGTCCTCGACGATCTGGACCGGGAAGTCGCGGGCGACGGCGGCAGCGACGTCCGGCGCCGCCGCTGCATTCACCTTGATGGTCGGGGTGCTGGCATCGACGCGCGGCGTGTGGAATGCGTCCTCCAGCGTCATGCCGTAGTCGACCAGATAGGAAATCAGCTGCAGCAGGGCCGGGAAGATCGACCGGCCGCCGGCGGCGCCGATCGCCAATTCCGGCCGGCCGTCGCGGCCCAGGATCAGCGGGCACATATTGGCCAGCGGCTGGGCGCCCCCGGCCATCGAGTTCGGCTGGCCCGGGCGCGGATCGAACCACATCATGCCGTTGTTCATCAGGATGCCGGCGCGGGGCAGCACCACCTTGGACCCGAAGCGGGACAGCAGCGTGTTGGTCAGCGAGACCATGTTGCCTTGCCCGTCGACCACGCTGACATGGCTGGTGCAGCCGGGATCGCGGCTCAGGCCGGCATGGCCCATGCCGGTCAGGCGGCGGCGATAGGCCTCGCGCGCCGCGCGGGCATAGGCCAGCGCAGCCCGAGCGTCGGGTTTGTCGCCCCAGCCGGTCCGTGGGGCCAGCAGGTCCAGCGCCTGCAGCAGGCTGGGGCCGCCGCTCAGCCCCGGCATGGCCCAGACATCCCGGCCGCGATAGGTGCCGCGCAGCGGCTCGGCCCAGCGCGGCTGATAGGCGGCGAGGTCGGACGCAGTGATGCGCGACCCGGCCGCGGCCAGGTCGGCCGCCAAGTCCCGCGCGGTCTCGCCCTCGTAGAAGTCGCGGGCGCCTTCCCGCGCCAGCCGCCGCAGCATCCGCGCCTTGGCCGGCATCGGGCGGTGCTTCCCATCCGCCGCCTTCGGGGCCTCGCCGTTCTCCAGCAGCAGCGCGGC
>JAEKLZ010000082.1 GCA_019508225.1 Inquilinus limosus | reverse complement strand
GGCGTTCTGAAAGGTCTCGCTACAGCTTGATGATCTGCAGGCCGCCCGTCCCGGTGAACACGAACAGGCGATGGCCCGGCATCACCCGCAGCCGGCGGGCCTCGGCCGGAAGCTGATAGCGGTTCAGCAAGGTCGGCCGGCGCGGGTTGCGGATATCGACCTCCTCGACACTCCCGCCCGTCGCGACGAACACCGATCCGGAGCCGAGCGCGATCGCCCGGTCACCCCCGCCGGCCGCGTAGAACCCGACGCGGACCGGCCGGCTCGGCTGGCTCACATCCAGGATGTGCAGGCCGCTCGAGCAGCGCAGATGGACGGTCCGGGCATCGTCGCTGAGGGCCAGGTCGCTGGCGAATTCGCAATCGTCGCTGTAGCGCCCGACCTCCCGGATCTGCGAGGGGTTGCCGACATCGAAGATGCGCAAGCCGCCCGGAGGGCCGCCGGCGGCGTCCGGCGCGGTGGCCGCGAACAGGAACCGTCCGGCCAGCTGCAGCCGCGCGACCCGGGTGTCGACCGCGACCGCGTCGCGCACCACCGGGCGGGCCGGGTTCGACACGTCGACCGACGTCACCGAGCCGCCATTGGTGGCCGTGCCGAGATAGACCTGCCGGCCCTTCCCGGCGATCGCCGAGGAGAATTCGGCCGGCAGGCGCCCCAGCTCGCGCGGCGCCGACGGGTTGCTGAGATCGGCGATGATCAGCCCGTAGCCCCAGGCCGCCAGATAGGCCCGCCGGCCGTCGACCGCCATGTCCTCGAAGGCGCGGGCCTGCTTGGCCTTCGGCAGGTCGGCGTCGAACCGTCCGGTCGGCGTCAGGTCGGCGTCATCGGCCGCGCTCAGCCCATAGCCGTTCTGCAGCAGGACCAGGCTGCGGTCGATCAGGGCCGCGTCCCGGACATCGGCGCCGCCCAGGGTGTCGACGACGCTGGCCAGGCGCGGGGAGGCCGTTTTGCCGGTGTCGAACAGCGCCAGCTGGTCGGTGCTGGTGGCCACCCAGCCGAACTGGCCCTGCACGGCGGTGGTTTCCGCGGCGAAGGCATTGGCGAAATCGGCGCGGCCGACCCGGCGGACCGGCAGGCGCAGGCTCCAGACGCTGACGCCGGAGGCGCCGAAGCCATAGGCCTTGTCGCCGGCGACGAAGCCGTTGAACAGGGCCTCGCCCGGCGCCGCGCTGCCCCACAGCAGCGGCGCACCGCCCCAGGGCGGCAGGTAGTACAGGTTGACGCTCAGCCCGAACCCCACGGCCAGCGGCCAGGCGAATTGCAGGCGGAAATTCTCGAACCCGTCCAGATTCGCGCTGGTCACCCTCTTGGGAAAGTTCTTCCGGCTGTTGTCGAACACCTGCAGCAGGGTGTCATCGATCATCGTCCGGGCAGAGGTGAAGATGCGGCCGCCGGAAATGCCGACCACATCAGCCGGGCCGCCCTCGACCACCCGGATGGCCCGGGGGTACAGCGGATCGGCCAGGGAGTGGACGACCAGGCCGCGCGCGTTGTCGAACGCGTAGAGGAAATCGCCGTCGATCGCGATCGCCGAGATGTCTTCGGCCGCGGCGTTCTTCCGCAGGGTGCCGCCATCGACCAGCCGCGGGCGTGCCGGATCGAGCAGGGAATAGATCGCCAGGCCGGAGGTGCCGTCCTGCCGCCGCCAGCCGGCGTAGAGATACCGGCCGCGCGATGCGATCGAACTGATGATTCCGGGAAGCGGCTGCCGGCGCGTGTCGCCGGCCAGCCGGGGCGCCTCCGGCGTCCGGTAGTCCCAGGCCGTGACGGTGGACCCGGACGGCAGATAGACGAAGTCGCCCTGCTTCAGGGGGACGCCGATCCGGCCGCCATAGGCCGTCTGATTGGCCCGTGCGGCGATGTCCTGCGCATGCGCCAGACCCGCGCCGGAGATCGCGAGGGCCAGCGCCAGCGCGATCTGTCTTGAGTAGCGAAGTGCGGTTTGCCGCACACGCGCCGATAAACTTGTCGTTTCAGATTCCCCCACGACCGACTCCGTTTTGATTGGGTTGGTTTTCGGTACGTCGCAATGCTCGGTGTTGACCCGTCATGGCGAGGAGGCGAAGCCGCCCCCTTTTTAGTCAAGAAGGGGCCATCCAGGGGCCGATGCGAGCAGCCCTGGATGGCCACGCCCTGCGGGGCTCGCCATGACGGGGAAGGGGGGCGAAATTCGCCCTAGGGATTCGGATCTGGATTTCACCATTACAAATGAAGTGAAGTCTGACAAGACGATTTACGGAATAGAAAACAGTCTCTGGTGATCTATTCAATATTGCCAAAAATTAAAGTCTTTTGTTGTAAATCATGATGCTTGTTTTGCCTTGTCCGGCAGCCTGCCGAGCGGCAGGGCTCGCCGCCCCATGGCGACGGCCGGATCGGATGCTAGATTGATGCCATGACCGAAGGGATCGTCCCGCACACCGAGACTCTGGCCGAGGAGATCGCCAACGCGGTCACTCACGGCATCGGCGCCGCCCTGGCCGTGGCCGGGCTTGTCGTGCTGCTGGTCCTGGCCAGCCTCCACGGCGGCGCGCTCGAGATCGTCAGCCTGGCGATCTACGGCGCGACCCTGGTGCTGACCTATGTCGCCTCCACCCTGCTGCACGCGGCGCGCTCGCCCGGCTTCAAGCACGCCTGCAACCTGCTCGACCACGCCTCGATCTACCTGCTGATCGCGGGCACCTACACGCCGTTCCTGCTGCTCGGCCTGCGCGGCGCCTGGGGCTGGGCGCTGTTCGCGGTGATCTGGGCCTTGGCCGTCGCCGGCGTGGTGCTGCGCCTGGCCTGGCGCCGCTACAGCCGGCGCGTGGCGGTGCCGCTGTATCTCGGCATGGGCTGGCTGATCCTGGTCGCGATCGGCCCGGTCTGGTCGTCGCTCGGCGGCGCCGCGGTCGGCTGGATCCTGGCCGGCGGCCTGGCCTACACCGCCGGCGTCGCCTTCTATGTCTGGGACCGGCTGCCGTTCAACCACATGGTCTGGCACCTGTTCGTGCTGGCCGGCAGCGCCCTGCATTTCGCCGGGATCATGATCACCGTCGTGCCGCGCGGCTGACGATTTCGCGCGTGGGTGTCGGAGTCCCGTCCGGCCGATCGTCTTCAAGGCAGACAATCCCTGGAGACCGACGATGACCATCACGATCACCGCTTTCGAACGCTCGCCCGATCGCGGCAACGGGCTGGCGCGCGACATGCGCGTCCGCTGGGCGCTCGAGGAAGCGGGCCAGCCCTACGAGGTTCGCCTGCTGTCCTTCAAGGCGATGAAGGAGCCCGCGCATCTCGCGCTGCAGCCTTTCGGCCAGATCCCGACCTATGAGGATGGTGATCTCGCCCTGTTCGAGTCGGGGGCGATCGTGTTCCATATCGCCGAGCGCCACGGCGGCCTGCTGCCGGACGAGCCGGGGGCCCGGGCGCGCGCGATCGCCTGGATGTTCGCCGCCCTCAACACGGTGGAGCCGCCGGTCTTCGACCGTGCCCTCGCCAGGATCCTCGAGCGCGACCAGCCCTGGTACGAGCAGCGCCTGCAGGCCCTCGAGACCACCATCCGGAAGCGGCTGGACGGCCTCTCCCGCCACCTCGGCGATGCCGAGTGGCTCGACGGCGGGTTCAGCGCCGGCGACCTGCTGATGGTGACGGTGCTGCGCCGGCTGCAGGGATCGGATCTGCTGGCCGAGCACCCCAGCATCGCCGCCTATGTCGCCCGGGCCGAGGCGCGGCCCGCCTACCAGCGCGCCTTCGCCGCCCAGGCGGCGGTCTTCAAGGCGGCCTCGCAAGGCTGAGGCCGGTTCACGATGACGATCATATCACTCCGTCATGGCGAGCCCCGAAGGGGCATGGCCATCCAAACTGTTGCCGCCTGAGCGGCGTCTGAAAGAGTGGATGGCCACGCTTCGCTCGCCATGACGAGAGGAACCAGAGAGCCGAACCAAAGCGGTTTCGCTTGACTATATGTTCCTATTTTGTTCTAATTCGCGGATGGTCGATGCCATCACAGCCGAGACTCCGTCCGCCGCTTCGCCGGCCACCGACGAGGCTGTCCGGCAGGCCGAGCTGCTGTCGGGGCTGACGAAGCTCGCTTTGGAGATGGCCCGGGCCTTCCAGGCCCAGGGTGTCGCGGCCCTGGCGGCCGGCGATGCCGACCGAGCCGGCAAGGCCGTGGCCGGCTTCAACCACCTTTTCCTCGGCATCCGCCGCGCCGTGGCGCTCAAGGCCAGGCTGCGCCGGCAGCGGCGGGAGGAGCAGGACGAGGCCGACGCCGCCATGCTGTCCGAGCTGATGGAGCTCGCGGCGGCGCTGGCCCGCGGCGTCCAGGCCGAGGGCATCGCCGCTCTCGCCGCCGACGATCTCGACCGCGCCGGGACGGCGGAGACCCGCTTCAGCAGCCTCTTCCTCGGCATCCGCCGCGCCATCGCGCTCCAGGCCAGGCTGCAACAGCAACAGGAGGAGACGCGGCGCGAGGCCGAGGACCGGCGCCAGGACCGGCAGGACGAGACGGACGGCCGGCGCCACGCCGTCGCCCAGGGCGTCACCCGCGCCATCGCCGGCGCCCCCGGCGTCGACACCGACGCCAAGGAACAACTGACCGTCGATCTCTGGGACCGGCTGACCGGGGACGAGCGCATCGACGCCGACCTCGCCGACACCGCCTTGCCGATCGAAGCCCTGATCGCCAGCCTGTGCCGGGCCCTCGGCCTCCCGCCGCCCCCGCCGACCGGTGGGCCTCCGACCGGTGGGCCTCCGGCCGGCGGGCCTGCGGCCGGCGGGTCTGGCGCCGGCAGGCCGGGCGCCGCGGCGAAAGCCAGCGCGCCGGCCACCGGCCCGAAGGCCTCCGGTCCGGCCCCACACCGCGCCGGCTCCAACCTCTCTCGCGCGGCCCCGGCCGATGATGTCGGCGGGCCCGAGGGCGAACGACGCACCCACGGCATCGCCACCGGCGAGGTCCTCGACCGAAACCGGGAGCCCATCCCGGCACTGCCCGAGGACGACCGGCCGCTCGCTGATACCGGGCCGCCCGATACCCCGCCGCCTCGCGACCGGCGCCGATGGACCGACGCCGAGCGGACCGGACCCCGTAAGACCGCGCGCGACGCCCGATGGCGACGTTTGCACAGGCTCGCCCAGATCCAACGGCACGGCTGAACCGCCGCGATGCCGGCTGACACGGCAACGACGCAGGGGCTGGCACGGAACCGCCGCCATCGCCATTCTGTCTTCCGGGACCGACAGGGCGTGAGGGGCGAGTGAGCAAGCAGCCGGACGACATCTTCCAGGAGGATCTCGGTCCCGCGCCGGCGCGGCGCGGCTGGGGTGCGCGGCTGGGCGGGCTGTTCCGGCGCCGGGCCGCCCCAGGCACGCCGCCACCCGCGCCGCCGCCCCCGACCGCGGGCCGGCGTTGGTCCCGCATGATCGGCCTGGGCCTCGGCGGGCTGGTGGTGCTGTTCCTGCTCTACATGGCGGTCGGTGCCTTCATCGTGCACGACATCGACGACGACCCGGACTTCGCCGCGGCCGCGCCGGTCGCGAATGGCAGCCAGCCCACCGGCAGCCAAGCGGTGGAGATCGCCGCCGCGCTGATCGAGCGCGAGACCGGCGGCGCCCATGGCTGGACCGCGAACGACCCGTTCTTCATGCCGGGCTGGCTGCTCGACAACATGCCGAACTACCAGCAGGGCATCATCTACGCCCTGTCGCGCTTCACCGCCGAGATGGGCGACCAGATCGGCCGGTCGCGCGGCTCGTCGCAGGTCGATCCGGATCTCGACCGCGCCACCGGCCTGCTGCGCTATCCCGGCACGATCTGGCTGTTCGACCTCAGCACCTCCTGGGCACCGACGGCGTCGTCGGATTCGCAGTACCGCGCCGCCGCCCGGGCGCTGCGCAGCTACAACCAGCGGGTCGCCGCCGGCACCGCGCCGTTCGAGCGGCGGGCCGACAACCTGCTGCAGACGATCGACCGCTTCGCCGCCGATCTCGGCTCGCAATCCTCGGTCATCGCCGACCATATCGAGGCCAGCCGCGGCTGGCTGATCGACACCCAGGCGGACGACATCTTCTATGCCACCAAGGGCCGGCTCTACGCCTATTTCCTGGTGCTGCGGGCGCTGGGCCGCGACTTCGACGGGGTCATCGCCCAGTCCGGCGCGACCAAGATCTGGGACGAGATGGTCGACAACCTGCGCGAGGCGGCGGAGCTGCGGCCGCTGGTGGTGATGAACGGCCGCGCCGACGCCATGTTCCAGCCCAACCACCTGGCGGTGCAGGGCTTCTTCCTGCTGCGCGCCCGCACCCAGATGCGCGAGCTGGCGAACGTGCTGCGGAACTGACGCCGGGCTGAACCGTCCGTCGTAGGTTGGGTTCGCGCACGCGAACCCAACACCGCGCAGCTTGGGCAAATGTTGGGTTCGCCAGTACGAACCCAACCTACGAACTGGCGGTCAGTCCTTCGGCCCAAAAGCCCCCAGGACCTTGGCATGCCGGGCGATCAGGTCCAGGCCGAACTCGGTCGGGCGCAGCGCCGGCGCCCGGTCGTGCACCGTCAGGCCCGCCCGGGCGGCGAACAGGCGCTTGCCGTAGCAGATCAGCGTCTCGATCGACTGCATGACGAAGACGATCGACGGCGCCACCCTTGCATAGGCTTCGGCGGCCGCCGTCTCGTCGCCGGTCTCGTACAGACGGTGGATCGCCACCGCGTGATCGACCGCGTCCGGCGCCAGCAGGAAGCCGCTGCAGCCGGCGCGCAGGCTGTCGATCATCTCCAGCCCGCCGCGGCCGTTGAACACAAGCAGCTTTCCCTCGGTCACGGCGATCAGCCGCTCGATCTCGACGGCCGACCCCTCGGCCTTGATGAGGGTCATGTTGGCGTGGCGCCGCATCAGCCGGGCGACGTCGTCGGCCGCCAGGCCGCGGCCGAGATATTGCGGCGCGTTCTGGATCGCCACCGGCAGCGCCGTCGCATCCATCACCCGGCTGAAGAAATCCAGGTACTCGCCGGCGCCGTAGCTGCCGGCCGCCGGTGGCTGCAGGATCAGCCAGCCGGCTCCGGCGGCCTCGGCGGCACGGACCATCGCCACCTGCTCCGCCACCGACGACCCGAAGATGGTGAAGCCGACCGGCACCCGGCCGCCGGCATCCTCGGCCACCCAGTCCATCACCGCCCGGCGCTCGTCGAAGCCCAGCTTCGCCACCTCGGTGGCCAGGCCCAGCGCGGCGATGCCGGCGACCCCGGCTTCCAGGCACGCCTCCACCTGCCGGCGCATGGCGGCGCGGTCCAGCCGCTCCTCGGCGTCGAAGAAGGCATAGAGGATGGCGTGGATGCCGGGCGCGGTCATGGCGCTCTCCCTGATCTCAATCCGCGGTCAGCGGTGCCGGCGCCTCGCCGGCCTGCTCGCGCAGCCGCTCGGCCAGGTCGGCGAGGTTGTCGCGCAGCTGGGCGAAGGTGAAGGCCAGGGCGAAGGCCTGGCCGAATTCGCGGCCGTCCAGGCCGTCGCCGCCGGTGCCCCGCAGCGCGTCGACGCTGCTCTGCAGCGCCGCGACCGCCTGGTCCAGCGCGCTGCCGTCGCCCGGCGCCGCCTTCGCCTCCAGCGCCGCGGCCATGGCGGTCATCCGCTTCTTCGCCGCGGTCACCGCCTGGTCCAGCGTCGCCCCCAGCGCCGCCTGCAACGCTGGCGACAGCGGGCTCTGCGCCGCCCGGTTCAGGATGATCTCGCTGTACCACAGGCGGCGGATGGTGCGGATGATCGGCGCCGGGTCGAGATGCTCCGGCATCGCGCCGGGCCGCTCGCGCCGCGCCTCGTCCAGCTGGCCGTCGGCCTTGCGCAGCAGCGTGCGGATGCGCTGGTTGATCGCCGTCGCATCCCCCTCCGACCCGGCCAGGCGCCCGGCGATCAGGGCCAGCAGCCCGGCGCATTGGCCCAGCGCTTCGGCGGCGGTGTCGCGCAGATGGTCGCGGGCCCGGGACGGCAGGATCAGCAGGGCTGCCAGCACCCCGACCACGGTGCCCAGGCCGATCTCGGCCACCCGCTGGAAGGCGGCGCCCAGCGGGTCGGCATGGCTGGGGTCGGACAGCATCACGATCGCCGCGGTGACCGAGCCCAGGCGCAGATTGGGCCGGCGGGCGGTGATGTAGACGGTGACCAGCATGACCAGCAGCAGCACGACGCCGGTGCGCAGCGCCGAGGGGCCGGACAGCACCGCCCCGGCCACCCCGAACGCGGCGCCGAGCAGGGTGCCCAGCAGCCGGTCGATGGTGGCGCCCAGCGTGGCGCCGAGCGTGGCCTGCAGCACGATCACCGCGGTCAGCACCGACCAATAGCCCTTGGGCAGGCCGAAGGCCTCGGCCAGGGCATAGGCGGCGACGGCCGCGACCGCGCCCCGCACCGCCTGGCGGACATGGATCGGATCGGGACGGAGGAAGGACAGCTGAATCACGACGACTCCGGGGCTGCGGGACAGCATGCCAGAGGCGCCGCTTCGCTGCAGCCTCGCGGGGCGAGATTCAGGGCGATCGGATGAAGGGATAATTGCCTTCATTTGTCATCCTCGGGCTTGACCCGAGGATCCAGGGGCGGCCAGCCCGGCAATGACAGACAACGACACATGTCCGGTCTTCATCCGATTGTCCCAGGCGCGATTGAAAGCCACTCGCAATCGCAACTCCTGCGTGATACCCCAACCCTGATTTCGAGAGAGGGGCGGCGAATGGGCGCGATGATCAGGGTCCTGGCGGTGGCGGTGTTCAGCCTCTGGGCCGGTATGGCGGTCGCGGCGGAGGACAAAGTCTCGGTCACCGACCTGGCCGGCCGCACGGTCGAGGTGCCGAAGCATGTCGAGCGCATCCTGCTCGGCGAGGGGCGGCAGATCTACATCGTCGCGGCGCTGGACCGCGAGAACCCGATCGGCCGCATCGCCGGCTGGAAGGACGAGTTCGAGCGCTCCGACCTCGACACCTACAAGCTGTATCAGGCGAAGTTCCCCGGCATTGACGCCATCCCCGACATCGGCGATCCGGAGGAGGGCACCTTCAACGCCGAGCAGGCGATCGCGCTGAAGCCCGACGTGCTGTTCCTGCTGCTGGGCCAGAAGCAGGCGGCCGAGGAATCCGGGCTGATCAAGACGCTGGAAGGCGCCGGCATCGCCACCGTCTTCATCGACTTCCGCGACGAGCCCTTCACCAACACCGAGCCCAGCGTCCGGCTGTTCGGCCAGATCCTCGGCCGGCAGGACCGGGCGGAAGAGTTCATCGCCTTCTACCGCCAGCAGCTCGATCCGGTGCTGGACCGGCTGGCCAAGGCGGGCGCGCCGAGCCCGAAGGTGATGATCGAGCGCGCCGCCGGCACCGGCTGGGGTGCCGAATGCTGCGCCTCCTTCGGCACCGAGAATTTCGGCCGCATGGTGCGGATGGCCGGCGGCACCAACATCGCCGCCGACCTGATCCCCGGCGCCTTCGGCGTCTTGAACCCGGAGCAGGTGACCGTCGCCAACCCGGACGTGGTCGTCATCACCGGCGCCAACTGGTCGAAATTCGTGCCTGATGGCGGCTGGGTCGGGCTCGGCCCCGATGCCGACCAGGCGGCGGCGAAGCAGCGGCTGGCGGCGCTGGTGGCGCGCCCGGCCTATACCGGTGTCAAGGCGGTGGCCGACGGCCGGGTCCACGCCATCTGGCACCAGTTCTACGACAGCCCGTACCAGTTCGTCGGGGTGCAGCAGCTCGCCAAATGGCTGCACCCCGACCTGTTCGCCGACCTCGACCCGGAGGCGACGTTCCGCACCCTGCACGAGCGCTTCCTGCCGATCCCGTACCGGCCCGGCTACTGGGTCTCGCTGAGCCCGGCGGGCTGAGAGG
>JAEKLZ010000081.1 GCA_019508225.1 Inquilinus limosus | reverse complement strand
CGGTGACCAACCCGGCGACCGGCGAGACGCTGGGCCGCGTGCCCCGCTTCGGCGAGGCCGAAGCGACCGATGCGGTCGAGGCCGCCGAGGCCGCCTTCGGTCCCTGGGCCAAGAAGACGGCCAAGGAGCGCTCCGCCATCCTGCGCCGCTGGTTCGACCTGATCCTGGCGAACAAGGAAGACATCGCCCTGATCATGACCAGCGAGCAGGGCAAGCCGCTGGCCGAGGCCCGTGGTGAGGTCGACTACGCCGCCTCCTTCGTCGAGTTCTATGCCGAGGAGGCCAAGCGCATCTATGGCGAGACCATCCCGAGCCACCGCGCCGACGCCCGCATCCTGGTGATGAAGCAGCCGATCGGCGTGGTCGCGGCGATCACGCCCTGGAACTTCCCGGCGGCGATGATCACCCGCAAGGTCTCGCCGGCCCTGGCCGCCGGCTGCACCGCCGTGATCAAGCCGGCGCCGGAGACGCCGCTGACCGCCCTGGCCCTGGCCGAGCTGGCGGTGCGCGCCGGCGTGCCGGCCGGCGTGCTGAACGTCATCACCGGCGACGCGCCGAAGATCGGCAAGGTCCTGACCGGCCATCCGGCGGTGAAGTTCGTCGGCTTCACCGGGTCGACCGAGGTCGGCAAGCTCTTGATGCGCCAGGCCGCCGACACGGTGAAGAAGGTCGGGCTGGAGCTGGGCGGCAACGCGCCCTTCATCGTGTTCGACGACGCCGACATCGACGCGGCGGTCGAGGGCGCCCTGGCCTCGAAGTTCCGCAACATGGGGCAGACCTGCGTCTGCGCCAACCGGATCTACGTCCAGGACGCGGTCTATGACGATTTCGTCGCCCGCTTCGCGGCCAAGGTGAAGACGATGAAGGTCGGCAACGGCACCGAGCCCGGGGTGGTCCAAGGCCCGCTGATCACGGCGGAGGCGGTGGAGAAGACCGAGCGTCACATCGCCGATGCGGTGTCCAAGGGCGCCACGGTCGTCACCGGCGGCCACCGCCATGCGCTGGGCGGCACCTTCTTCGAGCCGACGGTGCTGTCCGGCGCCACCACCGAGATGGTGGTGACGCAGGAGGAGACCTTCGGCCCGCTGGCCCCGATCTACCGCTTCCACGACGAGGCGGATGTGGTGGTCCAGGCCAATGCCACGCCCTTCGGCCTGGCCGCCTATTTCTACGCCCGCGACCTGGGACGCGTGTTCCGCGTGGCGGAGGCGCTGGATTACGGCATCGTCGGCGTCAATGCCGGCGTCGTTGCCACCGAGGTCGCGCCCTTCGGCGGGGTCAAGGAATCCGGCCTCGGCCGTGAGGGCTCGCACCACGGCATCGAGGAGTTCGTGGAGCTGAAATACGTCCTGCTGGCCGGGATGGGCAGCTAGCACACGGAAAGGCCCGGCCTCACGCGACAGAGGCCGGGCGTTCCGATCGTCAGGCCGCGGCCGCCGGCGGCAGCGTGCCGTCCGGCGTCGCCTGGTCCACCGTCTTGGGCAGATGCTCCGACAGGAAGGCCAGGACCGTGTCGGTCGGGATGCCGACCGCAGCCGCGATCTTCTGGACCTGCTCGTTGCCCAGGGCCGACTGGATCTGCTCGGCGCTGACCGGCAGGTTGGCGCCGGTGCCGACCCAGGACTTCACCTGCTCGCCCAGGCCGCCGGCCTGCAGCTTGGCCAGGATGCCCTGCAGCCCGCCGGCCTGCGCCAGCGCGTTGGACAGAAGGGCCGGGATCCCCTCCTGGCCGGCGACGCCGCCCAAGGCGCCCTTGATGCTGTCGAACAAGCTCATGCACCGCTCCTGTGGTTCAGCCGGAATGGCATGGCGGGGCCGGCCGGGGCCGGGTACGGCGATAACCCCCGTGCTGCGGCTTCGTTCCGCCTGCCCGTCCGGGTCAGGACCGGCGCATCGCCTGCGGCTCCATCACCGCCATGGTGAAATGCACGGCCCGCGCGCCCTTGCAGGCATAGGCGTGCGGCCGGTCGCTGTGCAGCAGGACCGAGGTGCCGGCCTGGACTTCGTGCGGCCGGCCTTCGACCTCGAGCAGCAGCGTGCCGGCGGTGACGTGCAGCAGCTCGCGCGTGCCGGCCGGATGCGGGTCGGAGACGTGCCGTTCCTTCGGCTTCATCTCCCAGTGCCACAGCTCCAGCATGTCCGGCCCCTCGCTGCCGACCAGCAGCACCGCCCGGCCGCCCTCGGGTCCGGCCCAGAGCCGCGCCGCCTCCTCGGGCGCGACCAGCCGCACCACGTCCTCGCCGCCCAGTTCCACCAGCTGCGCCACCGAGACGCCGAGCGCCGCGGCGACCCGGCACAGCGTGGCGATCGAGGGGTTGGAGCGGGCGTTCTCGATCTGCACCAGCATGCCCTTGCTGACGCCGGACAGCCGGGCCAGCCCGTCCAGCGACAGCCGCCGCGCCCGCCGCAGCTCGGCGACACGGCGCGCCACCGCCGCCGTGGTCTCCGCCTCGGCGCCGCCGGGTGCGTTGTCGGTCGGCGTATTGACCTCTTCGATCGTCATGGCCTATTCAACATAATGGTACGTTCAGTCACTTTAACAAACCGATCCCATGCTGTCCTTCGCACCGACCGTCGACCCTGCCATCCGGGCGCTGCGCCCCGATTTCGTGGCGCTGAGCCTGGTGGCGCGCGGCGCCCGCAACGGCCCCAGCGACACCGACAGCGCGGCCCGGCTGGCCGAGGCCTGCCAAGCCGCCGCGACCGGACCGGACTGGGCGGCGGCGCATCTGGAGGCTTGGCGCGAGGCCTATCGCGGCTTCGGCGCCAAGCCGCAGCGCACGCCCTGCTCGGTCGAGGCGCTGCGCAAGCGGGCCCAGCGCGATGGCGGGCTGCCGCCGATCAACCGGATGGTCGATCTCTACAACGCGCTGAGCGTGCGCTGGGCCGTGCCGATCGGCGGCGAGGACCTGGCCGCCTATGAGGGGCCGCCGCGGCTGGTGCGGGCGACGGGCGACGAGACCTTCGAGATGGTCTCGAATGGTGAGCCGGCGGTCGAGCATCCGGAGCCGGGCGAGGTGGTCTGGCGCGACGAGCGCGGCGTCACCTGCCGGCGCTGGAACTGGCGCCAGGGCCCGCGCACCCGCCTGGACCTGCCGACGACGGAGATGTGGTTCGTGATCGAGCGGCTGGAGCCGATGCCGATCGCCACGCTGCAGGTGGTCGGCCACGAGCTGGCCGACGGCATCCGCGCGATCGCGCCGGACGCCCGGATCGAGACCGCGCTGCTGGGCGCCTGAGCCGGGAGGCCCAGGGCAGGTCGCGCGCATCACGCCCTCCCCCTCCCCGGCTATCCCGGGGCATCGCGACGCCCCGGGCCAATCCCGGGACATCTGCACCATGCGAGGTTTCGGCCGCGACCGTTAGATCCAGACGGGGGTGATCGATGGTGCCAGAATCGGACTCAGAGGCCGTTTGGAAATGCGCTGGTGTGAGTCGGCTGGCGGTGGTTTCGAGACCCGGCGCGCAGCGGACGTTTGAGTCCGTGAGCACCGGAAGCGCAGAAACCGCCGTCAGACGGCCGCGCCAGTAGCATTTACAGACGGTCTCTCAGATCCAGCCGCCGTCGACGACATACATCTGGCTGGTGCACATGCGGGCGTCGTCCGAGGCCAGGAAGGCGGCCATGCGGGCGATGTCGTCGGGCTCGACGACGCCCTTGAGGCATTGCGACGCCATGATCCGCTCGACATATTCGGGCGTGTACCACAGCTTGACCTGCCGCTCGGTCCGCACCGCGCCGGGCAGCACGCAGTTGACCCGGATGCCCTCGACGCCGAGATCCCGCGCCAGGCTGCGGGTCAGGCCCTCGATCGCCGCCTTGGCCGTGGTGTATGCCGGCATCCCGCCCATCCCGGCGCGCCAGGAGATCGAGCCGAAATTGATCACCGAGCCGCCGCCGGCCTCGCGCATGCCGGGCCGCACCGCCTGCACCGCGAAGAACTGGTGCTTCAGGTTCACCGCCAGCCGGTCGTCCCAGTACTCCGGCGTCACCTCGTCGATGCTGTGGCGCTGGTCGTGGCCGGCATTGTTGACCAGCACCCGGATCGGCCCGACCGCGGCCTCCGCCGCCCGCACCATCGCCCGCAGCGCGTCGATGTCGCGCAGGTCGCAGGGCAGGAAGACCGGCGCCGCCAGCCCCGCCTCCGCCAGCCGGTCGACCAGCGCCCGCGACGAGTCCGCGTCGATGTCGCAGAACACCACCCGGCTGTTCTGCCGCGCGAAATGCTCGACCAGGGCGGCGCCGATGCCGGAACCGCCGCCGGTGATCAAGACGGCACGGTCCTGCAGGCTGGGATACTGGGCAAAGTCGGTCATGAAGCCGCCTGAATGGGGGTAAAGGGAATCGGGGTCAGTCGCGGACCAGCGTCAACTTGCGCTCGAACAGTTCCAGCACCTCGGCCAGGACACGGCCGCGGCGCAGCCGGTGCTTGCCTTCGTAGACGCCGTACTCCGTCCCCTGCGGGCCCACCGTCTTGGCGATGCCGTAGAGCGGGCGGTCCTGGCTGTGCCGGAACACGCTGAACACGGCGATGCCGACGCCGTGGTCGATCGCGTAGTCCCGCCACTCGCCGGCGGCGACGCGATCGAAATACAGGCCGAGCAGCTGGCCGAGCTCGCTGCGGTTGAAGTAGACGCGTCCGCGGCCGCGCCGAATCTGGGAGAGATCGAGAACCTGCGACATGCGCCGGACGGAACGCCTCGACACTGTTGAGTCGGTGAGACCAAGTGTTGGACAAATCCGGCCCCGCGTCCAGACGGCGCGCGCGGGGGTCGCAGCCCCGGGTCGCAGCGTGTCCCGAACACCTCGTCAGCGAACATCGCCATATCGCCGCCACACCGTTGGATTGTCTTCCCGAGACCAATCGTCTAGGTAAGGCGGCTCGGCCGCGACGCCCAGCCGAGGCGGCGCCCTGTTCGGAACCTTGTGATGACCGATATCTTTCGCGAAGTCGACGAAGCCCTGCGCGAGGATCGCGTCAAGGCGATCTGGAATCGCCACAGCGCGCTGATCATCGCCGGCGTGGTCGCGATCGTCGTCGGCACCGCCGCCGTCGTCGGCTGGCGCAGCTACAGCGAGAGCCAGGCGCAGTCGCAGACCCGGGCGCTGGTCGATGCGCAGCAGCAGGCTGTCGCCACCCCGGGCAATGCCGCCTCGATCTACGCATCTGTCGCCGCCGACAGCAGCGCCGACCGCGCCGCCCTGGCCCGCCTGCTGGAGGCCCGCGCCAATCTCGACGCCGGCAAGCGCGACGAGGCCGGCAAGATCTATCAGCAGATCGCCGGCGACAGCGGCGTCAATTCGGTGGTGCGCGACCTCGCCCGCCTCTATTCGGTCATGACCCGGCTCGACGACGGCGACCCCACGGCGCTGAACGACGAGCTGGCGCCGCTGGCCGCCGACGGCGCCCCCTGGCGCGCCGAGGCGCGCGAGCTGCAGGGCCTGCTGGCCCTGCGCCAGAAGGATGCGGCCAAGGCCCGCGAGATCTTCGAGGCGCTGTCGAAGGACCCGGCCTCGTCCCCCGGCGTGCGCAGCCGGGCCGAACAGCTCCTCAGCATTTCGAGCAATTGAGGGACCACCCCATGCGGCGACGCCATTCGCTCCGGATCTCCATCCTTGCGCTCGCCGGGGTCCTCAGCGCCTGCAGCTGGTTCAAGGAAGCCAAGACGCCTCTGCCGGGCGAGCGGATCCCCGTCATCAGCCGCACCGAGGGGCTGGAGCCGGCGGCCGATGCCGGGCAGCCCAGCGTGCTGCCGGCGGTGCGCACCAACCCCGACTGGCGCAATCCGGGCGGCGCGGTGAACCACGTCAACGGCAACTTGGCGCTGAAGATCCCGTTCCAGCGGGCCTGGAGCAGCAGCATCGGCAGCGGCGACAGCAGCAGCACCGCGCTGCTGACCGGCCCGGTGATCGCCGACGGCAAGGTCTACATCACCGACGCCTCCGGCCGGCTGAGCTCGCTCGATGCCGCCACCGGCCGCTCGAACTGGCGGGTGCGGGTGGCCGATCCGGAACAGGACAGCGTGCCGATCGGCGGCGGCGCCGCCTATGCTGACGGCACGGTCTACGCCACCACCGGCTTCGGCGAGGCCGTCGCGGTCGACCCGTCGAATGGCGGCCTGATCTGGCGCACCAAGCTGGCCGGGCCGGTGCGCGGCGCGCCGACCGTGACCCAGGGCCGCCTGGTCGCCATCACCGTCGACAATCAGAGCGAGCTGCTGGACGCCAAGACCGGCACCGAGGTGTGGACCCACGCCGGCATCACCGAGGCCTCGGCCCTGCTCGGCGGCGGCAGCGCCGCGGTCGACAACGGCGTGGTGGTGGTGCCCTATTCCTCGGGCGAGCTGTACGGCCTGCGCATCGAGAACGGCCGGCCGGTGTGGTCGGCCGCGGTCGGCGGCGGCGCCGCCCGCGCGGCGGGCGCCCTGGCCGGACTGGCCGACATCACCGCGATGCCGGCGATCGACGGCGACCTGGTGGTCGCGGTCAGCCACGGCAACCAAGCGGTCGGCATCGACATGCGCTCCGGCGTCACGGTCTGGGAGCAGCCGATCAGCGGCACCCAGATGCCCTGGGTGGCCGGCGACACGGTCTATCTGGTCTCGATCGACGGCGTGGTCGTGGCCCTGGCCCGCAACACCGGCAAGGTGCGCTGGACCCGCGAGCTGGAGCGCTGGACCGACCCCGAGGACAAGGAAGGCCCGATCAGCTGGACCGGCCCGGTCCTGGCCGGCGACGCGCTGATCCTGGCCAGCTCGACCGGCGACGGCGTGCTGATCTCGCCCAAGACCGGCGAGGTCACCGGGCATTTCGAGACCGATGCGACACGGATCGCCCCGGTGGTCGCCGACGGAACGCTGTATATTGTCAGCACGGGCGGCACCCTGACCGCCTATCGCTGAGACAGAAAACACCGTATGCCCTTCACCCTCGCCATCATCGGCCGGCCGAATGTCGGCAAGTCGACCCTGTTCAACCGGCTCGTCGGCAAGCGCATGGCGCTTGTCGACGACCTGCCGGGGGTGACGCGCGACCGGCGCATCGGCGATGGGCAGCTGGGCCATCTGACCTTCCGCGTGATCGACACCGCCGGGCTGGAGGACGCGTTCGACGACAGCCTCGAGGCGCGGATGCGGCAGCAGACCGAGATCGCGCTGCAGGAATCCGACGTCGCGCTGATGATGATCGACGCCCGCGCCGGGGTGACGCCGCTGGATGCGCATTTCGCCAATTGGCTGCGGCGCCAGGGCCGCCCGGTCATCCTGGTGGCCAACAAATGCGAAGGCCGCGCCGCCGAGGCCGGGATGCACGAGGCCTGGGCGCTGGGCCTGGGCGAGCCGGTGGCGATCTCGGCCGCCCATGGCCAGGGCCTGGTCGACCTGCTCGACGCGCTGCGGCCGCTGATGCCGGAGGATGCGGCCGACGACGGCACCCTGGTCGAGGATGACGACCAGGTGATGCCGGAGGAGGAAGGCGAAGGCGACGTGGTCGACCCCGAGGTCGAGCTCACCCGCCCGATCCGCCTCGCCATCATCGGCCGGCCGAATGTCGGCAAATCGACCCTGATGAACGCCCTGCTGCGCGAGAACCGGGTGCTGACCGGGCCCGAGGCCGGCATCACCCGCGACGCGATCATGGTCGACTGGTCCTGGCGCGGCCAGGCGATCAAGCTGGTCGACACCGCCGGGCTGCGCCGCAAGGCGCGGATCGACAAGGTCGACGACAAGCTCGAATTCATGTCGGTCGGCGACACGCTGGAGACCATCCGCCTGGCCCATGTCTGCGTCCTGGTGCTGGACGCCGGCGCCATCATGGACAAGCAGGACCTGACCATCGCCCGGCACGTGATCGAGGAGGGCCGCGCCCTCGTCATCGCCATCAACAAGTGGGACACGGTCGAGGACCACGCCAAGGCGCTGCAGCAACTGAGCGACAAGCTGCAGACCTCGATGCCCCAGGTGCGCGGCGTGCCGACGGTGACGATGTCGGCGCTGCGCGGCCAGAAGCTGGACAAGCTGATGGACGCGGTGCTGGACATCCACAAGGTGTGGAACCGCCGGGTCCGCACCGGCCCGCTCAACCGCTGGCTGCCGGCGATGCTGGATGCGCATCCGCCGCAGCTGGTGCGCGGCCGCCGCCTGAAGATCCGCTACATCACCCAGGTCAAGGCCCGGCCGCCGACCTTCGCCCTGTTCGTGTCGCAGGCCGAGGAGTTCCCGGACAGCTATCTGCGCTATCTGGTGAACGGGCTGCGCGAGAGCTTCAAGCTCGCCGGCGTGCCGATCCGGGTGGTGCTGCGCCAGCCGAAGAACCCCTACGCCGACAAGGACTGATCGGCGCCGCTGCCGATCCTTTTGCCGGACGATTGCAATCGGGCCGCGGCGGGGCCAGAGTCCCCTCCCCTGCGGGAGGAGATCGAGATGATTCACGAGCTGCGCGTCTATCACTGCATGCCGGGCAAGCTGCCGGCGCTGCTGAACCGCTTCGACACCATCACCCTGAAGATCTGGGAACGCTTCGGCATCCGCCAGGCCGGCTTCTGGACCGTCGAGATCGGCGAGAGCAACCAGGCCCTGTACTACCTGCTGGAATGGGAGTCGCTGGCCGAGCGGGAACAGAAATGGACCGCCTTCGCCACCGATCCGGACTGGCTGGAGAAGCGCGCCGGGACCGAGCGCGACGGCCCGATCGTCTCCCACATCACCAACGCCATCCTGAAGCCGACGGCGTTCTCCAAGGTCAAGTAGTCGACACCTTTTGCGTTGCCTCTCCCGCTTGCGGGAGAGGTCGGAGACGCGAAGCGGCTCCGGGTGAGGGCTCTTTGTCGAGGCCGGTGCCAACCCTCACCCGGTCGTCCTACGGACGCCCGACCTCTCCCGCCAAGCGGGAGAGGCAACGCGATATCGTTCCATGTCAGTCGGAGAGGACCGATGACCAAAACCGCCTCCGACCGGGAGCACTGGGCCCGCGTCGCCCGGGATTGGACTGCCTGGGCGCGGAAGCCGGGCCATGACGCCTTCTGGGCCTATCGCGACGCGCTGGTCGCCTGGATCGGCCGCGGCACGGGCGAGGCGCTGGATCTCGGCTGCGGCGAGGGCCGGGTGTCGCGCGAGCTGACGGCGCTGGGCTACCGCGTCACCGCCGCCGACACCGTGGCCGAGCTGGTCGAGATCGCCGCCGAGGCCGGGTCGGCGCAGGAGTATGCGGTGGCCGACGCCGCCGCCCTGCCCTTCGAGGACGGCCGCTTCGACCTGGTGGTCGCCTACAATGTGCTGATGGATGTCGAGGACGTGCCGGGCGTGCTGCGCGAGGCCCGGCGCGTGCTGCGGCCGGGCGGGACTCTGGTGGTGTCGCTGGTCCACCCGTTCCGCGACCGCGGGAATTTCGCCGGGCCCGAGCCCGACGCGCCCTTCCTGTTCGAGGGCAGCTATTACGGCCGCGAGCGTTTCGAGGGCAGCGAGGAGCGTGACGGGCTGCGCATGGATTTCGCCGGCTGGTCGCAGCCGCTGGAGGCCTATGCCGCGGCGCTGGAGGCCGCCGGCCTGGCCATCACCTCGATCCGCGAGCCGCGGCCGGACCATCCAGAGGGGAATGCCCTGCTGCAGCAATGGATGCGGCTGCCGCTGTTCCTGTGGCTGAAGGCCCGGCCGCTGGGGTAACTGCCTCCCTTTCATTTCTTTTTTTGTCATCCTCGGGCTCGACCCACGGGTGTCCGGTTGAGTTTTTGTGGACAAGGCGCATGGCGTTGATTCTGCTGGTTCTCGAACGTCTGGCAACGTTTCGGGACAGCAAAAGGCAACACCATGCAGCACAAGAATAGCGTGTTCCACGGACTTCT
>JAEKLZ010000080.1 GCA_019508225.1 Inquilinus limosus | reverse complement strand
TCGGCGCCGGCCCGGGCGATCTGCGGCATCAGCTCCGGGTCCCACCAGACATGGTAGACGTCGATGGCGACGCCGATGCCGTCGCCCAGCAGGTCGCAGATGTCCAGCGCCTGCTTCAGCGTGTTCACGCAGGCGCGGTCGGCCGCGTACATCGGGTGCAGCGGCTCGATCGCCAGCGGGATGCCGCTGGCCCGGGCATGCGGCAGGATGGCGGCGATGCCGTCGGCCACCATCTGCCGGGCGGCGCCGATGTCGCGCGACCCGGCCGGCAGCCCGCCGACCACCAGCACCAGGCAGTCGGCGCCCAGCGCGGCGGCCTCGTCGACCGCGCGCCTGTTGTCGTCGATCGCGGCCTTGCGGGCCTCGGGGTCGCCGGCCGGGAACATGCCGCCGCGGCACAGGCCGGTGACCTTGAAGCCGTTGTCGTGCACGATCCGCGCCGCCTCGGCGAGGCCGATCTTCTGCACCTGGTCGCGCCAGGGGGCGATGGCGGTGATGCCGTGGCCCAGGCAGGCCTCGGCCGCCTGGCGCATATCCCATTGCATGCGGGTGGTGGCGAGGTTGATCGACAGACCTTCGGTCGCCATGGATCAGATCTCCGTCGGTCCGTCGGCCATCGCCGACCAGTCGGGGGTGAGGGCGGTGCCCAGGCCGCGCGCGGCCAGCACCGAGCCGATGGCCAGGCGTCCGCCGCGGATGCTCAGCCGGGCGCGGCCGCCGGCCTCGGCGTAGAGGTCGGGATGGGCGGCCAGGAATTCGCGCTGCTCCGCCGCCGGGGCGCCGGCCATGCCGTCGACATAATGGTGGCCGTTGCGCTCGACATGGCCGGCGCCGCCCAACGCGGCCAGCACCAGGTCCTGCTGCAGGGCGACGCCGCCCTGGGTGGTCAGGTCCTCGGCCGACAGGAAGTAGCGGATGCCGTCTTCGGCACTCCACTTTGCGATCCGGGCGCGGTTCAGCAGCGACCGGTAAAACCCCTTGCAGGATTTCGACGAGATGCCGCGATAGCCCAAGGCGCGGGCGCGTGGGAACACGCCGATGTCGACGTCGGATTCGTCGATCTCGACCGGTACGCGCTCGGCCAAGGCGTGGATCGGCTCGGCCAGTGCCCGGGCCCGGGCGATCGGCTGCTCCAGGAACAGCACCGCGGAACGGAGTCGGGTCAGGGCAGGATCGGCGGCCAGGCGGTCCCAGAACTCGGCGACCGGCCCGGCCTCGGCGAACTGCTCGTTGCCGTCCAGGGTGACGCGATACTCCGGCAGCCGGTCCAGCACGGCGGCGATCCGGCGCAGCCGGTCCAGGTCGGGCTCGGCCTGGCCGCTCAGCTTCAGCTTGAAATGGCTGTGGCCATAGGCGGCGACCGCCTGCTCCAGGCTCTGCGGCAGCCCGTCGTCGAGTGGCTCGGCGATCTCGGCGGTGGTGATGGGATCCGCCAGCCCGACCGTGTGGCGGGCGTGGATGTAATCGGCCGGCGCCACCCCAGCCAGGAAACGGCCGAGGTCGAAATCGCCGAGATCGGGCGCGGTCGCCGTCGTGAGTCCGATCCGGTTGGTGCGCACCGCCGTGACCGCGTCGATGCCCTCGATCCGGCACAGCGCGTCGATCACGGCGCGGTCGAACAGGGCCAAGCCGAAGGACGCGATCAGCCCGCCCAACTCTCCGGCCACGCAAACCGCGTGGTGCCGCGGCTCGATTTCCGCGCTCAGGGCGAAGGCCGAGGCGGGGGGCGCCGCGAGATAGAAGGGCTGGGCGATGGCGAGCGACCGGCGCAGCTGGTCGAAGTTCTGCTGCTCGGTCAGGGCCGGGTCCTTGTCGAACCATTTCGGCACCATCAGCTCGGCCGCCTGCCCTTCGGCCCGGCGGCCGTCCGCGGCCTCGACCGTCAGCCGCAGGAAGGCCTGCGGTGCGCCGGTGACGGTGGCGGCGCCGAAGCGGAAGGGCAGCCGGAACCGCACCGGCCGCTCATAGATCCGGGCTTCGACGACGCGCAGGCGGGGAGCGGTCATTTGCAGACTCCAGGCAAGCGCAGCCTGGCCTCATATCCTCCCCCTCCCCTTGCGGGAGGGGGGAAGGGGGAGGGGGCTCGTGCCGCAAGAGCGGTGCCCCAGTTCCGAGAGCGGTCTTGCCGTCGACAACCCCCTCCCCCTACCCCCTCCCGCGAGGGGAGGGGGAGGATGAAAGGAGGCGTCTGCGACAACAGACTCATTCCACCCCGCCCACGGCCAGCACCTTGCGCATGCGCTGCACCGCCAGGTCCGGGTCGCGCAGCACGCGGGCGGCGTCGGCCAGGCGGAACAGCTCGGCCAGATGCGGCAGCGACCGGGTGCTCTGCTGGCCGCCGATCATCAGGAAATGGTCCTGCAGCCCGTTCAGATAGGCCAGGAACACGACCCCGGTCTTGTAGAAGCGGGTCGGCGCCTTGAAGATGTGCCGGCTCAGCGGCACGGTCGGCGCCAGGGTCTCGTGGAACCCGGCCTCGTCCCCGGCGGTCAGCCGCGCCAGCCCGGCCGAGGCCGCGGGGGCGATGGCGTCGAAGATGCCCAGCAGCGCGTCGGAATAGCCCTGCTCGTCGCCGGCGATCAGCTCGGCATAGTTGAAGTCGTCGCCGGTGTACATGCGCACGCCCGCCGGCAGCCGGCGGCGCATGGCGATCTCCTTCTCCTTCGACAGCAACGAGATCTTGATGCCGTCGACCTTGGCGGCGCTGTCGCGGATCACGGCCAGGCAGGTGTCCATCGCCCGGTCGTGGTCGGCGTCGCCCCAATAGCCGGCCAGGGCCGGGTCGAACATCTCGCCCAGCCAGTGCAGGATCACCGGCTGCTTCACTTGGCGCAGGATCCGGCCATAGATCCGGACATAGTCGTCCGGCCCCTTGGCCACGGCGGCTAGCGCCCGGCTGGCCATCAGGATCACCCGGCCGCCCAGGCCTTCCACCGCCTCGATCTGCTGCTCATAGGCGGCGATCACATCGGCGATGGTGACGCCTGGGCCGGGCGGCAGGTGGTCGGTGCCGGCGCCGCAGGCGATCACGGCGCCCGGCCGCTCCTTCGCCCCGGCCAGGGCCCGGCCGATCAGCGCCTTGGCGGTCGGCCAGTCCAGCCCCATGCCGCGCTGGGCGGTGTCCATCGCCTCGGCGATGCCGAGGCCGAGATCCCAGAGATAGTGGCGGAAGGCGAGGGTGCGGTCCCAGTCCACCGCGGTGTCCAACCAGGGGTCGTTGTCGGCCAGCGGGTCGGCCACGACATGCGCCGCGGCATAGGCGACCCGGTTGAACGCCGGGGCGCTGCCCGGCGCCGGCATCGGCAGCGGCGCGTTCTTGATACTGTAGCTCTCGAGGCCGCCGCCGTTGCGAGGAAGAGTCAGGCCGGCCATGGCTCAGCGCTCCAGCGCCGGCAGGTCGACCCAGCGCCGCTCGGCCCAGCTCTGCAGCCCGGCCTCGGCCAGCTGCACGCCCTTGACGCCCTCCCACAGGGTGTACTTCCACGGCGTGCCGGCGACGACGTGGCGGATGAAATCCTCCCACTGCGCCTTGAAGCCGTTGTCGTAGACCACGTTGTCCGGCACCTCTTCCCACTGGTCCAGGAACTTCATGGTCTGCGGCTGGTCCGGGTTCCACACCGGCCGCGGCGTGTTGACCCGGTGCTGGGTGTAGCAGCGGGTCAGCCCGGCCACGGCCGAGCCATGGGTGCCGTCGACCTGGAAGGTGACCAGGTCGTCGCGCCGCACCCGCACCGCCCAGGAGGAGTTGATGTGGGCGACCACGCCGCCCTCGAGCTGGAAGGTGGCATAGGCCGCGTCATCGGCATCGGCGGTGTAACGCTTGCCGGCCTCGTCCACCCGCTCCGGGATATGGGTGGCGCCGAGGCAGCTGACCGACTTGACTTCGCCGAACAGGTTGTCCAGCACGTAGCGCCAGTGGCACAGCATGTCGAGGATGATGCCGCCGCCGTCGCCCTTGCGGTAGTTCCAGCTCGGCCGCTGCGCCGCCTGCCAGTCGCCCTCGAACACCCAATAGCCGAACTCGCCGCGCACCGCGAAGATCCGGCCGAAGAAGCCGGAATCGCGTAGCATGCGTATCTTCTGCAGCCCGGGCAGGTACAGCTTGTCCTGGACCACGCCGTGGCGGATGCCGCGGGCATCGGCGTGGCGGGCCAGCTTGGCCGCGACCTCCAGCGTCTCGGAGATCGGCTTCTCGCAATAGACATGCTTGCCGGCGTCGATGGCGCGGGTCAGCAGCTCGGCCCGCATCTGGGTCGACCCGGCGTCGAAGAACAGGGTGTCGTCGCGGTTGGCCAGGGCCTTGTCGAGGTCGCTGCCCCAGCGGGCGATGCCGTGGCGCTTGGCCAGCTCCTCGACCTTCTCGGCGTTGCGGCCGACCAAGATCGGGTCGGGCATCACCCGGTCGCCGTTGGGCAGGACCACGCCGCCCTGATCGCGGATGGCGCAGATCGAGCGCACCAGATGCTGGTTATAGCCCATGCGACCGGTGATGCCGTGCATGATGAGGCCGAGGCGCTGGGTGGCCATTCCGGTCTTCCCTCCCGTTGCGGCACGGGCAGCGATCCCCGGCCTTGATTGTAACCAACTGGTTACTAGCCGACCACGGAACCGGCCTGCGCGTCAAGAGGCCGCGGTGCCGATCGGGGTAGGAGTCAGGGGCGCAGCGAGGCCAGGATCATATGGGCGATGTGGTCGCCCCATTCGGCCAAGGCGCGCGTCTCGGTCAACTCGCGCCGGAAGATGGTCGACAGGGTGTAGCGGTTCGACAGGTAGAAGGCGCCCAGCGAGGCGATGCTGACATAGACCTTGACCGGGTCGGCGTCGGCCCGGAACACGCCCTTGGCGGCGCCGCGCTTGAGCAGGTCCGAGATCACGGCGACCAGCGGCGAATGCAGGTCGAAGATGCGGGCCGAGCGCTTCAGATGCCGCGCCTTCATCAGGTTCTCGGTCTGCAGCAGGCTCAGGAATTCCGGGTGCTCGATGAAGTAGCGCCAGGTGAACAGCGCCAGCTCGCGGATGCCCTCGACCGGGTCGTGGTCGGCCAGGTGCAGCTTGCTCTCGGCCGAACGGATGGCGACATAGGCGCCTTCCAGCACCGCCAGGTACAGGGCCTCCTTGTCGCCGAAATAATGGTACAGCATGCGCTTGTTGGCGCCGGCGCGCTTGGCGATTTCGTTGATGCGCGCGCCGCTGTACCCTTTCTCCATGAACTCCTTCACCGCGGCGGCGAGGATCGCGGCGCTGGTGCGTTCCGGGTCGCGCACGGCCTTGGTGGCGGGGCGTTTCGGCTTATCTGTCGTCGGGGCGTCGATGGTCTCGTCGCTGATGCTCACGGTGTGGCGGCCTCG
Organism: Inquilinus limosus; assembly: GCA_019508225.1. GTDB lineage: Bacteria > Pseudomonadota > Alphaproteobacteria > DSM-16000 > Inquilinaceae > Inquilinus > Inquilinus limosus_D. The sequence goes on along the minus strand of JAEKLZ010000080.1, from coordinate 6,800 downwards.
ATCAGGGCCGGAGGCGACGCAGCGTCGCGGCCGGTGTTCGTGTTGACAGCCATCATCGCATCGATCTAGCTTGTAACCAACTGGTTATAACAATCGTCGCGCGGGCCTTCGGTCGAAGGCCTGCCTCAGGCACCAACCGACCACCGCTTGCACCGCCTCGCCGACCGACGGGCCGACCGACGGGGCAGGGCATCAGGAGGAACGCGATGACGCCGCTGCGGTTGACCCGCAGGCACGCCCTGGAAGTCGGGACCGGCGTCGCCGGTCCCGCCGGTGCCGGGCTGGCCCGTCCCGCAAGGGCGGCGGAGACGCAGTTGCGCATGGCCTTCCGGGCGCCGGATGGGATCGCGTCCAGTTTCATCCCCTTCATGACCAGCAAGATCGCGCCGTTGCCGCCCAAGGGCAGCGGCGAGGCCGCCGCCGCGACCGGCTGCGGCTGAACCGGGCAACGAGCAGCGCCTTCCGAGAGAAGAGGCGCGAACGACAGGAGGAACACGAGATGGCGACGCTGATCACGAGCCGGAGACAGCTGCTGAAAACGGGTGTTGCCCTGGGCGGGCTGGCCGCCTCCGGGCTGTCGATGCCGGCGCTGGCCCAGGACACGCGCCTGCGCATGTTCTGGTGGGGCTCCAAGGAGCGGGCCGACCGCACCAACAAGGTCAACAAGCTGTATGAGGCCGGCCATTCCGGCATCGGCATCAACGGCGAGACGCTGGGCTGGCCCGACTACTGGCCGCGCCTGGCCACCCAGACGGCGGGGCGCAACGCGCCCGACCTGATCCAGATGGACTATCGCTACATCGTCGAATACGCCCGGCGCGGCGCGCTGCTAGCGTTCGACGACTTCATGCCGTCGATCCTGAAGATCGAGGATTTCGGCAAGGACGCGATCGAGTGCGGCCGGGTCGACGGCAAGCTCTACGGCGTCAACCTCGGCAACAACTCGACCGCCTTCGTCTATGACGCCGAGACGGTGAAGCAGCTCGGCCTCGAGGAGCCGCAATGGGACTGGAGCTGGACCCAGTGGGGCGAGTGGTCCGGCCACGTCGCCCAGAAGAAGCCGGGCTATTGGGGCATGCAGGATGGCGGCGGCGTCGAGCCGTCGCTCGACTGCTGGACCCGCCAGCGCGGCAAGTCGCTCTATACCGCCGAAGGCCGGCTGGGCTTCGATCTCAAGGACGCGGAGGACTGGTTCGGCTTCTGGCACGAGCTGCGCCAGAAGGGCGCGGTGCCGCCGGCCGACGTCCAGGCGCTGGACAAGAACGCACCGGAAAGCAGCATGCTGGCGCTGGGCAAGGCCGCGGCGATCAGCACCAATTCGAACCAGCTCGTGGCGCACCAGGCTCTGGTGAAGACCAAGCTGAACATGACCATGCAGCCGAGCGGCGGGCCGGGCGCGAAGCCGGGCCAGTACCTGAAGCCCTCGATGCTGTGGAGCATCAGCGCCCGCAGCAAGGTCGCCGAAGAGGCGGTCCGCCTGGTCAACTACTACGTGACCGATCCGGAGGCGGGGAAGGTGCTCGGCGTCGAGCGCGGTGTCCCGGCCTCGAAGGCACTGCGCGAGGCGGTGGGCCCGACCTTGGACGGCCAGAACAAGATCGCGCTCGACTACATCGCCTTCATCACCGACAAGGTCGGCCCCCTGCCGCCGTCGGCGCCGAAGGGCGCGGGCGAGATCGCCTTCCTGCTGAAGCGGGTGAACGAGCTGATCTCGTTCGAGCAGGCGTCGGTGGCTGACGGCGCCAAGCAGTTCGTCGACGAAGCCAACAGCATTCTCGATCGCGGGTGACGCCATGACCGTTGCGGTGCAGGCCTCAGGCAGGGTGGAACGGGCGCGGGGGAGGCGGCGGCTGACCTCGCGCACCCTCTCGGGCTACATGTTCCTGACGCCATGGCTGATCGGATTCGTCGGCCTGACCGCCGGGCCGATCCTGGTCTCGCTCTACCTGTCCTTCACCGATTTCGACCTGCTGCAGGATCCGCGCTGGGTCGGGGCGGCGAACTATGTCCGGATCGCCACGGCCGATCCGAAGTTCCTGTCCTCGATGAAGGTCACCTTCCTGTTCGTGCTGTTCGCGGTGCCCTTGAAGCTGGCCTTCGCCCTCGGCGTGGCGATGATGCTGAACAAGGGCATCGCCGGGCTGCCGGTGTATCGCGCGCTGTTCTACCTGCCGTCGCTCCTGGGCGCGAGCGTCGCCATCGCCGTGTTGTGGCGGCAGCTCTTCGCCGGCAACGGGCTGATCAACCAGGCCCTGGCGCTGGTCGGCATCCAGGGCCCCAGCTGGATCTCCAACCCGAATTACGCGCTGTCGACGCTGGTCATCCTCAGCATCTGGCAGTTCGGGTCGCCGATGATCATCTTCCTCGCCGGCCTGCGGCAGATCCCGCGCGACCTGTATGAGGCATCGGCGATCGACGGCGCCCGGCCCTGGCACCAGTTCTGGCGCATCACCCTGCCGCTGCTGACCCCGGTGGTGTTCTTCAACGCCGTGATCCAGACGATCGAGGCATTCAAGGCCTTCACCCCGGCCTTCATCATCAGCGAGGGCACCGGCGGGCCGATCGACTCCACCCTGTTCTACACCCTGTACCTGTATCAGGAAGCCTTCAGCAACTTCCGCATGGGCTACGCCTCGGCGCTGGCCTGGGTGCTGGTGGTGATCATCGCGCTGTTCACCGCCTTCTCCTTCCTCTCGGCACGCTACTGGGTGCATTACGATGAGTGACATCGCGCTCGACCCGACCCGTCGGCCGCTGTCGCGGTCGCTGCTGATCCACGTCACGCTGTGTGCCTGCTCGCTGGCGATGCTGTATCCGCTGCTGTGGATGCTGGCCAGCTCGTTCAAGGACGACAGCCAGATCTTCTCCTCGGCCTCACTGTGGCCGGAGAGCTTCAGCCTCGACGCCTATGTCCGGGGCTGGAGCGGGCTCGACATCAGCTTCGGCCAGTTCTTCTGGAATTCGGCGGTGATCTCCGGGCTGTCGGTGATCGGCAACGTCTTCGCCTGCTCGCTGACCGCCTTCGCCTTCGCCCGGCTGCGCTTCCCCGGCCGCGGCTTCTGGTTCGCGCTGATGCTGGGCACGCTGATGCTGCCCTATCACGTGACCCTGATCCCGCAATACGTGCTGTTCCTGCAGCTCGACTGGGTCGACACCTTCCTGCCGCTGGTGGTGCCGAAATACCTGGCCTCCGACGCCTTCTTCATCTTCCTGATGGTGCAGTTCTTCCGCGGCATCCCGCGCGAGCTGGACGAGGCGGCGATGATGGACGGCTGCAGCCCGTGGAAGATCTACTGGAAGATCATCATGCCGCTGTCGAAGCCGGTGCTGGCCACGGCGGCGATCTTCTCCTTCATCTGGACCTGGGACGACTTCTTCGCCCCCTTGATCTACCTGAACGACATGGGTTCCTACACGGTCCAGCTCGGCCTCAGGAACTTCGTCGATTCCACCGGCAAGTCGGACTGGAGCGCGCTGTTCGCGATGTCCGTCCTGACCCTGCTGCCGGTGTTCGTGTTCTTCCTGTTCTTCCAGCGCCTTCTGATCGAGGGCGTCGCCACCACCGGCATGAAACGCTGAACCGGGACCCCGAATGACCATCCGCTTCGCCGCCATCGGCATCAATCACAATCACATCTTCGGGCAGGTCGACGCGCTGCTCGGCGCGGGGGGCGAGTTCGTCGCCTTCCACGCGCCGGAGGACGACCTCGCCGGCCCGTTCCAGACCCGCTACCCCCAGGCGAAGCGCGTCTCCGACCCGCGCGCCGTCCTGGACGACCCGTCGATCAAGCTGGTCACCTCGGCCGGCATCCCGGCCGACCGGGCGCCGCTCGGCATCGCCGTGATGCGGGCCGGCAAGGACTATCTCTCCGACAAGCCGGGCATGACCACGCTGGAGCAGCTGGCCGAGGTGCGGCGGGTGCAGGCCGAGACCGGCCGGATCTACTCGATCTGCTACTCCGAGCATTTCCAGACCCGGTCGACCGTGAAGGCCGGCGAGCTGGTGCAGGCCGGGGCGATCGGCCGCGTGATCAACACCGTCGGGCTCGGGCCGCACCGCCTCGCCGCCAAGACGCGGCCGGAGTGGTTCTTCCAGCGCGCCCGCTACGGCGGCATCCTGACCGACATCGCCTCGCATCAGTTCGAGCAGTTCCTGTTCTTCGCCGGCACGCTCGATGTCGAGGTCGCCTCGGCCGCGGTCGCCAACCGCGGCAACCCGGGGACGCCGGAGCTGCGGCCAGCCGGGCAGCGACCACCTGATCCTGGTCGATGGGAAGGGGATGCAGCGGATCGACTGCAGCCAGGTCGAGCTGCCCTTCGGCCGCCAGCTTGTGGCCGACGTGCTGGAGCGGACGGAGACGGCGATGACCCAGGCACATTGCTTCAAGGCGATGGAGCTGGCGCTGCAGGCGCAGCAATTGGCCGAGACTCGCGGGGGGAGGGCCTGACCATGGCGATCCGCAACGTTGCCGTCATCGGCCTCGGCGTCGGCCGCGGCCACATCGCCGAAGGCTATGCCGCCCATCCGGACAAGTTCCGGGTCGAGGCGATCTGCGACCTGAACCCGGAGCGGCTGGCCGAGATCGGCGACGAGTTCAACGTCCCGGTCCGGACCACCAGCTTCGACGAGATCCTGCGGATGCGGGAAATCGAGGTGATCGACATCTGCACCCCGCCGACCGTGCATATCGGCCAGATCCTGGCGGCGCTGGAGGCCGGCAAGCAGGTGATCTGCGAGAAGCCCCTGGTCGGGTCGCTGGCCGATCTCGACCGGGTGGTGCAGGCCGAGGCCGCGGCGCCCGGCCGGGTGATGCCGATCTTCCAGTACCGCTATGGCGACGGGCTGCAGCGGGCTAGGCGCATCGTCGAGGCCGGCATCGCCGGCAAGCCCTATCTGGCGACGGTGGAGACGCACTGGAACCGCGGCGCGAAATACTACTCGGTGCCCTGGCGTGGCCGGCTGGACACCGAGCTGGGCGGCGTCCTGCTGACCCATGCCATCCATTCACACGACATCATGACGCATCTGCTGGGGCCGGTGGCCTCGGTCTACTGCCGCACCGCGACCCGGGTGAACCCGATCGAGGTCGAGGATTGCGCCGTGGCCAGCGTGGTGATGCAGAGCGGCGCCCTGGTGTCGCTGGCCGCCACCCTCGGCTCGCAGGCCGAGATCAGCCGGCTGCGCTTCTGCTTCGAGAACGTGACCTTCGAGAGTGGGCTGAAGCCCTACGCCCCGGGCGACGGCCCCTGGCAGATCATCCCGGCCTCGCCGGAGATCGCCCTGCGGATCGAGGGCGCGCTGGCGGATTGGCAGCCGGTGGCGTCGCGCTTCGCCGGCCAGCTCGGCGCCTATCACGCGGCGCTGGAGAGCGGCGGCCCGTTGCCGGTGACGCTGGATGACGCGCGCCGGTCGCTGGAGCTGGCGACGGCACTGTTCCATTCCGCGGAGGCCGGCGTGGCGATCGATCTCCCGATCGGCCGCGACCATCCCAAATACGGCGATTGGCGTCCGCAGCCGAAGGCCGTGGCATGAGCCTGCATCCCGACCGCCTGTTCTCGCCCGACCCGACCCAGCGCGGCATCGCCCGGCTCTTCCGCATGCTCTACAGCCAGGGCGTGAAGTTGGAGGATCTCGGCGTTCCCCGGCGCGACGGCGGCCCGGTCGAGACCGATCCGCGGGCGATCTGGCGCCGCTTCGCCGAGCATTGGCACCTGTTCCGCGGCACCCCGACCCGGATGTGGCTCGACCACACCTTCGAGACCCTGTTCGGGGTGGAGGAGCGGCTGACCCCGGCCAGCGCCGACCGGATCTACGACCGCATCGCCGACAAGCTGGCGCGGCCGGACTACCGGCCCCGGGCGCTGTTCGAGCGGTTCAACCTCGAGGTCATCGCCACCACGGAATCGCCGCTCGACCCGCTCGACCACCATCGCGCCATCCGCGACAGCGGCTGGAAGGGCAGGGTCGTCACCGCCTTCCGGCCCGACCCGGTGGTGGACCCGGAGTTCGACGGCTTCCGCGAGGGGCTGCAGACGCTGGGCGAGATCACCGGCGAGGACACCCATTCCTGGCGCGGCTATCTCGCCGCCCTGCAGCAGCGCCGCGGCTATTTCAAGGAGATGGGCGCGACCTCGACCGACCACGGTCATCCGACCGCGGCGACGGCCGATCTCGACCCGGTGCCGGCGGTGACGCTGTTCGAAAAGATCGTCACCGGCCGGTTCGAGCCGCAGGATGCCGAGCTGTTCCGCGCCCAGATGCTGACCGAGATGGCGCGGATGAGCCTCGAGGACGGGCTGGTGATGCAGATCCATCCGGGCTCCTTTCGCAACCACAACCCGACGCTGCAGCGCGAGTTCGGCCGCGACAAGGGTGCCGACATCCCGACGCGCACCGACTATGTCCGGGCGCTGAAGCCGCTGCTCGACCGCTTCGGCAATGAGCGCGACCTGTCGGTGATCCTGTTCACGCTGGACGAGAGCACCTATGCGCGCGAGTTGGCGCCGCTGGCCGGGCATTACCCGACCCTGCGGCTGGGCCCGCCCTGGTGGTTCTTCGACAGCCCGGAAGGGATGCTGCGCTTCCGCGAGCTGGCGACCGAGACGGCGGGGTTCTACAACACCGTCGGCTTCAACGACGACACCCGCGCCTTCCCGTCGATTCCGGCCCGGCACGATGTCGCCCGCCGCATCGACTGCCGCTACCTGGCCCAGCTGGTCGCCGAGCACCGGCTGGACGAGGACGAGGCGGCGGAGGTCGCGGTCGACCTGGCGTACCGGCTGCCGAAGGCGGCGTACAA
>JAEKLZ010000079.1 GCA_019508225.1 Inquilinus limosus | reverse complement strand
CTGACCCGGCACTGCGGCATCCGTTGGGCGACCCGCCGGGACGCCGCGTTGTCGACCAGCCGTTCCTGCCCGGCCAGCAGCATCAGCACCGGCACCCGGATGGACGGCGCCTCGCGCACGATCGCCGCCGAGGACCGGAAGGCGGCGGCCAGCCAGCCCCAGGTGATGCCCGAGACGCGGTAGTCCGGATGGTCGCGGAACCAGTCGGCCTGGATGCGGTTGCGCACCGGATCGCTGGACAGCAGCCGCCGCGGGTCGATCAGGCGCTGCGGGTCATAGCCGCTCTCGCCGAGGGCATAGCGCCGGCCGCGGCCCAGGACGGCCGCCATCGGCGACAGCAGCCGCGCCGCCTGGCGGGCATAGGACTGGGCGATCGGCATGACCATCGGCGCGGTCAGGATCGCCCCGGCGGCGAGATCCGGCCGGGCGGCCAGCAGCCGCAGCGCCAGATGCCCGCCCATGGAATGGCCGAGGATGATCAGCTTCCCCTCCCCCGCCGGCCGCACCACCTGGTCGATCAGCCGGGCGGCATCCTGCACCAGCGGGTCGAAGCTGTCGTAATGGCCGGTCTCGTCGCCCACCGGGGTGCGCGACGACAGGCCCTGGCCGCGCCAGTCGAAGCCGAAGACGCGAAAACCGCGGGCGATCAGCTCGCCCGCGGTCTCGCGGTACTTCTCGATGAACTCGCTGCGGCCGTTCAGGATCAGCACGGTGCCGCGCACCCGCCCCTCCGGCTCCGGCCACGCGGCCCAGCGCAGCCGCGCCCCGTCCGGCGTCGTCAGGACATCCGTGCGGGGCGCGGCGGCGAGGTCCATCGCCGGCTACTCGGCCTTCACTTCGGACCGCAGCGCCGCCTGCGCCGCGGCCAGGCGAGCGATCGGCACCCGGTAGGGCGAGCAGGAGACGTAGTCGAGCCCGACCGATTCGCAGAAATGGATCGAGGCCGGGTCGCCGCCATGCTCGCCGCAGATGCCGAGCTTGATGCCCGGGCGGGTCTTGCGGCCGCGCTCCACCGCCAGCGACACCAGCTCACCCACCCCGTCGCGGTCGAGGGTGACGAAGGGATCCTGCTCCAGGATGCCGGCGCGGGTGTAGTCCGGCAGGAAGGTCCCGGCATCGTCGCGGCTGATGCCGAAGGTGGTCTGGGTCAGGTCGTTGGTGCCGAAGGAGAAGAACTCCGCCGTCTCCGCCAGCTCATGCGCCCTGAGGGCGGCGCGCGGCAGCTCGATCATGGTGCCGATGAGGTAGTCGAGCTTGATCCCCTTCTCCTTCTCCACCGCGGCGGCCACCGCCACGATCGCGGCCTTGAGGATGTCGAGCTCCTTCTTCGAGAAGGCGAGCGGGATCATGATCTCCGGCGTCACCGTCTCGCCGGACGCGGACTTGACCTCGGCCACGGCCTCGAAGATCGCCCGTGCCTGCATCTCGTAGATTTCCGGGAAGGAGATGCCGAGGCGGCAGCCGCGATGGCCGAGCATCGGGTTGCTCTCATGCAGCTGGGCGGTGCGGTGCCGGACCCGGCCGAGATCGACCCCGGCGATGCGGGCGACCTCCTCCAGATCCTCCTCGGTCCGCGGCAGGAATTCGTGCAGCGGCGGGTCGAGCAGCCGGATGGTGACCGGCAGGCCCTTCATGATGGTGAACAGCTCGACGAAATCCTGGCGCTGCATCGGCAGGATCTCGGCCAGCGCCGCCTTCCGCGCATCCACCGATTCGGCCACGATCATGCGGCGCACGGCGGTGATGCGGTCGGCCTCGAAGAACATGTGCTCGGTCCGGCACAGGCCGATGCCCTCGGCCCCGAACTTGCGGGCGGTGCGGGCGTCAAGCGGGGTCTCGGCGTTGGTGCGGATCTTCATCCGCCGGACGTCGTCGGCCCAGCCCATCAGCTTGGCGAAGTCGCCCGACAGCTCGGGCTGCACCGTCGGCACCTCGCCCTTCATCACCTCGCCGGCGGCGCCGTCGATGGTGATGACGTCGCCGGCCTTCAGCGTGACGCCGCCGACCGAGACGGTCCTCGCCTTGGTGTCGATGCGCAGCTCGCCGGCGCCGGAGACGCAGGCCCGGCCCATGCCGCGGGCCACCACCGCCGCGTGGCTGGTCATGCCGCCGCGGGTGGTCAGGATGCCGGCGGCGGCGTGCATGCCGTGGATGTCCTCCGGGCTGGTCTCCTCGCGCACCAGGATGACCTTGTCGCCCATCTGGGCCTGGGTCTCGGCCTCGTCCGCGGTCAGCACGATCTTGCCCGAGGCGGCGCCGGGCGATGCCGGCAGGCCCTTGGCGATGACCTCACGCTTGGCCTTCGGGTCCAGCGTCGGGTGCAGCAGCTGGTCGAGCGCCTGCGGCTCGACCCGGCGCACCGCCTCGCGCTGGTCGATCACCCCGGCTTCCGCCAACTCGACCGCGATGCGCAACGCCGCGGCGGCGGTGCGCTTGCCGTTGCGGGTCTGCAGGATGTAGAGCCGGCCCTGCTGGACCGTGAACTCGATGTCCTGCATGTCCCGGTAATGGCTCTCCAGCCGGTCGCGGATGTCGCAGAGCTGCCGGAACGTCTCCGGCATCGTCTCCTCCATCGACGGCAGGTCGCTGCCGGCCTGCTCGCGCGACACCTTGGTCAGGTTCTGCGGCGTGCGGATGCCGGCGACCACGTCCTCGCCCTGGGCATTGACCAGGTATTCGCCGTAGAAGGCGTCCTCGCCGGTCGACGGGTTGCGGGTGAAGGCGACGCCGGTGGCGCAGTCGTCACCCATATTGCCGAACACCATGGCCTGGACCGTCACCGCCGTGCCCCAGCTGGCCGGGATGTCGTGCAACCGGCGATAGGTGATGGCGCGCTGGTTCATCCAGGAGCCGAACACGGCGCCGACCGCGCCCCACAGCTGGTCCTTCGGATCCTGCGGGAAGGGCTGGCCCAGATCGGTCTGGACCACGCCCTTGTAGCGGTCGACCAGGGTCTTCAGGTCCGTGGCCGTCAGCTCGGTGTCGAGCGACACGCCGCGCTCGCGCTTGATGCCCTCGAGCTCGTCCTCGAAGCGGTAATGCTCCACCCCCAGCACGACATCGCCATACATCTGGATGAAGCGGCGATAGCTGTCATAGGCGAAGCGCTCGTCGCCGGTGCGGGCGGCCAAGCCGCTGACGGTCTCGTCGTTCAGGCCGAGATTGAGCACCGTGTCCATCATGCCCGGCATCGAGGCGCGGGCGCCGGAGCGGACGGAGACCAGCAGCGGGTTCGTCTTGTCACCGAACTTGGCGCCGACGATCGTCTCGATCTGGCCGAGCGCAGCCTGGACCTGGTCCGTCAGCTCGTCCGGATAGGTTCGGCCGTGGTCGTAATAGTAGGTGCACAGCTCGGTGGTGATGGTGAAGCCGGGCGGGACCGGCAGCCCCAGGACGCTCATCTCGGCGAGATTGGCCCCCTTGCCGCCGAGCAGATTGCGCAAGTCGGCACGGCCATCCGCCTTGCCGTTCCCGAAGCCATAGACCCATTTGGTCATTTCGTTCGATTCTCCGCCTTGGCGTTCGTGGGAGACGTGGTCCGATCTTAGACCGGAAACGGCGGAAGCGGTACGCCGGCCCCGGACCGGGCGTTCGGACAGGCAGGCAGACAACCGCCTTCCAGAGCCCTTGCGGTCGGAATCATCGTACCTCCGCCTCGATCCAGCGCAGCGGGAACAACGGTTCGATCCCCGTGCGTGTTCCGTGTCTTGCAGCGCAGCGAGACGATGAAGTCAAGCTCGGAAAAGCCGCCGAATTCCTCAGAGTTTTATCTTTTTGCAACGCAACATCGAGGAATTGTGAATTGCTAAGGACGAAGACGGAAACCGGCACGCACCTGATAAGCGGGCATAGTGGATAAACAGAGTTCCACCAGTCGCTGCCCAAATTGCAGATACGGTCACCCTCGGCCCGACCGGGCGAACGAATCTGCCGTTTCCGCTGCTGCGAACCCTATCCCTCGACCCGCGAGAAATCGGCGACCGCGTCCATCGACCGCGCCAGATCCTCCAGCAGCGCCAGACGGTTGCGGCGCTGCGCCGGGTCCGGGTCGTTGACCAGCACCGCATCGAAGAAGGCGTCGACCGCGGGCCGCCAGCCGGCGAGCATGGTCATCGCCCCGGCGAAATCGCCGGCGACCAGAGCCGTGCGCAACGGCTGCGCGTCGGCCTCCAGCCGTTCGAACAGCGCCCGCTCCTCGGCCATGGCGAAGCGGCCGGAAATCGACCTCGCCGAAGCCCTCCACCCCATCCTTCTTGCGCTCGATGCGGCCGATATTGCCGGCCCGGCGATAGGCGGTCAGAAGATTCGCCCCGTCCTCGCTGCCGAGGAAGGCGGCCAGGGCGTCGACCCGGCCGAGCAGGCGCAGCAGGTCGTCCTCGCCGCCGACGGCGAAGACCGAGTCGATCAGGTCGTGGCGCACGCCCCTCTCGCGCATCGCCACCTTGAGGCGGTCGGCGATGAAGGAGAGCAGATCCTCGACCACCACCGCCCTGTCGCGCAGCCCGTCGACGCGATAGGCGTCCCAGGCCGCGCCGAAGGCCGCGCGCAGCGGCAGGGACAGCGTGTTGTCGACGATCAGCCGGATCACGCCCAGCGCGGCGCGGCGCAGCGCATAGGGGTCGCGGCTGCCGGTCGGCTTTTCGTCGATGGCGAAGAAGCCGGCCAGGGTGTCGAGCTTGTCGGCCAGGGCCACGGCGATCGAGACCGGCGCGGTCGGGCAGCGGTCGCTGGGGCCGACCGGCTTGTAGTGGTCGGCGATCGCCTCGGCCACGTCAGCCGGCTCGCCCTGGGCCAGGGCGTAGTAACGGCCCATCAGCCCCTGCAGCTCCGGGAACTCGCCGACCATCTCGGAGGTCAGGTCGGCCTTGGCCAGCCGCGCGGCCCGGTCGGCCTGGGCCGGATCCGCCCCCAGCGCGGGGGCGAGGGCGGCAGCCAGAGCGGCCATGCGCTCGACCTTCTGCGCCACGCTGCCCAGCTTGGCATGGAAGATGATCGGCTCGAGGCTCTTCACCCGGCCTTCCAGCGGGGTCTTGCGGTCCTGGTCCCAGAAGAACTTGGCGTCCGACAGGCGGGCGCGCAGCACCCGCTCATTGCCGTCGATCACCGTGGCGCCGCCGTCCTTGGTCTCGGTGTTGGCGACCACCGCAAAGCGCGCCGCCAGCTTGCCGTCCGACCTTTCCAGGGCGAAGTAGCGCTGATGCGTGCGCATCGAGGTGACCAGCACCTCCTCCGGCACCGCCATGAAGGCGTCGTCGATGCGGCCGAGATAGGCCACCGGCCATTCGACCAGCCCCGCCACCTCCTCCAGCAGGCCCGGATCGTCGCGCAGCGTGAGGCGCGCCGATTTCGCCTGCTGCTCGACCTGCGCCTTGATCGCGGCCTTCCGCTCCTCGCGGTCGAGCACGACATGGGCGTCGCGCAGCTTCGCCCTGTAGTCGGCGAAGCCGGTGACCGTGATCCGGCCCGGCGCCATGAAGCGATGGCCGACGGTCGAATCGACGGCGGCCTTGGCGCCCTCGCCCGACCCGTCGATATCCGGCTTGTGCAGGTCATAGCGGAACGGCACCAGCTTGCCGTCGAACAGCGCCAGCACGTGGTGCAGCGGGCGCACCCAGCGCACCACCTGCTCCGCCGCGCGCATCGATTTCGGCCAGGGCAGTCCGAGGATCGCCTTGCGGATCACCTCCGGCAGCAAATCCGCGGTCGGGCCGCCCGGAATGGTCAGGCTGGCGAACCAGATCTTGCCCTTCGGCGTGTCGCGCTGCTCGCACTGGTCCAGCGTCAGCCCGGTCGCCTTCAGGAAGCCGTCGATCGCCTGTTGCGGCGCGTCGACCTTCGGCCCCTTGCGCTCCTCGACCACGTCGGGGCGCACCGCCGGCAGGCCGTCGACCACCAGCGCCAGGCGGCGCGGCGTGACGAAGGCCTCGGCGCGGTCGAAGGCCAGGCCGGCCGCCTTCAGCGCCTCGGTGACGAGCGACTTCAGATCCTCCGCGGCGCGCGCCTGCATGCGGGCCGGGATCTCCTCGGAGAAGAGTTCGAGCAGGAATTCGGCCACTTCAGCGCACCCCTTCCCGATGCTCTTTGGAGGTCACCACCCAAAGGGCGCAGCAGGCCCGGGCGAGGTCGCGCACCCGGCCGATATAGGCGGCGCGCTCGACCACGGAGATGACGCCGCGGGCGTCGAGCAGGTTGAAGTTGTGGCCGGCCTTGAGGCACTGGTCATAGGCCGGCAGCGCCAGCCGGCGCTCCAGCAGGGCCTTGCACTCCTGCTCCGCATCCTTGAAGTGCTGCAGCAGGATGGCGGTGTCGGCATGCTCGAAATTATAGGCGGAGTATTCGCGCTCGGCCTGCAGGAACACGTCGCCATACAGCTTCGCGCCCGGCTTCTGCGGGTCGTTGAACGGCAGGTCGTAGACGCTCTTCACGTTCAGCAGGTACATCGCCAGCCGCTCGAGCCCGTAGGTCAGCTCGACCGGCACGGGGTCGCACTCGATGCCGCCGACCTGCTGGAAATAGGTGTACTGGGTGACCTCCATGCCGTCGCACCAGACCTCCCAGCCGAGGCCCCAGGCGCCGAGCGTCGGGTTCTCCCAATCGTCCTCGACGAAGCGGATGTCGTGCACCGCCGGGTCGATGCCGAGGGCGTAGAGGCTCTGCAGATACAGGTCCTGCGCATCCGCCGGCGCCGGCTTCATCAGCACCTGGAACTGGTAGTAATGCTGCAGCCGGTTCGGGTTCTCGCCGTAGCGCCCGTCCTTCGGCCGGCGCGAGGGCTGGACATAGGCGACGTTCCAGACCCGGTCGGGGCCGAGCGATCGCAGCGTCGTCGCCGGGTGCGAGGTGCCGGCGCCGACCTCCATGTCGTAAGGCTGCAGGATCAGGCATCCCTGGGCGGCCCAGAAATTCTGCAGCCGCAGGATGATCTCCTGGAAACTCTTCGGGGGTGGGGCGACCGTCGGCATGTCTCGGCTGGCGCTAGGGTGAGGCCGCGCACCATAGGGCGCCGGGCGGGAGGCTTCAAGCGCGGGAGGGTCAGAACCGTCTGGGCCAGCGCTGGGCCCCATGCTGCACACGGATCACCTGCACGACATCGCCGACGATGCGATAAGCGGCGATGTAAGGTGTCCGGTTAATCACCAGTTCGCGGGTTCCCCTTATGCGGCCAAGCCGTCCGAGATACGGATTGTCCCGAAGATGGTCTACCTGCCCGGTGATCTCGCCGTGCACCTCATAAGCCACAGCGACGGAGTTGTCGGTGGCTATGTAGCCGACGATCTCGGCGAGGTTCTGCTGCGCAGGTGGCAACCACTCAACCTGCACGCCGCTTCTTCTCAGCGGCGATGCGGTCGATCAGGGCCCGTGTCTCGGCCACGACCTGCTCGTGCGGAATCCACTTCGTGGCCGGATCGTCGGCCTCGCGCAGCCCCTGCTCCACCTCGGCACGAAACCAGGTGTCGTGCTCCGACTTCTCGCGGTTCCGATTCACATAGTCGCGCATGAAGTCGCGCAACAAGATGGACGCTGGGCGGTCATTGGCTCTGGCGGCCCTGGCGAACTCGGCCTTCAGATCCTCGTCGACCCGGAAGGTGAAATTGGTGTCAGCCATCGAGCAAGCTCCCGCACGAACCTTGTAAGGGTACCGCACTGACAGGATCAGTGCAAACTTACCCCTCGCAGCGGTGGCTCAGGCCGTCGGCATGGTAGGCGCCGCAGCTCGGGCAGCGGACCAGGTCCTCGGTGCCCTTCGCCTTGCGCGCCCGATGCTGCTGCGACAGCGCGTCCCGCCGCGCCGCGGTCTCGCGGGCGACGCCAACGCGGCGGGCCATGCCCATCAGCCAGAGCACGCCGACAACGAGGGCGATCGCGACGAGGATCTTGCCGAGCATCGGAATCCTTACATCCCGTAGCGGGACCAGAGCAGCCGATCCTCCACCGCGCCGACGGCGCTGTCCACAGCGGCGGCGGCCAGGCTGTCGGCCCGGGTCAGCCGGCGCAGCCAGCCGGTCTGCTGCTGCACCAGCCGCAGCCGCACCTTCGGCCCGAACTTGGCGCGCAGCACGGCATGGGCGTGGCCGATGCCGTCGGCGAGGCCGAGGGCGCGGCCCTTCGCGCCGGTCCAGAACTCGCCGGTGAACAAGGTGGCGTCATCCGCCGTCAGCCGGCCGCCGCGCCGGGCCCGGATATGGGCGATGAAGGCGGCGTGGATGTCGCGCTGCAGCTCCTCCAGCTTGGCCAGGTCCTCCGGCCGCTCCGGCTGGAACGGATCGAGGATTGATTTCCGCGTGCCGGCGGTGTGGACCCGGCGCTCGACGCCGATGCGCGCGATCGCATCCTGGAAGCCGAATCCGGAAGAGACCACGCCGATCGAGCCGACGATCGAGCTGTCGTCGACCCAGATCTCGTCGCCGGCACAGGCCAGCCAGTAGCCGCCCGAAGCGGCCACGTCCTCGACGAAGGCGTAGACCGGCACCTTCTTCTCATCCGCCAGGTCGCGGATGCGGCGCGCGATCAGCGAGGACTGCACCGGCGACCCGCCCGGGGAGTTCACCAGCAGCGCCACCGCGGCCAGGCGCTTGGGGGCGAAGGCGGCGGCGATCGGGCGGGCCAGCTTCTCCATCGACAGGCCCTGGGCCAGCAATCCGCGCCCGCCCCCGATCACGCCGCGCAGCGGCAGCACGGTCACCAGCGGTCCGTCGCCGCGGCCGAGGAAGGGAAGTCGGGACAGGAGACCCATGGATGCGCTCTCGATCGGTTTCTGCCGGGAGCATATGGCCCGTCCGGACGCGATTGCAAAAGGTCCGGCGCTTCAAAGCGCCAGCGGCGCCGCGTCGCGCAGCACCGCCTGCGCCGCCTCGGTATAGCCGCCATCGGCCTCGTGCAGCACCAGCCCGGCGGCCAGCACCGCGGGCGCCCGGGCGCCCCGCCGGGCCTGCACCAGCACCCGCCGCGCCGACTCCCCGGCCCGGGGCCAGAGCGGGAACAGCGTCAGCGCGCCGAAGCCGGGCCGCAACGCGGCGCAGATCTCGTCGATCCGGTCGGCACGATGGACCAGGGTCAGCCAGCCGCGCGGCTTCAGCGCCCGGGCCGCGGCGGCAACCCAGCCGGCGAGATCGAGCCCGTCCTCGACATTCGCCACCGCCTTGACCGGATGGGCGGAGGCGCGGCCGCGACCGGGCGGCAGGAAAGGCGGGTTCATCATCACCCGGTCGAAGGGCGCGCCGGGGATCGGGTCGGAGACGCTGGCCTCGACGATCGCGGCGCGGCCCGCGAACCCATTCAGCCCGAGATTGTCACGCGCCAGCGCCGCCTGGCCGGGATCACGCTCGACGCCGGTGACCGAGACCTCTGGGCAGCGCGCGGCGAGACAGAGCAGCGCCGCGCCGACGCCGCAGCCAAGATCGGCCACCCGCTCGCCGGGACCGGCCGCCACCGCGGCGGCCAGCAGCACCGGATCGATCGCGGCCCGGTAGCCGTCCCGCGGCTGCCGCAGGCGGACGCGCCCGCCGAGCAGCCGGTCCTCGCTGGCCGCGGTCTCCGCGGCATCAGGCATCCGGCAGGCTTTCCCCAGCGGATTGAAGGACATACCGCGCCTTGCTCCAGTCCTCGGCCGTCACCATCAGGCGGCGCGGCAAGATGCCTAGGCTTCCTTCCAGCACCGATGTGTGCATATCAAGAATGACACTTTCGATGCGCGCATCGGTCAGCAGAGCCGTCAGGAAGGACAGCCGGACCGGGTCATTGGTTCGCAGAAGCTCTTTCACGGGGCCAGTTTCTCGTTTATGCAGCGCACACAAGCGTCATGGTGACACAATCCGGTCCGGATCGCTGCCCCGCTGCACGCCGGTGCCGGAGATCGGAATGTGGATGTTGAGGAGCCGGGCTTGACCGCCAGTCTTGGAGCGACGAGAGCCGAGTCCCTGCCGCCGGAGCCGACCGCCGACACCGGCGCGCTCGACCGCCTGACCACCCTCGTCGCCGCGGATCTCGAGGCGGTCAACGCCCTGATCCTGGAGCGGATGCAGAGCTCGGTCGACCTGATCCCGCAGCTCGCGGGCTATCTCATCGCCTCGGGCGGCAAGCGCATCCGGCCGGTTCTGACCCTCGCCTCGGCCCGGCTGTGCGGCCATCGCGGCCAGCGCCATGTCGGCCTAGCCGCCGCGGTCGAATTCATCCACACCGCCACCCTGCTGCATGACGACGTGGTCGATGAGAGCGACCTGCGCCGCGGCCAGGCTTCGGCGAATGTCGTGTTCGGCAACCAGGCCAGCGTGCTGGTCGGCGACTTCCTGTTCTCCCGCGCCTTCCAGGTGATGGTCGAGGACGGATCGGTCGACACGCTGCGCATCCTGGCCAACGCCTCGGCCGTGATCGCCGAGGGCGAGGTGCTGCAGCTGTCGGCCGCACATGACACGGTGACCAGCCGCGACACCTATCTGCGGATCATCCGCGCCAAGACGGCGGAGCTGTTCGCCGCGGCCTGCGAGATCGGCGCGGTGGTGGCCGACCGCAGCCCGGCCGAATGCGCCGCCATGCGCAGCTTCGGCACCGAGCTGGGCATCGCCTTCCAGATCGTCGACGACGTGCTGGACTATTCCGCCCGCCAGGCGCGGCTGGGCAAGACCATCGGCGACGATTTCCGCGAGGGCAAGATCACCCTGCCGGTGATTCTGGCGATGGAGCGCGGCAGCGAGGAAGAACGCGGCTTCTGGCGCCGGACGCTGGAGGATGGTGAGCAGGCCGAGCAGGAGGATCTCGACCACGCGGTGGCCCTGCTGCAGCGGCACGACGCGCTGGCCGACAGCATGGCGGCGGCCCGCACCCATGCCGAGAGCGCGCTGCGGGCGATCCGCCTCCTGCCCGCCTCGCCGATGCGGCAGGCGCTGGAGGACGTGGTCGAATTCGTCGTCGAGCGGGATTTCTGACGAAACTGCGTCACAGCCCTTGCGGCCCCCCGCCAGTCTCGCTATAAGCCCAACCGCCGGTGCAACGGAGTGTAGCTCAGCCTGGTAGAGCGCTACGTTCGGGACGTAGAAGCCGGAGGTTCGAATCCTCTCACTCCGACCATTTCCAACCGGTACGACGGCGCCCTCCCGAGGCGCCGTTTCCTTTTGCGCCTCCTGCCCCCGATAAAAGTGGCCCGGATAAAAGAGGCCGGCCCGGTTGCGGTGCGGGCCGGCCCTGAAGTGGAGCAATGGAGTCAGTCCGGCGAAGCCTTCGCCGGCCACCTCGACGGGGTCGAGGCGGTAATCGGAGTGTCATTGATCCGGCAGCGCCCCGACACCCCCATTTGGGAGGTCCCACATCGGATTTTTGCAGTCCCTCAGCCGCGGTTCACGCGGGCTTCACGATGGAGCAAGGGATGTCAGTCGTGGTGGAAGACCTCCGGCATCATCGCCCACCACTCCCCCTCCTCCCGGGTCTCGAACGGCTCCTGGCAGGGCGAGCACAGCGCCCACCATTCCCGCGTCTTCGAATCGGCCGCCATTCGTGCCATGTCGGCGGCGAAATCCGCCCCGTGATACTCCCAAGTGGCGAACAGGATATTCTCCGGCTGCTTCAGGAAGATCGAGTAGTTGCGGATCTGACAGGCGCTGATCATCGCCAGTACCTCGGGCCAGACGGCCCGATGCAGCCGCAGATACTCCGCCACCGCCCCCGGCTTCAGCCGGATGCACATGCCCATGCGCTGCATCGCCCTCTCCTCAATCCATCCTCAGCGTCGGCCTCGCCAGGCCACCCGGTCCTGCCGCGTCGCATCCGCGACCCTGCCGGCGGCGTCGCGCAGCCAGGCCGGCTTGCGCGCCTCAAGATCCCCGGCGATGGCGCGGGCGCGCGAGCGGCGGGCGGAGTGCAGATTGGCCAGTTCCGCCCCCATCGCCGTCAGCAGGCGCCGCATCAAGCCGGGATCGGCCAGGGCCGGGAAATCGAGCTTGCGGCTGTTCGGCGCCAGCCGGCGGACGACGACGCCCTTGCGCGGCTTCAGCCAGGGATCGGCGATGCGGAACTTGCTGAAGGCGATCTCGGCGAAGCGCAGCTTGCGGTCGCCGCCCTGAACCAGCGACCAGGCCGAGGGCAGCAGCGGCTTGGCCTCGCGCGCCACCGGCCCGCCATGCCAATCGGCCATCCCGACCCAGCGTGGCCGCCCCAGGCTGCCGAGCCCGGCCACCCGGCGGGCGGTGGTCATGGTGAGATCCGAATCCGGCAAGGCCGCGGCCAGGACCTCGCGATAGGCCCGCGGCGCCGGCGCGCGCGGCAGTTGCTCCAGCGCCGACCAGAACCGCTCGCGCTCCTCGTCACTGGCCAGCACCAGGTCGCGGAGCCAGAGATGCCGGCGCTCCAGCACGAAGGCGGCGGGCGCCCGCAAGCCTTCGACATAGCCGCCGAGGATGGCGGCGGAGATCTCGTCGATCGAGACCGAGCGGTCGCGGCCGCGCGCCAGCAGGGCGCTGGCGGCCAGGCGGACGAGATCGAGGGCGTAGGACGTCTCGGCCGCCTCGTCGAAATCGTTCACACCCCAGATCAGCCGCCCGTCGGCATCGCGCCACAGCCCGAAATTGCCGATATGGGCATCCCCCACCGCGATCACGCGCGGCGCGTCCATCAGACCGGGGCACAGCTCATGCGCGGTCTCGGTCCAGCGGAAGCAGGTGGCGCGCAGGAAGAGGAAGTCGCTGTCCTCCATCCGGCGATGCTTGCGGTCGAGGTCGGCCTGCACGAGCTGGCGGCCGAGCTGCTCCTCGAGCCACACCTCGTAGCGCTTGACCGACGCGGTGATCGACCCCATGCGGCCCCCGGCTTTGCCCGGCCGCCATCATAGTCGGCCACGGCCCGCCGTCCACCGCAGGGACGCGCTTTCAGCGAGGGAGCGTCTCGACCGCCTCGACCACCAGCGGGCTCAACTCCGCGTTCTTGGCCGCCACCTGGGCGCGGATCTGGTCCTTCATCCGCGGCTCCCAGAAATCCTTGATGTGCTTGCGCACGCCGGCCACCGCCTCCTCCTGGGGATAAGAGGCAAAGAAGCTGGCGATCTGGTTCGCCATGCGGGTGATCTTGTCGGAGCTGCCGCTCATGCTTCGACCCTGTTTGGAAGAAGGGGGGCTGGATGCAGGGAAGAAAAATCGGTGTAGGCGGTCATACCGTCGCCGCGGGCGAAGGCGATCAGGGTGACGCCGGCCGCCTTCGCCGTATCGATGGCCAGCGTCGTCGGCGCCGAGATCGCGACCAGGATCGGGATCCCGGCCGCAGCCGTCTTCTGCACCATCTCGAAGCTGCAGCGGCTGGTGATGACGCAGAAGCCCTGGCCGGCGTCGATATCGGCCCGGGCCAGGGCGCCGACCAGCTTGTCGAGCGCGTTGTGCCGGCCGACATCCTCGCGCACCAGCCGGATCCGGCCCTCGTGGTCGGCCCAGGCGGCGGCGTGGACGGCGCCGGTGCGGCTGCGGATGTCCTGCAGCCCGTCGAGGTCACGCAACGCCCGGCGCACCGCCGCCCGCTCGACCTCGATCGGCTTCGGGGCGCGGCGCTTGCGGCCGTGCAGGGTGTCGAGATCGCTGGTGCCGCAGATGCCGCAGCCGGTGCGGCCGGTGATGGTCCGCACCTTCTGCAGCATCTGCGAGAACTGCGCGCCGCGCAGCGCCATCCGCACCTCGATGCCGCGCTCCTCGTCGCCCACGACCTCCTCGACCGTCAGGTCGGACGGCGCATCGGCCAGGCCTTCGGTCAGGCTGAAGCCGAGAGCGAAATCCTCCAGATCCGCCGGCGACGCCATCATCACGGCGTAGGACAGGCCGTTATAGACCAGCGCCACCGGCACCTCGGCCGCGACCACCTCCTCCACCGGCTCGGCCCGGTCGTCCCGGGTCAGCCGCCGGGCCGGCACGCGCAGGTCGGTGGGAGGCAGGGCCATGGCTACTCCGCCGCCTCTTGCGGACGCTCGATCTGGATCGTCTTCTCGCGCAGCTCGCGATAGCCGATCTGCCAGTCGGACAGATGGTTCACCCGCCGCACCTGCACCGCCGTCACCTTGTATTCCGGGCAGTTCGTGGCCCAGTCGGAATAGTCGGTGGTGACCACGTTGGCGCCGGTCTCGGCATGGTGGAAGGTGGTGTAGACGACGCCCGGCTGCATCCG